>SLLL01000235.1 GCA_007134085.1 Balneolaceae bacterium
AGGAACATTAAGCATTGACTCGATTCCATCAGAAAAAACTACTTTTAAAATCTTGTTAGGCTAAAACTAACTGGCGATTAGAATAAAAAATCAAAAATTAAAATTGGGGGGTTACATGAAGGTTTTGAAGTATCTGTTGATTGGGGTAGCAGTTCTATTACTTGCGGGGGTTGTTGCATACTTTGCGTGGTTCCATAATCCGTATGAGCACGCACTGAAGCTTGATCCCGCTTCTGTATATACTGATCGGGGTCCGGGGATTATACTTATGAATGCAAACATTATTGATGTAGAATCAGGCAGCCTGTCAGAAGCTCAGCATCTGTATATTCGGGATGGAGTGATCGCCGGCATGTTTACAGGGTCGGTACCTGATAGTTTATTGGATGCGTACCAGATTATAAACGCTGAAGGCAGGTACATCATGCCGGCAATGATCGATATGCACGCCCATTTAAATACGGGCGGATTGATTCCACCTGATGAATCCGGACGCCTGATGGCATTGGAGCAATATGCGCGATATGGAGTTGGCTTGATTTTTACTCTTGGTGGGCATGGATTCAACCAGGAGATTACGCTGGATTTAATCAGAAAGCAACAAAACAGGGAAGCCGTTGGCCCTGTAATTTACGCAACCGGTGATATCTTTACTGCTCCCGGAGGATATCCGCTCGGTATGATCTCTATGATGAGTGGTGTATCCGTTGATAACATTGATGTCAGTGAAGAAGGGATACTCATGATTGATGAAGAAACCGACCTGGATTTACTCATTTCAACCCAAAAAGAAATGGGCATGAAAGGTATTAAGGTAATGGTGGAAACCGGCCTGGGCGGCGGTCCTGCGGAGCCACGAATATCAACAGAACTTATCAGAAACATTGTTGAGATAGCCTCTGAACACGGACTTACAGTTTTTGCTCACGTTTCCCGCCAGGGTGATTTTGAAGATGCCATAAACGCCGGGGTAAATGTTCTTGTGCATACCGTTGGTGATCAAGCTCTGACGAATGCCGAACCGTTTTTCGAAATTATGAGAACGCAACCTATTTATTATACACCTACACTCTCCATTGCCTATGTTCCTCATTACATAAAAACAGGTAAACTATTAGATGATCCTTTCATGCTACAATACAGTTCCAAAAGAACAGTACGAAGTTTACAAAATTGGCTGGTAAATAAACTGATGTTAGGCATGTTGGAATTTGATGCCGAATCAGTTGAGGAGAATATGCTGCAAAATTTTGTGCTTTTCCACCAAGCCGGCGTGCCTGTTCTTATGGGGGCGGATGCCGGGAACCCTTCGGTTATTCCAGGATACAGTGCCCACAGAGAACTGCAGTATATGGTTGCCGGAGGCATGTCTATAACCGATGTGTTACGGTCTGCTACGATTGACCCCGCCCGTTTTTTGGGGCTTGATGATAGCATGGGAACTATTACTGAAGGGAAAACAGCCAGCTTCCTTCTGCTGGACCGCAATCCGCTGGAGGATGTCCGGAATACGCAAAGCATCCACCGTGTGATGCTTGAGGGGTATTGGATTGAGTGAAAAATTTCAGGATGGGTAAACCAGCTTTTTTTGAAAAATCATCTGCTTTATTCAAATATTTTGAACAGATTAGAGCAACAACATTCTTCATCTACTTATAGTGTTTAAGAAACTGTAAACATGAGATAAAAAGGGCGAAAATGAGCGACAAGAAAATATTTCCCACCAGAATTGCACTAATTGTAGCACTTGGCGGCTTTTTAATGGGTTTTGATGCATCAGTTATTTCCGGGGTGGTGCGTTTTATTGAAGCTGAGTTCATGCTCTCAAAACTTGAGTTGGGGTGGGCAGTTGGATCTCTGACATTAACCGCAACCCTCGCAATGCTCTGTTCCGGCTGGCTTAGCGACCGCTATGGCAGAAGAAATGTTTTAATGGCGGCGGCTATACTATTTGCTGTCTCCGCCATGGGCTCTGCATTGGCAACAAATTTTACCCTGTTTGTAATTGCCCGAATGGTGGGCGGCCTGGGTGTTGGTGCTTCATTGATTATTGCGCCGATGTACATCGCTGAAATTTCACCGGCCAAAATAAGAGGCAAGCTGGTAAGTTTTAATCAGCTCAATATTGTAGTAGGTATCTCTGCTGCTTTTTTCAGCAACTATTTAATTCTGCAATGGGCTCAAAGTGATGCCGGCTGGGTGGAAGCTCTGCTGATAGGTGAACACGCCTGGCGATGGATGCTGGGTGTGGAAGCAATACCGGCTGTGATCTATTTTCTTGGGTTGCTTTTTGTGCCTGCCAGCCCTCGCTGGCAAATCATGAAAGGAAAGGTTGATGAAGCTCGTGTTACACTTAACCGGTTGGTGGGTTCTGATGCAGCACAGCAGCAGCTTGATGATGTGAAGAAAAGCCTCGAAGCAGATAAGCATCGTGACAAGGTATCCATCAAAGAAATTTTTCACCCCGCCCTGCGATATGTGCTCCTTATTGGCGTAACGCTTGCTATCCTACAGCAAATAACCGGTATCAATGCGGTCTTCTTCTATGCTCCGATAATATTTGAGCAGTCAGGCATTGGTACGGATGCTTCATTTATGCAGGCAATTCTGGTGGGGTTAATAAATGTATTCTTCACGGTTCTGGCTATTCTGTTTATTGATAAACTTGGAAGAAGGCCACTGCTTATAGGGGGGCTTACCGGAATTACCATAGCGATGATGGTACTGGCATACGGTTTTCACTCTGCCACGTATCAGCTCGATCCTGCACAAGTTGAGGCCCTCGAAATTCCACTCGATGAAGAGCTTCTTGGTAGCCTCTACGGTGTAACGTTCCAAAACGACGTACACTTCAAAAATGCAGTGATTGATGTATTCGGGCAGGAGGCAGCCGTAGAGTACGAAGCAGCCCTGATTCAGGCCGCTATAGATATCAATCCGGTGTTGATACTTTTCGGGATATTAGGTTTTGTGGCATCATTCGCCATATCACTTGGCCCGGTGATGTGGGTAATGTTTTCTGAACTTTTCCCACTGCGGGTAAGAGCGCTGGCCATATCTTTTGCAGGCTTTATAAACTCTGCATTCAGCTTTCTGGTGCAGCTTGTATTCCCGTGGGAGCTTGCCACAATTGGAAGCAGCCTTACTTTTCTGATATACGGCCTATTCGCTGCTGCCGGATTAATTTTTGTGTGGAGAATTGTGCCTGAAACGAAGAACAAAACACTGGAAGAACTGGAAGTAATGCTTGTTAAAAAAGAGTAGGTTGAAATGTACAATTTGGTATATAACAGCAGCTAATTCATTTCATTTTTTTACACTTTCGATTGATGTCAATGAAAAACATAAAATGATCCGGTCAGATAAAGTTCGGAATAGCTTTCTTGCCACATCCATCACTCTTGCTGTGATCATAACACTGAGCGGTGTATTTAGCTTGTTTTGGGTATTGGGTATGACCGGGGAAGAAGAAATCTCATATGGAGAATCCTTTCTGCTATTGGTGGTTATCCTGGTTCTTTTTACAATTGGAGCTGCTGTGGGTGGCTGGATCTGGGTTTTTTTTGGAAAGCTATTTTTCGGGCTTACATATGAAAAAGCCAACAACCTTTTTTTAAAAAACCAGCCCTACATTCCACTGATCACTCCGTATAATGAATGGTGTATGAAAGTGGTGTTCCCTGAAGATGTAAGAAAGCTGAGTAAAGGCGTTAGATCAGGCCGGAAAGCAAGTTAAGTGTGGGCAGATAAACTTTTAGGATAGTTTAATTTTCAAGCGAAAATAATGTATAATGCATCACCTAAATTCTTCTGAAGTACATATTTAGTTTTAGTAATAAGGGCATGTAAACCTTTGAGTAGGCCTTGCCTCACTAATTAACACTACTAAACGGGCTGATATGAAATTTCTGGTTGTAGATGATGAAAAAGATGTAGAGATGTTGTTCCGGCAAAAGTTCAGAAAAGAGCTGCGCAATGGAGAGCTCGAGCTGGTGTTTGCCTTCTCAGGACAGGAAGCCCTTGAGATTCTTAACAGTTCAAACCCACCTGATGTGGTGTATGTTTTTTCTGATATCAATATGCCGGGCATGACTGGCATTGAACTTTTGAATCAGATCAAATCAGAGCATCCTGAAATTAATGTTAGTATGATATCGGCCTATGGTGATGATGAAAACTATCAAAAGGCAATTGCCTCGGGTGCGAAAGAATTTTTTACCAAGCCAATAGATTTCAATCATTTGAAAGAGGAAATTTTTCAGATGATTCAAAAAGAAAAGGAGGGTTAGAATGAGTCAGTCACAAAAAATTCTTGTAGTTGATGACGAGCCGGATTTGCAAATGCTGATGATACAGCGTTTTCGCCAAAAGGTACGTGCTAAAGAGTACGAATTCTTCTTCGCTGAAAATGGGCAGGAAGCACTCGACATGCTAACCGAGCAGCATGAAATTTCTCTTGTGTTAAGTGATATCAATATGCCGAAAATGGATGGGCTTACATTTCTGAACGAATTGCAGCAGTTTGAGAGAAAAGATATCAAAGCCATTATGGTCTCTGCTTATGGTGATCTCGATAACATCCGCACGGCAATGAACTGCGGTGCGTACGACTTTGTAACCAAACCGATCGATTTTAAAGATCTCGAAACAACCATCGAAAAAACCCTGCGCGAAATTAAGCGCATTCAGCAATCCAGAGACCTTGAGCAGCAATTAACATCCCTTACGTACGACCTGGATATGGCTGCCCGCATCCAGCAAAAGATCTTAAAGCAGGATTTTCCTGTTTACCAGGATGATGCCCGCTTCGACATTTTTGCCCACATGATTGCTGCAAAACATGTAGGGGGCGATTTTTATGATTTCTTCAAAATTGGTGATGATCATCTCGCTTTTTTTATCGGAGATGTAGCAGGCAAAGGGATACCTGCAGCAATTTATATGGCCGTTTGCAGAACCATGTTAAAATCGATCGGGTCTGAGGTGATAGATCCCGCCGAATGTATTTTCAAGGTGAACAATATGCTTATCCCTGAAAGTGATATCACAACATTTGTAACCGTATTCTATGGATTGCTGAACATAAAAACCGGCGAGCTTAGTTATTGCAATGGTGGCCACAACCTGCCATATCTGCAAAGTGCAAAGGGTGAGGTAACGGAGCTAAAAGATGTAGGTGGCTTGTTGCTTGGTAAATTCGAAGATGCCCCCTACGATAAACACTCCATACAACTCAACCCCGGTGATACCATCGTAACGTTTACAGATGGCGTTACCGAGGCAGAAAATGAGGATGGTGACTTCTTTGACGAGGAGCGTGTGATTGAAAATCTTAAAAAATCGGCAGAGAAAAGTATCAACTCTAAAGTAAAAGGCCTCTTTCTGGATGTGATGAAATTTGCCGGCACCGCCCCTCAGTCAGACGATATTACGGTGTTGGCCGCAACCTACGAAGGAGAGTAACCCTCATTTTACTTTAGGCCTGAATCTAGGCTTCTATCTGATGGATCTCTTTCAGGATGGCAGCAGCGTTTTTATCGTTTTTCTGCATTACCCTGTGTTGAAGATTGGTAACTATCTCGGGCTCTGCATTTTCGAACGCCAGCTCTTTTGCCTCTTTTTCAGTGCCTGTTCTCACCAGGTCGTAAATGTCATCAGCCCGAACAATACTGTAGAGGTTGTCTTCATTAAATGCGTGAGAACGTAACTCTTCGTACTTGGTAAATAATTCTGGGAACTGGTTACTGTCGTCGGCACGGCCAATCACTTCAACGTCTTTCGGGCCTTCTGCACTTAACGGAGTTTTTGTGAGGTAGTAGAATTTTTGCTTGTAGATCATAAGATGAATTCAATTATTTTGATGCACAAATATACAGGTTTTCATCTACTATATGCAGATTTCATGAAGAAATATCTTTGGGGCTAACCATCCATTTAACAATGCAGGTGCCATATTGAAGGCCGTTCCAGTTTTCAATATCTGCCTCGAGACAGGCAATGGTGGCGGTTGCAAAATGCTTTCGAACCGGTTCTGTTGCCAGCAAAGAGAGTACTTCGTCAGTCATAGGGTTGTGGCCAACAGTCATCACAACGGTTGATTCGTTACTTGCCCTGCGAATAGCATTTGCGTAGGCAAGCGGCCCGGTAAAGTAGAGCTCTTCATCCCAGCTGATCACTTTTTTCCTAAGGTCAAGCTGTTCGGCCACATGCAGTGTTGTTGCTTTTGCACGATTTGCAGGCGAGCTGAAGATTTGATCTGGATATATTCCAAGCTCCTTCAGGTACATTCCCATTTTTGGGGCATCCCGTTCACCGCGCTTGTTCAGCGGCCGGTCAAAATCCCGCAGGGATGGATTATCCCAGGCAGATTTGGCATGGCGCATCAAAAGTATTTTTTTCATGGTTGGTAAAGAAAAGGTTACTGTTCAACTGCGTTATATTTTTTCAAAATTTCTAATACCTCATTCACGGGCAGGGCTTTCATGGTTCGCCCGTTTTCTCCACTCATTGTTTCCGCCAGAAAGAGCGAATTTAGTATTGCTTCTTCTGTTGCTTCCACAGCGGCCAGAAA
>SLLL01000226.1 GCA_007134085.1 Balneolaceae bacterium
AACGGTGCCTATGTTATTCCCGGACTTATCAATGCTCATGGCCATATAGGTATGGCAGACGGGCTTGATACCACTTCACAAGCTCACACCGCAGATAATGTGATAAGGCAGCTAAGACTTTCTGCAGCTTATGGTGTAACAACAGTTGTGAGTTTAGGCGATGAACCGTTTCATGCTTTTATGGTTCGTGATAATATCGATCCGGTTGAGCGTGGTATAGCCCGGGTATTTCTTGCCGGCCATGTGCTCCACACAGACACACCTGATGAAGTTTTTGAAGTTGTAGAAAGGAGTACCCGTTTCAACCCCGACTGGATGAAAATCCGAGTAGATGATGGCCTTGGGCAACGCGAAAAAATGGCGCCGGAAGTGTACAGTGCCATCATTGATGAAGTCCACGATCTTGGCCTGAAACTGGCAGCCCATATCGTATATCTGGAAGATGCCAAAGGGATTGTAGAAAACGGAGGTGATTTGATTGCCCACAGCGTGCGGGATGAACCTATTGATCAGGAATTGATAGGCCTGATGCTGGATCGGAATGTTTGCATCACACCAACCCTGACGCGCGAAGTATCCGTATATATCTACGCTGAACGTCCTGACTTTTTCGATGATCCTTTTTTCCTTGAGTATGCAAGGCCTGAGGTTCTTGAACAGTTGCAGCGTCCTGAGATTCAAGAGCTTTTTACCGGTACCGAGGCTGACTTTTATCGTAAAGCACTGCCACTTGCCAAAGAAAATATGATGGCGCTGCACAATGCAGGAGTTCGCGTGGCCATGGGTACCGACAGCGGTCCTCCTGCCCGATTCCAGGGATATTTTGAGCACAAGGAAATGGAAATGATGCAGAATGCCGGGATGTCGGCGGCTGAGATTTTACGATCTGCCACGCGTTATGCTGCTGAGTGTATGGATATAGACGAAAAACTTGGCACACTTGAAGAAGGCAAGTGGGCAGATTTTGTTGTGGTGGAGGAGAATCCACTTGAGGATATCACAAACCTGCGTTCTATACTTGATGTTTACATAGGTGCCAGGAGGGTGCAGAGATAAGGGCCGATCAACTATGCTTGAAGGTACTTTACTTGTCTTGGCTTTTGAGATTTATTCATTGCCATTCAAAAAGATTTGCAACTTCTAAACATTTACACATAAAAAAACCCGCAACCAAAAAGCTGCGGGTTTTGGAATTTCAGAAAATATCTGAGGATGTATTACACAATACGTGTAATCAATTCAGCTGTTCTTGCAGAGTAACCTGCTTCGTTATCGTACCAGCCGATTACTTTAACAAGATTGCCATCTACTTTAATGGTTCCGCTGTCGAAAATACATGAGTGTGGGTTACCAATAATGTCAGTAGATACAAGCTCTTCGTCACTGTACTCAAGAATTCCCTTGAGTTCTCCATCAGCAGCTTTTTTGAAAGCGGCAAGTACTTCATCAGCGGTTGTTCCTTTTTTCACAACTGCGGTGAAATCTGTAAGTGAGCCAGTAAGCACAGGTACTCGAACTGCACCACCATCAAGTTTGCCGTTTAGGTGTGGAAGTACCAAGCCTACTGCAGCAGCAGCGCCTGTGGTAGTAGGCACGATGTTGGTTGCAGCAGCACGTGCTCTGCGGAGGTCGCTGTGCGGCCCGTCAACCAAAGCCTGGTCGCCTGTGTAGGCGTGGATAGTTGTCATAAAGCCTTTCTCAACACCAAAATTCTCATCAAGAACTTTCACCATTGGTGCAAGACAGTTTGTTGTACAGCTCGCATTTGAGTAAACCGTATTGCTCTTGTCAATTTCACTATCGTTTACACCAAGTACAATTGTTTGGATATCGCCTTTTGCTGGTGCTGATATAATAACTTTCTTTGCACCGGCTTCAATGTGCTTGGCACAGCCTTTTGCATCACGGAAAATACCGGTTGATTCTACAATTACTTCAGCTCCGCGCTCTCCCCACTTAAGGTTGGCGGGATCTCTTTCTGCGGTAACACCAATTTTTTGTCCGTTGATCACAAGATCATTCCCATCGGCATACACTTCGCCGTTGAATTTACCCTGTGCTGAATCGTACTTAAAGAGGTGAGCCAGTGTTTTTGCATCGGTCAGGTCGTTAATTCCAACTACTTCTACTTTGTCACTTTGATGCTCGAGGATTGCACGCATAACAAGTCTCCCGATACGTCCAAATCCGTTAATCCCTACTTTTACTTTTGCCATAAAATTTTACTCCATTAACATTTTAAATTTACTGCCTTCCGGCAGCTATCAATTCATTTAAAATACCCTTTTTTACGCTTTCAATCCATTTTTACGATCATATAAATGCAAGAATAACATTATTTAAAGATTGTAAGCGCTTCTAATTAGCATGCATGTGGCTGCCTCATTACTGCTAATCAAAACTGAGCTTCGAGACTATTTTTTAGATTTCCTCATCGAGATCTACGTCATCCGGAGCCACATCTGCATCATCCGAAATGATATCATCAACATCGCCTGCATCATCGTCATCATCGTCGTCAGTTTGAACAGGAGTTACCACTTTGCGTGTTTGTGCTTTGGCTCCGGCACGCCTCAGCTGCATCACAATGTCAGGGTTATCATTGTCGAGTGCGATATTTAGCGCAGTATCATCATTCCTATCACGAAGACGAACATTAGCTCCGCTATCGAGCAGAAACTTTGCAATGGCAGTATGCCCCTCTCTTGCTGCAAGCATAAGGGCCGTCTGCCCCCATCGCTGTTGTGCGTTTACATCAGCTCCGTGCTGCACAAGCAACTTCACAGCCTCGAGATTTCCTTCCCGGGCAGCAACTATCAATGCAAGGTTGCCGATTGGCGTACCACTATCCAGAAGGTATTTCATAATTTCGATGCTGCCATTTTCGGCTGCCCTGTTTAGAGCGGTGCCGCCCATCTTTGTTGTTATAGCAGGGTCCGCTCCGCTTTCAATCAGATACTGTATTACATCCATATGCCCATTTTCTGATGCATAAATTAACGCAGAGGAACCATTCTTACTGGTTTCATTAAGATCTGCCCCTCCCTTGTGCAGCTCTTTTACCTGATTTAAATTCCCTTCTCTTGCAGCCTGTAATAGTGGTGAAAGATCCATGTTTTTATACTTTATAGATTAAAAAATTTCCTCATTTTCAGATGTGAGTATATCACAAAAAAAGTTGATTTAATCAACCATTTAACTCAAAATTAACAGGATTGATTAAATTAACTTTTCTCGCCGGAAGAGGCTGAAAAATCATTATTTAGTCCGGAAGATGTCTTTAAAAATCTACCGCAGCCTGGCATTGATATCATAACCGTTGGCAAAGTCGGCGCCAGACATCACTTTTGTTCCGGATAATTGAACCTCAAGCAATTCAACAGCTCCTTTACTGCAACCTGCCAACAACTGTTTATCTGAAAATTGCAATATACCCGGATCAATATTAACGGCTTTAACAGGTTTTGTTCTGTAGATGTTCATTTTTTGGCTATTGTATGTACACCAGGCTCCGGGAAAGGGGTTTAAGCCACGTACAAAGTTATGTACGGTTCTCGCATCCTGATGAAAATCAATTTTTGTGTTCTCTTTGAAAAGCTTTGGCGCCGGAGTAGCTTTTGAATCATCTTGCTCTTTAAGAGAATAATTTCCGGCTGAGATTTTGTCTAAACATGTTATCAGAAGATTACTGCCTGTATCTTTGAGGCGATTGTAAAGATCACCGGTATTATCCAACGGCCCAATTGGCGTTTCCACTGTATCTATAATATTACCGGTATCTACTTTTTCATTCAGAAAAAAAACAGTGCATCCGGTTTTCTCTTCACCATTAATTATTGCCCAGTGAATTGGTGCGGCTCCGCGATACTTAGGAAGAAGTGATGCGTGTAGGTTTACTGATCCTATTTTTGGAATTTCAAGAATTGGTTGCGGCAATATCCTAAAGGCAACTACAACCAGCAGGTCTGGCTTTATAGCTGCAAGCTGATCTCTGAACTCTGTGGATTTTACATCCTCCACATCGATGGTGGGCAGGTTCAGCTCAAGTGCCTTTTTCTTAACAGCGGTAGGCTCAGGCTTGCCACGGCGGCCTCGGCGTTTATCGGGATTGCTGACTACAGCCTGAATAGTATGTATTGAATTGTGAAGCTTCTCAAGGCTTGGAACCGCAAAATCCGGCGACCCCATAAAAACAATATTGAGTGGTTCCATGGATCAAACTCCTGTTTTTGGAACCACAGGATAAGATATTTCCAGCTTCCCGTTCTCTATTTTTCGAAGTGCAGACCGATGGAGCCTTCGTCTAAAGGCACTAATATGATCCAAAAATAACACACCTTTCAGATGGTCGTACTCATGCTGAATTACCCGTGAAAGCCAGCCTTCTGCCCGAAGAAGCTGCTTGTTGAAATCTCTATCCAGATAAGAAACTTCAATCATTTCAGGCCTGCTTACTTCATCCCGCACTTCGGGAATGCTGAGGCATCCCTCTTCAAGCCTGATTTCATTCCCATCCATCTTCGTGATTTCCGGGTTTATGAAAACCATCGGACCTACATCATCTTCGTCTTCAAGCTCTTCTGTCATCACATCTGTATCAATCACAAAAAGGCGGATTGATTTCCCGATTTGCGGTGCTGCCAAACCTACTCCGTTCGAGTTATACATCGTTTCGAACATATTGTCGATCAATTGCTGAAGCTCTTCGCTGTTTTCTTTAACCGTTTTTGCGTCCTGCCGAAGTACAGGATCGTTATAGGTAACGATAGGTAAGATTGCCATATTAAATTTCGGGACGTGCTTCTAGAAACTGTTGTAAAATTAAAGCGGCAGCAGCCTGATCCAGCCTGCCTTTCTTATTTCTTTTCCTTTTTGGAACACCCGAATCCACCATGATTTTCATTGCCTGGCGGGATGAATAACGCTCATCCATTTTATAGATTCTGATGCTTTTGAATTTATTTTTTAGTGCAGAAATATACTCAATTACTAATCGGGTTGCATCAGTATGTTCGCCCTCTGTGGTTAGCGGCCAGCCAACTACAATACCGCTTACAGGCCCCTCATTTTGAATTTGTCTCGCTACCTCTTTAAAAGAATCTTCGGGTGTAAATGTACCTATGGGGGTTGCAATTGTTCGTAGTAAGTCGGTTCTGGCTAAACCAACTCGCTTGCTCCCCACATCTACACCCAAGATTCTGCCATAATTTACCAAGAAGAAAACCTAATTATAATTCATCAAGTGGTTGCTTGAGGAATTTCTTTAGCTTTTTGCTTGGCTTGAAGTGTGTTTTGCGGTGAGCAGGCACGTAAATCACTTCATTGGTTTTTGGATTTCTTGCCTTTGGCTTAGCTTTGGTCTCTTTAACTTCAAATACGCCGAAGTTTCTGAGCTCAATTCTGCATGTAGGGTCTGCATCCATCATTTTGCCTCTTAGGGCATCTATTACGGAATCAACCCACGGCTCTGCCTGGTTAAGTGGAACGTCCATCTTATCTGCAACAGTCCGAACAATATCTCGTTTTGTGTAAGTCACCATTCTATCCTATGTATATTACTATTTATTGTTTGCTATTTAAGCGTATCAAATAATCAGCTTATATGTAAAGAAAATAGCAAGTTTTACGTTAAGCACATAGAAATTTCTTGTTGGCCGGCAAATATAAGTGTTTGCACCTACACAACATAGATGGTTTTACTCATACCTCATCACAGTCTTTATGCTGTTTATTCTTTCAAGCCTCTTGATAATTTTTTCGAGGTGCTTAAGATCATTAACATAAGCGGTTATAATACCCTCAAACATACCGCCATCACTGTTTACATTGATACTCTTCATGTTGGTCTGAAGTGATTTAGACAGTACCTCGGTGATATCGTTCACAAGCCCAACGCGATCCTCCCCGATAACTTTAATGGCACCCAAAAACTGATTTTCAATATTCCGTGCCCATGTAATGTCGATGATTCTTTCACTGTCTGTCTTTATCAGGTGATGGGCATTCTTGCAGGTGGAACGGTGAATTTTCACATCCCCGTTTCGGCTCAGAAAACCAATTACATTATCACCGGGAATAGGATTGCAACAATTTGCGTAGGAATACTTTACATGATCGAGCTCACCTTCAACAAGCAAGGCATTTCCATCGCCAACGGAACGGGCAGATTTGTAGTACTCATCCTGTGTTGAGGAACCCTGATCTTTTTTGAAATCATCATCTTCATCCTTGTCGAGCCGTCCCTTACTTTTCAGCTGCTTCACAACTTTGAAAAGCTCATTTACCTCAAAAGCCCCTGTTCCTATTTCATAGAACATCTCTTGAGTATCGTTGAATTTGAAGCGCTTGGCAACTTTGGTAAGCTCTTGGTCTGTAATCTCAACTTTGCCCCTCGCGGCTCGCTTTTCCCATATCTCCCGCCCTTCGTTTGATACTTTTCTCTCTTTCTGCTTTGCAAACTGGCGTAGCCTGGCTTTTGCTTTGTGCGTTACCACATCGCTCATCCAGTCGGGGTTGAGGTTTACTTTATTTCCGGTTACAATCTCAACCTGATCGCCTGACCTTA
>SLLL01000059.1 GCA_007134085.1 Balneolaceae bacterium
AAGCATGCCCCCACCTCCACCGAACCATCCAAAACATCAAATTGAATGGATGTATGGCAGGCGTTGTTATAAATCCTGCAACAAGCGTTGATTTACTTCGCCCAATTCTACCGGATATTGACCTTGCTTTAATCATGAGTGTAAACCCCGGTTTTGGCGGCCAGGCATTTATAGAATCAAGCATTCAAAAAGTAGAACATCTGGCACAAATCCGTGAGGAGCTTAACCTCAGTTTTCTAATAGAAATTGATGGTGGTGTGGGTAAATCAAACATTGCAAAACTTTCAGAGGCAGGTACCGATGTTCTTGTAGCCGGAAGCAGTGTTTTTAAAGCAGATGATATTCCCGCAAGAATTGCAGAACTTTCAAAGTTAGCGAAATCGGGTACCGGTAAATTAGCCTAATCCTTTTTAAACCGTACATAATTAATTATTCTACACATCAAAACAGAAAATCAATTATCAGAAGAAACTATTTTCATCGAAAAAGTTGACCCGGTTGTACTGCTTGGTCTAAACGATGAACACCTGAGGCAGCTCGACCGAATTTTTCCGGCCTCAAAACTAACGGCACGTGGTAATAGAGTAAAAATACTTGGCCCTGAAACTGAGGTACAGGTTATAAAAGGCATCGTTCAAGAGATGCTGAAAGTTGGTGAGAAAAAAGGCGAAATTCAATCATCAGATGTTACAACCATTCTTGCACTTGCCAACAAAGTTGAAGGAAAATCAAATGCAAGAAGTGAACCGGCCTTCGATCAAAATACCGGTGATATTATTCTTCATACGCATACAGGAGAAGCTGTATCTGCAAAAACTCCGGGACAACGAGATATCGTTAAAGCATCAGAACATAACGACATACTTTTTGCCATTGGCCCGGCAGGTACCGGTAAAACATACACATCAGTAGCGCTGGCAGTAAAAGCCTTAAAAGAGCGGAAAGTAAAGAAAATTATTCTTGCCAGGCCTGCTGTTGAAGCCGGTGAAAATCTTGGTTTTCTTCCGGGAGACCTCAAAGAGAAAATAGATCCATACCTCCGCCCTCTTTATGATGCCCTTGAAGAGATGATTGAGTTCGACAAGCTCGAGTTTCAACTCGCAAAAAATGTGATTGAGATAGCGCCTCTCGCCTACATGCGCGGAAGAACCCTGAACAATGCATTTGTTATTCTTGATGAAGCTCAAAATGCAACAAATACACAAATGAAAATGTTTTTGACCCGAATTGGCTTCAACAGCAGGGCAATCATTACAGGAGATGTTACGCAAACTGATTTGCCGCAAAAGCAGCAATCAGGCCTCATTTCCATACAAACAATTCTAAAAAATATAGATGGGATATCGTTTGTTTACCTTGACCAAAAAGATGTAGTTCGCCACAAACTGGTGAGAGATATTATCGACGCTTACGAAAAATTCGAGAACAAGAAGTAACAGGTATTAAACAATATGGCCCAATCTAAGGTAGTGCCACTTTATGAAGGGACTTTTTCCGTGGCAATCGATAAAAAGTTTATTCGAATAGGCAGAGATGACTCACCTGGAAAAGGAGCTTTAAAACTGTCTATCAATCCATTTCTCATCACATCAAACAAAAGAAATATATTGTTTGATGCTGGTTTAGGTGGGCTGATTGGCGAAGATACCTCTATCGAAACACTAATTAACAATCTCGATGAGCATGGGGTGTCTGACTATGAAATTTCAGACATTTTCATAAGCCACCTACATTTTGATCATTTTGGTGGCCTTGCTCACCAGGAAAATGGGTATTGGGAATTAACGTTTCCCGATGCTACTGTATGGGTTTCTGAAGAGGGATGGAAAAAACGATATTCGCTAATTGGCGATGAACCAGAAATTCATCAGGATTTCTTCCATTTTCTCGATTCAATGGCCAATATCAAGTTCATATCGGATGATGTTGAGGAGGTTGAACATATAAAAACAAAAACTATTGGCGGGCATACGGAATTTCACCAGTCACTTTTTTTTGATGATGGCTCTTTGCGATGTTTAATGGCGGGTGATGTTATCGGTAGAAGGATTTTCATCAACCGTAATTTCGCCGCAAAATATGATTTTAAGCCAAAACAGAGCATCGAAGCTCGCGAAACTCTCAAGAGGTTTGCATGTAGAAATGATTTTACGATATTGGCTTATCATGAAACACATCACCCAATGTTTAAACTAACTGACTTCGACCCTAAATCGGGTTATTCTATAGAAGTTGTTTGATTATGGCGATTCCCGATTATATTTCTGAAATAAAAAACTTCCTTGTTGAAAATGGATTTCCTCTGGAAGTGGATTCCGTTGTGATACTGGGCTCCGGCCTTGGTGATTTTTCTCACACTATCGAGAATTCATTCTCAATTGATTACAAGCAAATTCCGCATTTCCCTGAGCCATCTGTGCAGGGGCATTCCGGAAAGTTGTTTTATGGCAAAGTAGCAGGAAAAGATGTAATCGCATTTTCAGGGCGTTTCCATCACTATGAGGGCTATTCTTTTAGTAAAACTGTACTTCCGGTTCATCTTGCAGATGCATTTTCAGCAAAAAAAATAATCATTTCAAATGCAGCAGGCGCCATCAATACCAATTTCAACGTTGGCGATTTGATGGTTATTGATGATGTATTTCGTTTCTTTCATGCTGTACCAATTCTCCCTTCCGATTCATTCAGATATAACCTTTATCCTGTAGCTGAGAGGATTCGTAAAATTGCTGCTGAATCTGGCCTTGATATTCAAAGAGGAACTTACATGTATGTGAAAGGGCCAAATTACGAATCAAAAGCCGAAATCAGGGCTTTTAGAATTTTAGGTGCAGATGTTGTAGGTATGAGTACAGCACCTGAATTGATTGAATCTTCCAGGCTTGGTTTAAAAGCAGCAGCTATTTCTTTGGTTACAAATATGGCAGCTGGTGTTTCAAAAGGTAAACTCGACCATTCTGAGGTTAAAGAGGCAGCAGAAAAACGTAAAGAAGATTTTGCCAAACTTGTTAGCGGGATTATTGAAAAGCTTTAAGCTTTTTATATCATCCACTTCACCAAAAGAGCTACAGTAATAGCAATTAAAAAGCTCAAGAGTGTACCTACGATAATGTATTCGGTCAGCTTTCTGTCTTTTTCTCTTGTTAAATCACTAAACCGAAATACTGATTTTGCTGCTATAAGAAATCCTACCACTTGCAGCTGCCCTGCTAATACCGAAATAAATACCAAAATCCGTTCGAGTATACCAATATAGAGTCCTGCACCGGCTAAGGATGAGTTTTCAGTATTCAGCACTTCATCATTCCATTTACTCAAAACGTTTTGCATGATAAAAGCGGTTGGGAATGTTAGAAATATTAGGCCGGTAATGATTATCCAGAATCTCTCCCCAACCACTGGCAATTGCATGGGCTCCCAAAACAGTTGTAATGCTATAAAAATCATGCCTACATGTGCTATTTGATCGGCAAAGAACCAAAATCTTGGTTTGTTTTTTTGGAATGTCAATTTTACTCCATCTATCAGAACATGTGAAACTGTGATAAAGAGCGCCGCTTTCCAGATTGTCAAATCCCAGATGAATAGCATGATTAGCAGAAAATGAATGATGCTATGAATTAACAAATATGGTGATTTCCACTTTTTCTGTATTTTATTCTCTATCCACATTTTTGGCTGTAGCAGGAAGTCACCAATTATATGTGCTAATAGGAGTTTAGTAATGAGTTCTGTTTCCACTTCTATAGCCTGTTTTTTGCATTACTTTTTCACGATAATACTGCTCTAATTCAATTATTTCGTAAATAGAGCCTCTTTTTATCCTGTCGTTTACTGTTGATTGTGCTAAACCTAATATCTCGGCAATTTCTACTTGGGTTATGCCCGGTTTTCTGAACAGTAATTCTGCAGTTTCTGCTGTGTTGCTTGTCCAGGAGTTCATGATGATGAGTGCCAGTTTTAGCATCATGTTGATCTCTACATCGAAATCGGGCCAGTTTGTTTTTATGGCCATATTTACTTTTCGGCTTTTTATTTCATCAAGTAGTTTACCGGAAAACACAAATGGCTCATCGTTTGATTCACTTACTCGGTTTTCTCTCTGATAAGCATACCCAATACCAATTGCTAACCGTACATCTAAGGCTGGTTTTTTTATTTTTTTTATGATGCTTTTTATCAGAATAGCCAGGCGCAGGCTTTCTTCCGGTTCTGTGGTGAGTTGAAAGCTGTCTCCTCTGTATATTTCCCAGTCGTTTGGTGTTTCCCCTATTTCTTCAAATATTGCTTTTAGCGGATTTAGCCATACTGCTGCTTGATCTGCTTTCTGGGACTGTATGATATCTCCTGTTATTATACTTATCATACATTAATATCGGTATTTAATTCGATATTTTCAAATTATCGTTTATTTATACGATATTCACACTTTATCGATCAAAATAGCGATATTTATAGCAGGCTTTTCTGATTGCTGAAGGTGTTGAGGTAGTTTTTAAGTTTTACTTTTTTCTTTGTGCTCTCACTCGTCATGTATCGTAATTTGCCAAATATTGGCCGCTCTTGCCAGGCTCTGTCAAATCTTCCGAAACACCAAAATATGCCGGAGTAGCTGTTTGGATCCCTGCCATCTATAGCATAGGTATTGTTAAGGTCAATAAGATACTGTAATGCTGTTTCAGGGTCAGGAGTCCATTCAATAACTTTTTTTCCCCATAACATGCGCAGGTAGTTGTGAATAATACCTTCTTCTCTGAGTTGAGTTTGCGCCGCATTCCAAATTTCATCGTGTGTTTTTGATTGCGCAAGTTGTTCGTAGTTGTAGGCCCATTCGCGTGCGTCGTCACGATGTTGGTCGAGTGTCTTTAGTGCCCAATCTGGAAGGCTGTAGAATTTGTCGTAATCTTCACGGTGATGGGCAAAGTGAAACCCTACTTCCCGCCAGGTAATGACTTCGTCAAGAAAGGAATCGATGTTTGGGTTGCCATTAAAAAACCCACCGGTTGAACCGTTGTTGTAGGTAATTTTATCTAAATCCCATCCATCTGGCTGGTGTTGTAAAACGGCATGAACAATTTCATATTCAGATATTTTACCAAAGTGTAACCAAGGGCTTAAGTTACTCGTTTTCTTTTCATCGGGATCGTTTCGTTTTTCGTCATAAACAAGAAGCCCATTTTTTATGAATTGGCCAAGCATACCGAGTGCAGCCTGCCTGCCCCCATGCCACTCTATTGGTTTCACATCGTGGTTGATGGATAACTTTTCGATGAAACCGGGTATGTGATTAAGTGCGTCTCGCGCGTCCGGTATATCTTGGAAAAACTTTTTAGGTGGAGTTATCGAACCACTATTTTTTTGTTCACCAAGCGGGTTTTCCATTGGAGGGTTTGTGTATGCTTCTAAAAAGTTTTTCTGCATTATCTTTCTGAAGAGATAGGCGCTGTATGGATCTTTTTCTGTTAAACCAAGTGGAATAAGCCCGTTACTATCTACCGTAATGTATAGTAAAGATAGCTCTTCAGGATAGGCAGAATTTCTTTCGCGCATGATGAAAACCGGATACTCATCGGTTATAAGCATACATGCTCTCTCTGCAAGATTGAATAGTAATTTCTTGTACTGGCCTGGCTCTTCTTCTACAAAGGAGATGTAATTAATATTCTGGCGCTCTGCGTAATCAAGGTGTTCTTTCATCCCTTGCATCATGAAGGTGTGAGAGCGGTCAGTGGCCCACGGATAATCGCATGAAAAACCTTCAAAGATAAGCAGTGGCTTTTCAAGCTTATTTGCCCACGCAACAGCATATTCAAGGGCAAAATTGTAGTTAAACCTACGATTGATTTGCATCCAGTAAAGAACGTATTCACCTTCATGGTTTGGCTCTTTACTGTTTTTCTTAAAGACTCTATGGCTATTTATATTTTTCATATCCTAAAAACAGCCATAATTAGAAATCAATTCCCTTTTGCTAAACTAACTCCTTCTTTTTTTCGGCGCGTTTTCTGTCGTTGTGGTCTAAGTAGAGTTTTCTGATTCGTAAACTTTTTGGTGTTACTTCAAGTAATTCATCTCTGTCAATAAATTCTATGGATTGCTCAAGGCTCATTTTTTTTGCCTGAGAAATCTTCACGGAATCAGCGGTTTGGGTTGCCCGATGATTCGTCAGGTTTTTCTTTTTCACTACATTGATGATCATATCATCAGCACGGTTATTTATTCCTACAACCTGCCCGGTGTAAACGGGATCTCCCGGTTCAACAATGAAGTGCCCTCTATCCTGTAGGCCCTCTAATGCGTAAGGTGTAACATCACCTTGTTCGAGTGATATCAAAGCACCACGAGTTCTGCCTGAAATTTCGCCGGCGTAGGGCCCGTATTCATCAAATTGTTGGTGCATAATTCCGGTACCTCTGGTTTCTGTAAGCATTTCACCACGAAAACCAATCAAACCGCGCGAAGGTACTTTGAATTCAATTCGATTGTTCTCTCCTTCCTGCACCATGGAGGTCATTATTCCTTTACGCTTCTGCAGATTATCGAT
>SLLL01000077.1 GCA_007134085.1 Balneolaceae bacterium
CCCTATTTTCGGGAACATCTTCGTCAGGAGGTTACCCGCCTGTTACGAAACACGCCCTCTCTCGACGGTAACGCCTACAACATCTATACAGATGGCCTTGTAATCCATACCACGCTCGACAGCCGCGTGCAACGCGCCGCAGAAGCTGCTGTTGATGTGCAGATGAGATCGCTGCAGGCTGCATTTAACCGGCAGATTGAACGGCAACCGGTTTTTGCTGATCACAATGACCCGTTTATTATGCGAATCTGGCGGAATTCAGATCAGTACAAACATCTCTCTGAATTGGGCTACTCAGAAAGTGAGATAGAAGAGATTCTCTACACCCCGGTTCAGTCTCAGGTATATACGTGGAATGGTTACGAAGGCCGTAAACTTTCCCCTTATCAGCAGATTGTTCATTACCAATCTTTTCTGCAGGCTGGTTTTATGGCGATGCATCCCGAAACAGGCGATGTGCTTGCCTGGGTGGGCGGTGTAAATCACGAGCATTTTAAGTTCGATCATGTTAAATCAAAACGGCAGCCCGGCTCCTCTTTCAAACCAATTGTATATAGTGCGGCTCTTGAGGCGGGCATTAAGCCGTGCGATTACCGGCGAAATGTGCTGAATGTTTACAGCGATTACGAAGACTGGACACCACGCAATGTACGTGATGAGTATGGCGGCAGATATTCCGTACAGGCAGCACTCGCTCAATCCATCAATACCATTGCCGTAGAACTTGCGCTGGAAACCGGCTTAACCAATGTTCAGCAGACGGCTTTACGAATGGGGATTGAATCGCGTATTCCGCGGGAGCCTTCCATAGCGCTTGGCACTGCCGAGGTATCCCTGCTCGAGCTAACTGCCGCTTACTCCACTTTTTTGAACAACGGCAAGCCATCAGAGCCTCGCATCATTACAGCAATTTATAATGCTGATGGCGACCTGATCTACGACTTCAGCCGGGATGAAAATTCCTCGCAACAACAGGCTATATCCGATCAAACCGCAGCTGCTATGATACATATGCTCACACAGGCTATTGATAACGGAACGGGGCATTCGTTACGCCATCAGTTTGGAATTACACACGCACTGGCAGGCAAAACGGGTACCACTCAGAACTTCTCCGATGGCTGGTTTATCGGCATGACACCCGACCTGGTTTTCGGCAGCTGGGTTGGCGGCTCTTCACCCCGCGTTCGCTTTAACAATAATTTAGGATTTGCATCGCAAACAGCACTGCCAATTGCAGGCCATTTTCTCAACAATTTGGGTAACCAAAGCGGTATCGCATCACAACGCAATTTCTTCTACCCGCACCAAACCGAAACATTGGTACGCCTTACCTGCCCCGATATTGAAGATGACCGGTTCAGGGACCGCCTTCGCGATTTCCTCTCCGGACGCGAAGCTGAAGCGCCGCGCGTAGTGGAAACAGAACGGGAAGAACGCTCAATAACCCGCAGAATCAGAGGAATTTTTTCCCGGAACCGGAATTAAAAAAGCCTATCTCAGAAATTGTTTTAGCGGGTACTCTGTTATTTGAAGTATGAATAAACAACAACAGTATCTGATAACCGATTTCAGCAACCTTGCCGATCATAAATGGCAAATTGTGAACGATGGTGTGATGGGAGGCCTTTCCCAAAGCCATTTCCAGATTCAAGCGAACGGACATGGCGTTTTTCTCGGAGATGTTTCCCTTGAAAATAACGGTGGGTTTGCATCGGTTAAAAACGTGCAGTCACTCAACCTTGCGGGATATTCCGGAATTTCGATTACCCATAAGGGTGACGGAAAACGTTACAGCTTCCGCTTCAGAACGCAGGGGGAGTATGGGCTGAACCGATGGGTGTATGAACAACGATTTGATTCGCAGAGTGGCGAACTAACCACCACTTACCTGCCATTCTCACAATTTAAGGCAGTTTTTCGCGGGCGTGATGTTTCGGATGCCCCGCCATCCGATCTTGAAAACATCAAAGAGTATGGCTTTTTGATTAGCGACAGCCAGCCAGGCAACTTTCGGCTTGAGATAGCAGAGATTTTGGCTGTACAATAAATTCGCCATCACGAGAAAAAGAGCTCTTCATCCACCTCCTGCACCATTCTCCAGGTGAGGGTTTGCGTATCAAAAATAAGGTGAAAGTAGCGCTCATCTTGTGTTTTTACCACATAATGATAGTGAAACGCCTTCCCAACCCGCTCCCGATGAACCTGACGTATCTGTGCAATTCTGTGCTTCTCTCCCTGTATCGTCTCAAAACGATAGGGTGTGATGTGGTGAGGAATTTCCGGGTGGCGAAAACTCCGTATCACATTAAGCACATTTACGGGCGGGTATTTCTCATTATCCATAGAATCAGATTACACATATATTATACATATATCAAGTACTCGGATTCCTATTTCTGAAAAAAATTTAGGTGAAAGGCAGGCCTATACCTCAGCTGAAAAGATCTCTGTAAGGCTCCATCAGCTGTGGCCCTGAATTGCGTGCATTATTTACTTCTGTACCCACACGGTAGTGAGTGATGGCGTCATCGGGCCAGGGGCGAAGCAGATCCTGAAGAATATCGGGATTGTCGTTACTGGAAGGGCTTAGCCAGGTTTCGGTTTCTTCAGGCAGAAGAATAGCCGGCATACGATCGTGCAGTTCACTAACGGTTGTATTGGCTTCGGTAGTAATAATAGTAAAGCTGTTGATGGCCTCCCCTTCACTACTCTTCCACTGTTCATATAAACCGGCAAAGTTGAGAGTGGAAAAACCGGGAGAATAGATATAGTAGGGGATCTTGCCTGAGCTGCTTCGTTTCCATTCGTAAAATCCGCTGGCAGGCACAATACAGCGCTGTGAAGAGAACGGCTTGCTGAACGAGCGCTTGCTTTGTAGGGTTTCTGCACGGGCGTTAATCATTGAGTAGCCGGTATTGGCACTGTCTGCCCAAAACGGCACAAGCCCCCATCTGTAAGGAGCAATTATCCGCCGCCCTTCAACCTGAAGTACCACAGGCATGTGCAGCGATGGCGCAACATTATAATTCGGTTCAAACTGGTAGAGCCCGTCAGGTATGGCATTGTAGGTTTTTTTCAGCTCCTCAAGCCGGGACTTCAGAACATATCTTCCGCACATGGTGGCAGGATTGGGTTTTGGTTTACATCAACAAGATACATCAATTCAAAGAATATCCGCCCTCAGCAGCTCAGCTCTTTAGCCGTGCTTTTCTTACCTTTCATCAAAAAAAGTAAACGAAGTATGAGAAAAGACGACGTCATAAAAAGCATCCGCTACACACTAAATGTTGGTGATGGCGAGATTGCAGAAATTTTGAAGCTGGCCGGTTACAAACCAACCCGGGAGGAGATTGCCTATATCTTTGAAGAACCGGAGGAGGGGAAGGATAAAATTGATATCACCCATGAGATGACGGCTTACTTTCTGGACGGGTTGATCTACTACAAGCGCGGAAAGAGTGATAAGCATCCGCAGCAACCCATCCAAACACCGGTTACCAACAATATGGTGTTGAAAAAACTTCGGGTTGCTTTCACACTGCGGGAAGATGATATCCAAAAAATCATCAAAAAAGCCGGATTTGATATATCCGCCTCCGAGCTTAATGCGCTCTTCAGAAACAAAAATCATCGAAATTATCAGCCCGCGGGTGATCAGGTGCTGCGCTATTTTCTGAAAGGCTTAGCTATGACATATCGTAAAGAGTAAGATATTAGATCCCTGCAAATGCTAACCGCGAGGCAGGCTTCAACATCAGTATCGCTTCAAACCTAAATTCTTAACTCCTGATTGAGTGAACGTAGAAAACCTTCTTTCTGATAGAATTAAAATCGGTACTATAGCAGCAAATATTGATGCTCTTCCGGAACATCATACACTGCTTGAAGAGCGCCTGTCTGAGCTGCTTCAGTTACGCAGAGGCCCACTTGGTGAGAGCGAAGATGCCTTCAGAAAGGCTTGCCGCGATATGATGAGAATTGGCAGTTACAAACCCACAGGCCGCAGCAAACCGGCATCCGAGTATCTGCTCAGAACAGCTTCTGAAGGCAACTTTCCAAGAATTAACAGCGTGGTTGATATTAACAACTACATCTCGCTGAAATATCTTGTACCCATTTCGTTGTGGGATACCGATAAGATTGATGCCGATTCATGGCTCTTTAGAACCGGGGATGAAGAAGAGAATTTTGTATTCAACAGTACGGGCCAGGTTATCCAGCTCCACGATTTGGTTACGGGATTTGCCGTTAAAGGTGGCAAAGAGACACCCATTGTAACGCCTGTAAAAGATTGCCAGCAAACCAAAACCGGTATGGGAACTTGTAACATCATGGCAGCTGTCTATTATCCGGCAAACTGGCCCGATTCGCCCAGCCTTGATGAGATAATCGAAGAGTTCAACGAGCTATTAACTGCTTAACTTTTTCCAGATGAATAATCCTGTTTCTGTCATAACTGTTTACGGAGAACAGCTCGAACCTTATGTAAAGGGCCTTGCGGAATTACGAATTCGTGTATTCAGGGAGTTTCCGTATTTGTATGATGGCTCGGCGGCGTATGAAAGAGAGTATCTTAAAACGTATCTCAATGCGCCAAACAGTATTGTTATACTTGTGCTTCACGGAGGTTTGGTGGTTGGTGCGTCAACCGGCCTGCCGCTTGCTGATGAAACCGAGGAGTTTCAGAAACCTTTCAGACAAGCCGGCATCGATGTATCAGAGGTTTTCTATTGTGGCGAATCCATTTTACTGCCGGAATTTCGCGGCTTAGGTATTTACCAAACATTCATCAGCGGCCGCGAGGAGCATGCGAGAAAACTTGGCGGTTTTAAAACCATCTGTTTTTGCGCTGTTTCGAGAGATGAAGATCACCCGTTAAAACCCAATAATTACATACCACTCGATGCAATCTGGCGAAAATACGGCTACGCGAAACGCCCCGATTTGTATACAACATACCGCTGGAAAGATGTCAACCAAGATGAAGAGAGCGACAAGCAAATGGTGTTCTGGGTAAAAGATCTTTAATCGGCAAACATTGGTAGACTTTGAGGTTCAAATAGCAGATTTTTGAGGCATGCCAAATCAACTACCCTTTGCATTCGATGTACCTTCCGTTTCCGAGCTTACGCAAAACATTAAATCACTGCTGGAAAACAATTTCCGCGACACACTGGTTGAAGGAGAAATTAGCAATGTAATGGAGAGCAGAAACGGGCATTTCTATTTTACTGTGAAGGATGATGGCGCCCAACTGCCCTGTGTTATGTGGCGCAGCACAGCTGCAAGAATTGATACAGAACTGCGTGATGGGCAGCAGGTAGTACTTGGGGGCGACATTCAGGTTTATGCACCTCATGGCCGATACCAGATGATTGTAAGCCTTGTGCAACAGGCAGGCATAGGCAAACTGCAACAAAAGTTTGAAGAGCTGAAACAGAAGCTCGAAAAAGAGGGGCTTTTTGATGCCGCCTTTAAAAAGCCTTTGCCCTCCTATCCTTTCCGTGTGGGGATCATTACCTCATCCACCGGTGCGGCATTCCATGATATTTACTCAACGTTTGAACAACGCTGGCCGGCAGCCACACTTTACCTGCACCATGCAAGCGTGCAGGGGCTTAATGCCGCTGGTGAACTTGCAGCAGCACTGAACTACTTTGCTGAGCAAACTGACCCCGTTGACCTGATTATTATTGGCCGGGGTGGTGGCTCGCTTGAAGATTTATGGCCATTCAACGAAGAGATTGTGGCGAGGGCTATATTCAATTGCCCCATTCCCGTGGTTAGTGCCGTTGGGCACGAGGTAGATTACAGTATTTCTGATTTTGTAGCTGATGCCCGCGCTGCCACACCTACGCAGGCGGTTGTAATTGCCACACCTGATATAAACGAACTGCGCTGGCAGATTGAGGACTATGCGGCATCAATTGAGCATGTATTGCAGCTGAAGATTCAGAGGTATCGCGACTATGTTCATCGCCTTGCACATTCACATGCACTTCTTGTGGTGCTGGAGAAGCTGAAGTTTTTTACCAACAGGGTTCAAAATCATACTGAAAAGCTGCAATCCAGATTGAATGCATTGCTTGTATCCAAAACCTCAACCTTAAAACAGGCGGAGTACAGCTTCCATGCTTTCAGCCCTAAAAGCAGTGTTGAAGCTTATTCAGGAAAAGTTGAGAACTTAGCCGAAAAACTGCGCAACCGGCACGAAAAAGTTCTCTCTGCAAAATCATTTCTTATACAGAAACAGATTGCCGCTCTCGAAGAGATGAACCCAAAAGCCCCGCTCGAAAGAGGATTTACAAGAATACTTCAAAACGGAAAATGGGCACGAAGCTCAGAACAGTTTAACCAGTCAACATCCTTCGAGATTGAGTGGAAAGATGGGCGTAAAACAATTGATAAATAATGTAACTCGGTTACTTACACCCCGGATTTCAAAGCCATCTATGCCGTTATTTTAGTAATTTGTCACAATTTTAAATGATCACTCAGCAGTATGAATTCATTAA
>SLLL01000031.1 GCA_007134085.1 Balneolaceae bacterium
CTTCTATTTTATTTGATGCTGCCGGCCTGAACGAAGGGTTATAAAAAATCAGGAAGTTTTTTTCAGGGTCGTATTCTATAATTCCACGCATCCCGTTTACTTTGAATAGTGAATCTCTGTAGTTAATTCCTGTTTCCGTATCTCTGGCTGGTAAAATCACAATGTGATTACCTGCAAGGTTTCTTTCAAGCCTTGGCCTTCCAACCCAGGGTGGTGTGGTATCACTTTTAATAATCAAACTGCTGATTTCCCGCATTGATCCTCTTATTATACCGCGATTGTTCACTGCATTAAGGAAAAAGTGGCGGTCTCTGAACCTGTCAACCGAATACAATCCCAATTGTTCATTTCCGGCCAAATGGTCTGGAAGCATATAATTAAATTGAATTCTTTCGGCAAGCGGCAGTCTGTCCGGGTCGAAATTAAATTGAATAGTATTGCCTTTTGTTATGATATCCATCCTCAGCTGAAGTGTGTCATGCAGTGCATTTTCCGGGAATTCAATCCACATCGTGTTGTCCGGGCTTTTAAAAATAGTTCGTTTGCCGGGTACCAGTAATTTTTCGAAACTGTTGATGGATTCGTTTTTATAGAATCGAATATCCCTTGTGAATGGAATTACATCATCATCAGAAGAAACAAGTAACATGCGGTTCTCATCCAGCTTTATGTTATTCCATTTATTGGCCTGTTCAAGGGAACGGCTTGGTAATGGGTAGGTGGGAATATAGGTGATTTCATCACGTGGCGATTGCCCGGATCGGTTTACATGGATGGTGAGGTTTGCAATGCTTCTGTTTCCGTTTGCATCTGCAGCAATGATACGGATGGGGTAGGTTCCATTTTCAAAATCAATCAGTCCAAGTGATGAATTGGTTTGATACATCGGAAGCCTGTTGCCATGTACTTTATAAAGGCGCTGGAAACCCCGTCTGGTTTGAGCAAGAATTGGGTATGATCTGTCCAAAAACATATGATTAGTATGCATAAACGGAAAGTAATCAGCCTGTGAATGGAAAAGTGTATCCGCCTGATGTATCATGGTTAAGGAGTGGACAGCATATACATTAGGTGTATTATTCGCTCTGTCATGCACATTTACGGATAATCCCACGGGCCCATTCACCGTAATCTCACCGAAATTATACCTGTTTCCGGAACCCGTTCCGTTTACGATGCGGTAATTCTCAAAACTAAGCGTTTCATAATCAAGATATTCGATGCCAAGCTGCCTGAATACAGGGGGAATATTATCGTGTACAGTAAGATTCGTTAGCAGCGGATTGAATGGCTTAAACTCAGGAGTTCGTAATTCGAAGTGCAAATGTGGCGGCCCTATTCCGGTTGAACCGCTATAACCAATTACTTCACCCTGTTTATATGTAATACCCTCTTTAACTATGATTTTGTCAAGATCAGCGGTGTAGTTAATAAATCGTAAGGAGTCGGCAAATGCCTGTAGATTAGGTTCAAATCGGTTCAAGTGGGCATAGACTGAATAGCTTCCATCTCCGTGTTTCATGTAAATTACATTACCGTATCCAAAAGGACTCATTCCAATTCTGTAAATCACACCATCGCGGGTAGCAAATACCCTGTAGCCTTCTTGCCCCCAGGTGCGAATATCGAGGCCGGCATGCAGGTGTGCCGAACGGGTTTCAGCAAATGTTGATGATAACTGATTGCTTGCATCCGTTGGCCACAAATATGAAACAGAATCAGCCAGGAAGGAGAGAGACTGACCCGATACTTTCTGATCTGTAATAAAAACAGATGCAACTGCAAGTATAAAGCCAAGGAATAAACTACGTTTTAACATCTGCAGAAAGTGTTGATAGGTTGTTACCGATTTGAGCTTCAATTTTATCACCGGCCTTTATTTGGCTAACACCTTCTGGGGTTCCGGTAAAAATCAGATCTCCGGGATATAGAGTGAAACGGTGGCTCAGGTAGGATATGATATCAGCCACAGGAAAAATCATGTCGCGCGTATTTCCCTGCTGCCTGGCTTCACCGTTTACACTAACAGAGATATCCATATTTTGCAGATCAGTTCCTTCTTCAAAAGAGACAAAGTTGCCTACAGGTGCAAAGGTGTCGAAGCCTTTTGCGAGAGACCAGGGAAGGCCACTCTTTTTCGCGTCCGACTGAATGTCTCTGGTTGTAACATCAATTCCTACTGCATAAGCCTTAATTGCATTTAAAGCATCTTCGGCAGTTACGTTTCTGCATGTTTTACCGATCAACAAAACAAGTTCTACTTCATGATGTACGTTAGCTGATTCTTCCGGAAGATGAACAGAGCCATTGTTCAGAACTAAGCTACTCCGTGGTTTTATAAAGACCACCGGTGTTTCTGTTCTTGTGCTCTTCATCTCTTTGATGTGTTCGGCATAGTTACGCCCAATACAGTAGATGGAGCCAAATTGCATGGATGGGTACTGAGGGATTATAAACATCATACCCAAAAATAAAAAAACCCCGAATAACAGTGTTATCGGGGTTTTGAAAAAAACTGATTATTTTTTTAAGCAGGCTCTATTGACACATACTTACGTCCGCCGCTTCTTGTTCTGAAAGCAACAGTTCCATCAGCAAGTGCAAAAAGAGTGTCGTCTCCGCCTCTTCCTACGTTTTCGCCCGGATGGAACTTCGTGCCTCTTTGCCGAACGATAATATTACCGGCACGCACTACCTGCCCGCCAAATTTCTTTACACCCAGTCTTTTTGATTCTGAGTCTCTTCCGTTTCTTGTAGAACCTTGTCCTTTCTTATGTGCCATTATATTACCTCGTTTTTAAGCTATTTTCTCAATTTTGAGTTGAGTAATTGCCTGTCTGTGGCCATTTTTAACTCTGTAGCCTTTTCGTCGTTTTTTCTTGAAAACAATAACTTTATCGGCTTTAATGTGATCCACAACAGAAGCTTCAACTTTGGCGCCTTTTACGGTAGGCTTGCCAATTTTAATTTTACCTTTGTCATCTTTTACAAGCAGAACATCTTCAATAGTAACTTTATCATTCTCTGATGAAAGTCTGTTTACAAAAACTGTTTGATCTTCTGCAACTTTGTATTGATGCCCGCCAATTTTAACGATAGCGTACATATCTGTAAATTTTCTGGTGATTAAAATTTTGATAGACTCCAAAGATAAGCTTTTTTGTTTTAAATTAAAATGAATGCAAATCAAAAATTTCCGGATAGAATCTTATCAAATCTTAGGCTGTCTGATACTTTTATGAAAAGTGTGAATGTCCTATTTTAAAAACAAAAAAACTATGAGCAAGCTACCTGATCTTCACAAACAAGCCTTTAAATACAAAAACACAAAAAAGCTGCAACGAGATGGCGGCAGGGCGTGGATAAAAGATTCTCAGCTTTTCGAATCCCGAAAAGATGCCAATGGTAAGCTGATAACAGTTAAGAAAGAGTCCTGATTTAGAAATTAATTTAGCTGGCAAGCTTCTTCGGCACTGTTTTGTGTATGCCCGACCGGTTTACATGGCCTATGTACTTTCCGATAATTCGCACTTCTTCAAAAACATCGGGTTCAATGATGATGTCATCATACTCAGGATTGGCAGGTTCTAGCCGCAAGCCATTCCTGTCGTGATAAATACGTTTCAGGCTTGTTTCGCCATCGTATAGAACAGCACCAATGTCTCCATCTTTTACATCGCTGTCCATAAGCAGTACAAAATCGCCATCATAAATTCCGGCATCTTTCATACTCATACCGGAAACTCTCAATGCAAACATACTATCGAGATTTGGGAAAAGTGTTTCCAGTGTTATTCTGCCAAGATCGGCTTCAACAGCTTCCTGTAAATAGCCTGCTGCAATGAGGCCACGTACGGGGATACCGGTACTTTTCTTAAGCCCAAGGTTCTCTTCAAAATCAGGATGGATATCGTACTCTTCTTCTTCCGTTCTAATAAGTACACCTTTTTTAAGGAGTGCCTGAATGTTTTGTGTTACACTATTTGGAGACTTATAATTAAATGCATCAGCAATTTCCCGATAAGTAGGCCATACATCGTAATCTTTTTTGTATTCTACAATGTAATCGAAGAACTCTTTCTGTTTTCTTGTAAGTTGTGCTTTATCCATAGTAACCTTGTTTATGTATAATATATGTGCAAGAAACGAAATCCTTTTCAAAAATACAATTCTATGATAAAAAGGAGTGTCAGAAATATTTTACTAATTGTATTGGTGCCGGTTTTTTGGATAGCCGGCTGCAGCGCCACAGATAAATTCCAGGGTCCTTTTGATTCTGATAAAGAAACTCTTGCCCAATTAGCATCAGCAATTACCGAAAGGGATGCAGAAACGCTTTGGCTATTGAAAGATCATGATGATGAAACAATCTCAAATATTGCCTGGAATGGCCTTATTCACTCATCGTTTGATGATGTTACAGTATTAATCAATTACGCACTGGAGAACGATCACCCCACAGCGTGGACGGTTTTATCGCATCATCAAGTGAGCGATGAACAGCTTAACCAAATTGAACAGCACTTTTTTGATGGTGCAAATAGCTCGTACAACGTGTGCAGATTTTTTGAAAGGGTAGGGAGCGAATCTGTATTGAGAGAACTGATTTTAAATGCAGAACTTTTCCACCAGTTTGATGCATGCTCGAGAGCCGCTGGCGTGATGCTCACCAGAATTGAATTAGACTCTGAAGCCATAGATGATGTTGCTCAGATTATATTATCGAGTGATGATGAATCAACAATAACAAATCTGTTATATGGGTTATGGCGGTCACCCATTAACCGACCAAAAGTTGGTACATCTGCTGAGAAAATGTTTATTGAACTGGCGTACAGCCGAATCAACGAACAACCCAAAATGGCGGATGAATACCTGCTTAGGCTCACCGGTACGGCAGGGTTCGACTCAGCAATGTACAGAAGAGATCAACATCACATCAACGAAAAAACACAGTTTGCCCTCGCGGTAGCTTTTTCATTGCGATTTTTTAAACATGATGCCATCAATGAAGATCATTTGGCCAGATTGCTAAATCATCCCAACCCGGTAGTTCCCATTCAGGCTTTGGAATCTTTGAAACAGATTGATGGAATAGGCGAGAAAGATCTCACATCCCTCGAACATGAAATCAAACACTTTTTTGACAACGCTGAAGTAGCCTTAACATTTATTGAACTGCTGGCTACCCACGGAGCAGACATATCATCCTATAAAAATTTAATCGATTCGATCGATTCAGAAAATCCCTATCTGAAAAGCCGGGTACTTTCGCTCTATAAAACCTTGCTTGATGAAAACGAGTATTACCTGCTTCTGGCTGAAAATATGCAACAAGAGGGCATAGAAGCTATGCATGCCGCAATGGCACTAACCGCAGTTTTGGATGGCCATGCCAATCCCAGTGAACTAACACCTGTTTTTTCCGAAAGGTTAGATCGCGCGCTGGCCGATTTTAACCGAAGTATTATCTCCGTGTCGCAGGCAATTTTTTTGAACAGGGATTTTTATACCCCTGCCAGCTCGGAACTTTTTATCGATGCCTATCAAAAAGCCGTGGAAACCCATCAGCAGTCCATCGCTCAGATTCTTCTAAATGCAATGCAAGCACATGGAATTGAGGGCGTTGAAACAGCCGGCCGGGTTGAGCCCAAACCGTTTCGGATGCCGGATTGGGAATCACTAAATGCCCTCGGCAAAAACCCAATCTGGATGATAGAAACCACACAGGGCCTGATCCGCATCAAACTGAAACCTGCTGATGCGCCTTTTACCGTATCATCTGTATATCATTTAACAGAGAATCATTTTTATGATGAAGTAGTCTTCCATCGAGTGGTGCCAAATTTTGTGATACAGGGCGGAGATTTTGATAGAGAGGATGGGTTTGGCGGGCCGGATTACCGAATTCCAACAGAGCCTTATTCGGGTACTTTTAAGCGTGGAATGGTGGGAATTGCAAGCTCAGGGCCTGATACAGAAGGTAGCCAGTTTTTCATCACCCACACGTGGACACCCCATTTAGATGGCCTTTACACCATTTTTGGCGAAGTGATTGAAGGGATGGATGTTGTTGACAAAATTCAGGTTGGCGACCGTGTGCTGAGAGCCTGGATTTCGGTGAGATGAAAGAGAAAGCACCAAATCACAAATTCAAAGTACCAAATTCCAATCTATTCAGAGTTACCAATGTTTTTTTGAGTTCAATGTTTGTTATTTGGAATTTGGTGCTTGCCCAGCAGGGGCACATTTGGGAGAATTTGCGTCTTTACTCGTTCCCCTTCGGTGTAAAAGCCTGAATGCCGGTAATTTCCCTGCCCAGAATCAATCCGTGAATATCGTACGTGCCTTCGTAAGTGTTAACGGACTCGAGGTTAACCACATGGTGAATCACCCGGTATTCGCCCGAGATTCCGTTGCCGCCGTGCATATCGCGGGAAACGCGGGCAATATCAAGTGCTTTGCCAACATTGTGGCGTTTGGCGAGTGATACCATGGAAGGGTGGAGGCGGCCTTCGTCTTTAAGTTTACCCAGGCGCCATGCCAGCATCTGCATGGATGTGATGTCGGTAAGCATGTTTGCCAGTTTGGTTTGCGGAAGCTGGTTAGCAGCAAGCGGTTTGCCGAACTGCTTTCGGTCCAGCGTATATTGCCGTGCTTTGTGGTAGCAATACTCGGCTGCACCAACAGCACCCCATGCAATTCCGTAACGGGCGCTGTTAAGGCACATAAATGGCCCTTTGAGGCCACGTATATCGGGGAATACATTCTCATCAGGCACAAACACATCCTCAAAAACCATCTCTCCGGTAGATGATGCACGCAGGCTCATCTTGTGCTTAGTCTCCGGTGTGGAATACCCTTTCATTCCGCTTTCAACAAGAAAACCGCGGATTACAGGTTCATCATTTTTATGCTCTTTCGCTTTGGCCCAAACCACGCCCACATCAGAGATAGGGGAGTTTGTGATCCACATTTTGGCGCCATTCAGTATCCAGCCGCCATCAGTTTTCACAGCAGTGGTTACCATCGATGCCGGATCGGAGCCATGATCGGGTTCTGTAAGCCCAAAGCAGCCAATAATTTCACCGGTAGCCAGGCGGGGCAGAAATTTCTGTTTCTGCTCTTCCGTTCCAAATACCGAAATCGGGTACATCACCAGTGAAGACTGAACCGACATGAATGAGCGGTAGCCCGAATCAACCCGCTCAACTTCTCTGGCCACCAACCCGTATGCTGTTTGGCTGGCACCAACACCACCATATTTTGGGTCTATGGTAGCACCCAGAAGGCCAAGGGCGCCCATCTCTTTAGCGATTTCCATATCGAAAACTTCGTTCTGGTTGCCTTCAAGCGCGCGGGGTTCCAGCCGGGTTTGGGCATACTCGCGGGCGGTTTCCATAATCATTTTGTCGTCTTCGGCCAGCTCTGATTCAAACAGATAGGCGTCATCAATATTAAATCTGGTTTTCGACATGGCGGTAAATAACTGTGTGTTTTAAGATGATGGATTTATATAGCTGAAATGTACAGAATTCCGATTCTCAAATCATTCAAAATAATCAAGAAAAATAATCTTAGTATGGTTGCTTTTCATGGCTCATAACAATAGATTCATCTCCGAATGAGTTTATCAACAGCACATACAGCATGGTGGTGGTACAGCCGAACAGAATTGGCAGTGGCAGTACTATGATGTAACGTACATGTAAAGAATTTTTTAAACCCACTGCAGTATTCTGGAGTGGGTTTTTTTATTTTTAGAAACCATGACTTTTGAAGAATTTTCCAAGCTGGCAAAAAAATATACGGCTATACCCGTGTCACGGCGGATGCTGGCAGATATTTTAACACCTGTTTCGCTTTTTCTATCCATTCGGGAAGATGCCGCCCTTCCGTTTCTGTTTGAATCAGTTGAGGGAGGTGAACATTTGGCGCGGTACTCATTTCTTGGCTGCAATCCATATCAAACACTTACGTTTGATGGAGACAGTGTAACGCTTACGATTGGTGATAAGAAGCCGGAGCTAATTGACGAGCCATATTTTGATGTGCTAAGCCGCCTCACTAATGAGCATTCAGAACCAAAGCTGCCCGGCCTGCCACGATTAACGGGTGGAGCTGTTGGTTTTTCATCCTACGATACGGTTCGCCAGGTAGAACGCCTGCCTGATGTGCCCGAGAAAGATGTTCAACTACCGGAAGCAATCTGGTCTTTTTATGATGAAGTGTATGCATTTGATCATGTAAAGCAGCAGATCGTACTGATGAAAACTGTTTTCATTGAACCGGATACTAATCTTGAAGTGGTATATAATAATGCTCAGGCCGATCTCGACAGAATGGAAAAACAGGCCGTTAAAAGCATAAGGCCGGGAGCAACATTCAATCTTGAAGCAGACAAAATCACCAGTAATATAGAGCAGAGCCGGTTTCATACAATGGTTGAAAAAGCCAAAGAGTATATCTTTGAAGGTGATATTTTCCAGGTAGTTCTCTCTCAGCGTTTCGAGGTGCCATTCTCCGGCGATTCATTCACCCTCTACAGGGCACTTAGAATGGTAAATCCCTCGCCATATCTGTTTTATCTCAATTTTGATGGCTTCTCGCTCGTGGGTTCATCGCCAGAAGTATTGGTGCGAGTAACGGATAGCGAAGCGCGCCTTCTGCCGATAGCGGGAACAAGGCCACGTGGGGGGAATCATGATGAAGACCTCGCCCTCGAAGAAGATCTCAAAAACGATCCAAAAGAGATTGCCGAACACATTATGCTGGTTGATTTGGGAAGAAACGATCTCTCCAGAGTTTGTAAGTCAGGTACGGTTCATCTTGAACGAAACCAGGCTATCGAGCGCTTTTCGCATGTGATGCACATCGTTTCGGATGTGGTTGGGGAAATATCTGATGATAAAAATTCAGTTGATGCTCTGATGCAGTGTTTCCCGGCCGGAACGGTTAGCGGGGCACCAAAAATCCGTGCGATGGAAATTATTGATGAGCTCGAACCAACCAAACGAGGCCCTTATGCAGGCGCTGTGGGGTATTTCGATTTTTCCGGAAATATGGACACCTGTATTGCAATCCGAACAATGGTAGTAGCTGATAATTCGGTCTATATTCAGGCAGGAGCCGGTATTGTGGCCGATAGCGACCCTCAAAAAGAATTTGAAGAAACAAAAAACAAAGCCGCTGCACTGGTAGAAGCACTAAGTGTGGCGTTGGAAATTACTAAATAGAAATTAGTCGTGAGTCTTGAGTCGTGAGATATAAGTAACCTTGAATCGCCCTTTGTACCTTCAAGCGTTGCATTCGCTCTTTTTTTTTGTTACAAAACAGAAATAAATGAGGCGAAAAAATAATCTCAAGACTCAAGACTTACGACTCAAGACTAAGCTTATGAAAAAAACCATACTCTCAGGCATTCAGCCATCCGGCAAGCTGCACATTGGGAACTACTTTGGAGCGATGAGGCAGCATATTCGGATGCAGGATGAAGGAGATTCCTTCTATTTTCTGGCAAACTACCACTCGCTCACCTCCATCAACAATGGTGAAAAACTCCGCGAATTTACCACAGATGTAGTACTTGACTACCTCGCGCTGGGGCTTGATCCAAACAGGTGCACATTTTTTGCTCAGTCGGATGTTCCCCAAACCACAGAGCTGGCCTGGATTCTTGGATGTCTCACGCCTGTATCACTCATGGAGAAAGGTGTATCCTACAAAGATAAAGTTGCGCAAGGGCTTAACCCGAACATTGGCCTGTTTACATACCCCATTTTACAGGCAGCGGATATATTGATTTACCACTCACATCTTGTGCCGGTGGGTGAGGATCAAAAGCAGAATATTGAGATATGCCGTGATCTTGCCGGCAAACTGAACCGTGCTTACGATGAAGAGCTGTTGATTATTCCTGAAGAGTATATTGTAAAAAGCGTTGCCATTGTGCCTGGAATTGATGGCAGAAAGATGAGTAAATCGTACGACAACACCATCAACATATTTGATGAAGGGAAGTCTCTGAAAAAACGAGTGATGTCGATCCAGACCGACTCAACCGCACTGGAGGATCCCAAAGACCCCGATACATGTAATGTGTTCGCGCTCATCAAGCTATTTGCCGACGATGAGAAGAAGAACGAAATAGCCGAAAATTACCGTGCTGGTGGCTACGGTTATGGCCATGCAAAAAAGGAACTCTTAATGCTGATTACTGATTATTTTGCTGAAGGTCGCGAAAAGCGAAAAGAACTCGAAAAAGACATGGATTACGTACATGATGTACTCCGCGAAGGCGGTAAGAAGGCCAGGCAGCGAGCCGAAACGGTAATGGAGCCAATACGATCTAAAACCGGGCTTTATAGAAGCTTTAATGCATAAATATTAGACATGAGTCCTGAGTCTTGAGTCGTGAGAAACAAAACTCAAGACTCAGGACTTCCCGAAGGATCGGGATTTCGCGTTCACTCAACAAGACTCAAAGACTATGATACTTATCATCGACAATTACGACTCTTTCACCTACAACCTGGTGCATATTGTGGGCTCTGTTACGGACGATTACATGGTTGTTCGAAATGATGCCATTACAATAGATGAAATAAGGGAACTGAAACCTGATAAAATTCTTATCTCCCCGGGGCCGGGCAGGCCGGAAGATGCCGGGATTACGGAGCAGGTAATACGCGAACTTGGGCCTGAATTTCCAATTCTTGGTGTATGTTTAGGCCATCAGGCAATAGGGCAGGTATTTGGGGCAAAAGTAGTACATGCACCAAGTTTAATGCACGGAAAAACCTCTCTGATTCAACACGATGGGAAATCTGTTTTTCAGGATGTTGAGGATGATTTTGTTGCAACCCGGTATCACTCATTAGCACTTGAACCCGCTTCAGTGCCTGCCGAGCTTGAAGTTAGTGCGCAAACGGCTGATGGTGTAATAATGGGAGTGAGGCACAGGCAGTTTCCTATTGAAGGAATACAATTTCATCCGGAAAGTATTCTCACTACAGAGGGGCCAAAGATCGTTAAAAACTGGTTAAGACTGTCGTACTCAACTGTTTAATTAAATTAAACTATACTAAAGTGTCGCATACATTTACTGATTTCTTAGAGAAAATTTCAAACTCAGAAAATCTGAACAATGACGAGGCATCAGCAGCCCTAAAAATGATTCTTGGCGGTTCGGTTTCCGGTGAAGAAGTTGCTGCCTTTCTGATTGCCATGAGAATAAAGGGAGAAATGGTTGATGAGTTGACCAGCTTCGTAAAAGTGATGCGCGATCACGCAGTAAAAGTAGAAGTTGATACCACCCATGCCGTAGATCTTTGCGGAACCGGTGGCGATAAATCGGGGACGTTTAATATTTCTACCGCAGCAATGTTTGTGGTTGCAGGTGCAGGAGTGCCCGTTCTGAAACACGGAAACCGAAGTGTATCAAGCAAAAGTGGCAGTTACGATGTACTGGAAAGCCTTGGTGCCGTGCCTAATCTTCAGAAAGATGAGGTTGAGAAGCTATTCAACGAAACTGGAATGGCGTTTATGTTTGCCCCGAACTTTCATCCTGCCCTAAGATACGTGATGCCAGCCAGGCGGGCACTTAAAATGAGAACATTCTTCAACATGCTTGGCCCGCTCTTAAATCCGGCTGATGTTAAACATCAATTTGTTGGCGCATTCAGCAAGGATGCCGCAAAAATGATGATCCAGATTCTTGGAAACCTGCATACGGTTAGCGCCTACGCTGTAAATGCTCATGACGGGCTGGATGAAGTGAGCCTCTCATCTCAATCTGAAATTTTTGAGCTTGAAAACAACCTCACGGGAGATTCAGTAACATTCGATCCGCAATCGCTCGGTTATGAAAAAGTTGATGCTGAAGAACTTTTAGGCGGAGATGCCACAACCAATGCCGAAATCATCAAAAGCATATTGAATGGTACATCAACCGAGGCACAACGCAACATTGTAGAAATGAATGCGGCTTTTGGTATTCGGGTATCCAATAAAACGGATAGCCTTCAGAAAGCAAAAGAGATGGCATCCAAAAGTATTGATAGCGGTGAAGCTTTGAAAAAGCTTCAGCTGTTTGTTAAGGAATCCCAAAAAATTTCCGGTGATTTTTAGGAGATGAATATTTTAGAAAAGATAGTTAATCAAACGAAAGAAGATCTTGCCCGAAGTAAACGGGAGATATCCCTTCGTGAGCTCGAATCATTCCCGCAATATGAAACTGAGATTCGAAATTTCTCGAAGGCACTGCAATCAGATCAATCAGTATCAATAATCGCGGAAGTAAAGAAAGCATCACCATCAAAAGGAATTATTCGTGAAGATTTTGATCCATTAAAAATTGCCGATGCTTATATAGAAGCCGGCGCATCAGCCATTTCTGTTCTAACTGATGCACCATTCTTTAAAGGAGACCTCTCTTACCTTGAAAAAATTCGTGGTATTTCTCCCATGCCATTGTTGCGCAAAGATTTCATTGTTGATCCATATCAAATAAAAGAAGCACGGGCACACGGGGCTGACGCGGTTCTACTGATTGTAACCATGTACGAAGGCAGCCAGTTATCTGAACTCCTTGCCGCAGCCAACGAGTTTGGGTTGGATGCACTTGTTGAGTGCTACACCGAAGAGGAATTTCTTGATCTCAATTGGGACGAAGTTGATATAGTTGGAGTGAACAACCGAAATTTATCCACCTTCGAAGTTAACCTGCACCGTGGTGTTGAAATACTTGCACAGGCACCGGAGGGTGTTATCAGGGTATCTGAAAGTGGCATACAAAACCCCGAAGATATGGCTGTGCTTTGGAAAAATGGAATCCACTCAGCGCTAATTGGAGAGCATTTTATGCGGCAGGAAAATATTGCTGATTCACTAAAGAAATTTATTCATGAAACTGAGGAATTAACCGTAAAAAACAGCGTTTCATAGCAGATGTTTACAGAATCGGATAGCAGAACAAAAGTTAAAATTTGCGGCCTCACAACGCTCGAAGATGCCAGGTTTGCATCAGGTGCACTCGCTGATTATCTCGGGTTCATTTTTTACGATGGCAGCCCGCGCTATGTAGAACCTGCAAAAGCCGGTGCAATTATTAACTGGATTGAAGGCCCGCAAAAAGTTGGAGTTTTTGTAAACCAGCCACTCGATGATGTAAACAGCATCGCCAAACAAACTGGTATAGATCTTGTTCAGCTTCATGGGAATGAATCGCCCGAATATTGCGAATTGATAAATCTTCCCGTAATTAAAGCGATACATGTTACACCGGATACAACGGCTGCAGAATTGAGGAGCAAGATTGAAGATTATGAATCAATTGCAGAGTACTTTCTCTTTGATTCCAAAATCGGAGATCAATGGGGCGGAACTGGTAAAACCTTTAACTGGGATCTGCTAAACGATATCACCGGTGAAGTGCCGTTTTTTCTTTCCGGTGGCTTGAATGCCGAAAACATAAGAGATGCTATCAAAGCCGTTAATCCATCGGCAGTTGATCTTTCAAGCGGTTTGGAAGAGTCCCCGGGCCTGAAAAGCTTCGACAAGATGGAAGTATTTTTCGAAACAATGCGTGAAATCTGGGAAGAACAGGAATTTTAAATTAGAAATTAGTCCTGAGTCTTGAGTCGTGAGAAACGAATCTCAAGACTCAGGACTCAAGACTTGAGGCTAACTATGAAATACACAGCACCTACAAAAGAAGGATACTTTGGAAAGTTTGGCGGAAAATTTGTGCCAGAAATTTTGATTCCCGCTCTTGAAGGACTTGAAGAGGCGTATGAAGAATCGCTGAATAACCCGGTTTTCCTCAAAGAGTATCACGATCTGCTAAAAGAGTACGTTGGCAGGCCTACAAAGCTAACATTTGCCAACCGTTTGACTGATCACTACGGCAGAGGAAAAATCTACCTGAAACGTGAAGATCTCTGCCACACCGGAGCTCACAAAATTAACAATGCCATTGGCCAGCTTCTGCTTGCCCGTAACATGGGTAAAACCAGAATTATTGCAGAGACGGGTGCCGGCCAGCATGGTGTAGCTACTGCAACAGCCTGCGCAAAGTTTGGTTTTGAGTGCGTTATATACATGGGTGCCGAAGATATGGAGCGCCAAAAACTGAATGTGGACAGAATGCGTCTGCTTGGTGCTGAAGTACGATCTGTTACAAGCGGATCACAGACGTTGAAGGATGCCACCAACGAAGCCATTCGGGATTGGGTAACCAATGTTGAGAATACGTTTTACATCATCGGTTCGGTAGTGGGGCCGCATCCTTATCCGGTAATGACCAGGAATTTCCACAGGGTGATCGGGGAGGAGACAAAAGAGCAGCTGAAGCAAACTGAAGGCCGCCTTCCGGATTACCTTATTGCTTGCGTAGGTGGCGGCAGCAATGCTATCGGCTTTTTCTACCCTTTTATTGAAGATGAAGATGTGAAAATGATTGGTATTGAAGCAGCAGGTTTGGGCGCAGATACAGATCAAACAGCCGCTACGCTTACCATTGGTACGCCCGGAGTTCTACACGGCTCCCTAAGTTATCTCCTTCACGATAGTGAAGGCCAGGTACAGCTTGCCCATTCCATTTCAGCCGGGCTTGATTATCCCGGAATTGGCCCGGAACATTCGCACCTGTTCGATACAAAACGCGTTCACTATTTTGGCGTTACCGATCAGCAGGCGATGGATGCTGTACAGCGGGTGTCGGCTACTGAGGGGATCATTCCTGCAATCGAAACAGCCCACGCATTTGCCTATCTGGAAAAACTGATGCCACTCACCCAGCGCGACGAGATAGTTGTTGTAAACTGCTCGGGCAGGGGAGACAAAGACATGAAGACAATCTCCGAGTGGTTTGGATAAATCATATACAAAAGAATTAATGAGATTGTTATAAGTCTAAACAATTATCTACCTTTTTAAACCTGAAATAAGCACGATCTAATTTCACAACTACTTTGAAGAAACATGGTTATTACACAGCATAAAAGCAGGGTTTCAACGGTTTTTGAGCGCAGAAAAGACGATTCAAAAATCATGTCGCTTTTTATCACCGCAGGCTATCCCGATCTTGATGCTACCGTTGATCTAATTCTCGGTTTCGAAAAAAATGGTGCAGATATCATCGAACTGGGAATGCCCTTTAGCGATCCTCTGGCTGATGGACCTACAATTCAATACGCGAGCAATGTGGCGATTTCGAATGGCATCACCATGAAAAAAATATTTGATATGGTGCGTGAAGTTCGAAAATCATCAGAGATACCAATCATTCTTATGGGCTACATAAACCCGGTGATGCGCTATGGAATTGATGCTTTTTGTAAAGATGCAGCAGAAAGTGGAGCTGATGGGTTGATACTGCCTGATTTGCCTCCGGAAGAGTCTTCCTATATTGCTGAAGCAGCCAAGAGCAATAACCTTGACCTTATCTATCTTGTGGCACCCAATTCTACGGATGCCCGGATGATAAAAGTGGATGAGTTAAGCTCTGGTTTTGTTTACTGTGTTTCGGTAACTGGCGTAACGGGGGCCAGAAAAGGTGAAGAGGTTGCAAAATCAGTAGAAAAATTTATTGGGCGCGTCAATCAACATGTAATCAAAAACCCAAGGCTTGTTGGATTTGGAATTAAAAGCCACGAGGATGCAACAATTATTGCAAAAGATGTGGATGGCTTCATTGTTGGCAGTGCGCTAATCGATAACATCAGTAAAAATTATCCTAATAATGATTGGAAGGAGAACGTTCTCTCTTTTGTGAATGAACTCAAATATGGTAGTAAGAAAAATTAAACGGTTATTATGATTATGAGATTTGCGTTTTCAGCATTAGTTGCCCTTTTGGTTTTTGTTAATGTAGCCTGCGATAGTGACCTCAGGCCCATGTCCATTGGAGGTATCGATGAAGTGATAGTAGTGATGGATTCTACCATGTGGGACAGTGAAACAGCACTTGCGATAGAAGATACCTTTGGTAAAGGCATAGAAACACTACCCGGGTTTGAACCTACTTACCGTTTAGTTTTCCGAGATTTTAGCACAAATGCCCAGCTTGATGACCTTCGAAGATACAGAAATATCATTTTCGCATCCCCGCTTGATGATGATACAAATGTAGCTGGGCTGATAAGGGCAATTTTGAGTGATGATGTTGAGCAAAGAGTCCGCCAGGGTGATAGTTTTGCTTTTCCCTTAAGGGACCGGTGGGTTCGCGATCAATGGACGTTAATTCTTACTTCAACCGATGATGATGCACTTGCTGAAAAAATTCTGAGCTCTGAAAACTCACTGGTAGGCAATCTGTTGAATGTTGAGTTCGAGCGAAGAAAACAAGAAGTTTTTCGGCGGGGAGAGCAGATTGCGATTAGTGATTCACTATGGCAAAACTACGGGTGGAAAGTAAGAATGCAGCACGACTATATCTGGACCATACAGGATGATAATGTTGCTGTTTTTCGGCGAGTATTGCCTGATAACGACCGATGGATTATGGCGTGGTGGAAAGATGGCGTGCCCGACAGCGACTTTATTGATTATGAATGGATTAACGCTACCCGCGATTCACTTCTGGAGAGGCACATGAGAGGAGAGCGCGATGGCTCCTTTCTTACTACAGAATACCGAAGCCCCCGAAAAGTTATCACCGCGGAGATCGAAAGAGATGATCATATACGGGCATTCGAAACTCTTGGCACATGGACTATGACCAACGATTTTATGGGTGGGCCGTTCGTGAATTTTGTTTTTCATGATCCAAAAACAGAACGGCTCTTCCTGATTGAATATGGCCAGTTTGCGCCAAGTGTTGGAAAGAGAAGATTTGTTAGGCAGTTTAGGGCAATGGGCAGAACGTTTGAATCTGATTCTACCTGGGCCAGCCGAAACAACGCTATAACCTACTTGCTGGATTGATCAGATGAGGTGATAAAGGATTACCTATAAGCAGAGAATACCTCTCCTAAGTCCTTATCAATATCTTCAATAACAGTAGGCTCAAACGATTTGCCGGTTAATGTTTCAAACAATTCAGCATATCGTTGATAAATACTCCAACGGAATGTTTCAGGCAGGGGTGGTTGGGTTTGCCCTTCAAGCCCCCGGAATCCTTTTTCCATAAGCCACTCTCTCAAAAATTCTTTCGACAGTTGCCGTTGCTGTATTCCCTCGTTTAAGCGGGCTTCATAACCTTCGCTATAAAAATAGCGTGATGAATCCGACGTGTGAACTTCATCAATCAGAGTAAGCTCACCATCAAACAGGCCCATCTCATATTTTGTATCAACAAGAATCAATCCCTGATTTGCCGCAATTTTTGTACCGCGTTCAAATAAACGAAAGGCTGCAGAACGGATTTCCTCCCACAATTCCGGTTCAACAATACCACGTTGAAGAATCTCATGTTCAGAAATGTCTTCATCATGGCCTTCGGTAGCCTTGGTGGCAGGAGTGAGGATAGGCCTATTAAATTTTTGATGTTCCTTCATACCATCCGGCAATTGTACCCCGCACAATATCCTCCCACCATTTTTATACACTCTCCAGGCATGCCCGGTTAAATAACCCCGTACTACAACTTCAATGGGAATAGGTGAGCACTTTTTGGCAATGGTAACATTGGGATGGGGTACATCTAAAACATGAACAGGCAGAATATCATCAACTTTTTGAAAAGCAAATGCAGAAAGCTGATTCAGAATCTGGCCTTTAAAAGGTATGGGCTCCTTCATTATATGATCGAAAGCAGATATTCTGTCGGTAACTACTATCCCAAGCGTGTCATCGCTTAAGGTGTACACATTTCGTACTTTACCCCGGTAAAACGGTTTTTCCTCTATTCTGAAGTTGGTATCCGCGATGCAATTCTTTAAAACTTCTTGCCGCATGGAAATTAGCTTTCACGTTTCTTAGTAGAACCACGCTGTACCAATACAGGATCATTAATGGTTTGAACTTTAGTATCTGTTTCAGACCGGATTATTTCAGCGAGGCGCTTTGTTGCAGCAACACCCACAGAATACATTCGCTGATCTACTGTTGTAAGGTCAAGATATTTGGTGAATTTAATATTGTCGTAGCCCATAATACCGATATCACCGGGGATTTTGAGGCCAAGCTTCGTTAGAGCATGGTAAGCTCCAATTGCCTGGGTATCGTTACTGCAGAAAATGGCATCAGGGAAGTCACCCATTTCATCAAATTTGTAAACAGCTTCGTAACCGGCCTCTTCGGTGTATCCGGCATGCTTTGTGCTATCACCCGATACAAAAAATTTCTTTTCAACAGGCATTTTAAACTCTCGTAGAGCTTCAATAAAACCCTGCTCACGTTCAGCTGATGAGCGTGTGTTTACTGCCGGCCTAATCATTCCCAGGCGCTCATATCCTTGTTTTACAAGGTGCTCACCTGCAAGAAAGCCGCCTTTTCTGTTATTAAACTCAAAATAGTCGTAATCAGGGTGTGAACTGCCAATAAGTACGGTTGGTACATGCGAGGACTGAAGATTTTTGTGTACCTCTTCAGTGATTTCGATACTAATTGTGATTACGGTATCAGCTGTGCCTCTGTAAAAAAAGTTCTCAATTCCTTCATTCGGATTTTTTGAACCTGTGTTATAAATCAAAATATCGAGATCCATCTCTTTGATCTCATCCTTAACCCCTTTTAAAACTTCGTTGAAGTATGGAGTTGTAAAAGAGGGCACTGCAATTGCCAGCATTTGAGGCTCACGGCTTGCCAATTTTCTGGCACTAACCTGCGGCCTGAAGTTAAGCTCAGCGATTGCTTCATTTACCTTCTTCTTAGTTTTTTCGGATACATTTGGAGAATTGTTTAAAACTCTTGAAACCGTTGAAATTGCAACACCTGCTCTCTGAGCAACTTCATAAATCGTAATTTTTTTGTTTTTGATTTTCATCTTTTTAGTGCCATTTGCGTTATTTCGAAGCCCCGTACTGACAATCTAAATAATTAATCAACAGGGGCTGACATAAAATTGGGTGTGTCCAAAAAAACTGATAAACAGAGTTATCAATTGTCTGGCAATGGTTTAACGTATTACGATAATTCGAACTCCAATATCAGCTATGTTCAATGAATAAAAGAAATTTAATTCAAAGTTGAACTAAAAATAGTATAAAAAAAAGTATATAGCCTAAATATTAATTAACAAGGAACTATTTGAGAGTAGATAGACATTTGTTAACATAAATAAAGCCTTTTTTAGATGACAAATCTTCTCAAAATACCATACAGTTTTTTTCGGCCCATTTACGAAAAAACGAATTTCCATCATGCTGTAATTTCAGAAATTGAGGATTCTAAATTAAGGTATGCTTACTCTCATTGCAGGTCTATTACCCGTACCCATGCCAAAACCTTTTATATGGCAACACGGTTTTTACCTCTCGAAAAGCAGAGAAGTATTTTTGCTATATATGGATTGTGCCGTTATCTGGATGATCTGGTAGATGAAGCCGAAGATCTTGTTCACAAAAAGAAAATTACCGAAGATGAAGTTGTAAAACGTCTCGAAGCCTTCAGAGTAAAACTCATCAGCACATACCGGGGTGTTGAGCATACCAGCCCTGTTCTATTTGCTTTCTCTGACGTTTTGAACCGATTCAATATTTCAATTGAGCATCCGCTCACTTTGCTTGATGGAGTTAAGATGGATCTTACTAAAAACAGGTATGATACATTTGATGAGCTTTACGAGTATTCCTATAAAGTTGCTTCTGTTGTGGGATTGATGACAAGTGAGATATTTGGATATGAAGATCCCAAAGCACTGAACCATGCCGTTGATTTAGGTATCGCTATGCAATTAACAAACATATTGAGGGATGTGGGTGAAGACCTCGTACGCGGACGAATTTACCTGCCTAAGGAGGAATTAGATTCTTTTGATATTACTGAAGACGAACTCTTTTCAAGGGATTTATCTGATAAATTTATTGAATTCATGAAGTTCCAAATAAACAGAGCTCGCGAATATTATGACAGCGCCGATAAGGGCATAGAAATGCTCAGTAAAGATAGCCGCCTACCTGTTATGCTTGCCAGGGAGAATTACAGCCGCATTCTTAACAAGATAGAAGAGAACAATTATCAGGTTTTTCATCAAAGAGCGTACCTGAGTCCTGCTGAAAAGTTTTCCATTCTTCCTAAAGTAATTATCCAGCTTAGATAAGAAGATCTTATTTACTTTTTTTCTGGCGTTAATTACAGTAAAAGAACCACATCGTTCTCAAAAATTTAGGTATCTTAATCTAAGTGAGTATTATATCAACTAACAAGAGTTAAATAGGGTGATGGTATGATGAGAACGTATAAATCCTGGAAAAGCCCAAGCATGGGTAAAGAGATGGAAATGCTGATTTTTGGCAAACAGGGCACACCTGTAATAATTTTCCCAACGGCTCATGGCAATTTTAAAGAGTGGGAAGATCAAAAAGGGTTCGAAATTTTAGAGGAGCAGATTGAAGAGGGTTATAACCAGTTTTTCTGTGTAGATGCCTTTGCCGATGAGAGTTTTATGAATGAAAAGATTGAACCTCTGGTGCGGATTGAAAGATTCAACCAATATCAGGCTTACATTATGGACGAAGTATTGCCATTTATATCTGATCAGAATTCAAATCCCTTTGTTATTGCTGCAGGAGTAGCTCTTGGTGCATATTGCTCTCTTCTGATGTCACTAAAATATCCTACAAATTTTCATAAGGTAATTAGCTTGTGTGGGTATTACGACATTACGGTTCACCTTGATGATGCTACAGACGATAGTATTTATTACAATAACCCAGTAGACTTTATTCCCAACCTGAATGATGAAAAACTGCTGAAACACATAAGTTCAGTAGATATCCGCCTGCTCAACTACAAAAATGATCCCACCAAAGAAGCCACGCGGAAAATGAGTGATATTCTATGGCTTAAGTTTATTGAGCATGAGCACTATGTATGGGATAATGAAACGGATGACCTCTGGACACTCGCACCACAAATGCTCAAAGACAATCTGTTTTAAGAAGTAGGATGCCGGAAATACATAAAATTCTTATCGCGAACAGGGGCGAAATTGCTCTGCGGATTATTCGCACATGTAAGGAGAGGGGATTAAAAACAGTAGCAGTATACTCAGAAGCCGATGTGCTATCGCCTCATGTTTTGGCAGCGGATGAATCAGTGTATATAGGGAAGGCTGCTTCATCAGAAAGTTACCTCAGAATGGATGCGATAATCGATGCTGCAAAACAGACAAATGCAGATGCTATTCATCCCGGCTATGGATTTCTTAGTGAAAACGCAGTTTTTGCTTCTCTCTGTAAAGAAAACAGCCTGATTTTTGTAGGTCCAAACCC
>SLLL01000008.1 GCA_007134085.1 Balneolaceae bacterium
TACAGAGATTCACTATTCAAAGTAAACGGGATGCGTGGAATTATAGAATACGACCCTGAAAAAAACTTCCTGATTTTTTATAACCCTTCGTTCAGGCCGGCAGCATCAAATAAAATAGAAGTTGAGGTACTCGATGGAGCTGGTAACCGTACAGTACGATCCTTTACCATTTAATGAGCTTATAAATGTGCAATACAGCTAATTTCCACAAGCACATTTTTTGGCAAAGTTTTAACAGCTACAGTTTCTCTTGCGGGTGGATTATCCCTGAAGAAACTTCCATAGATTTCATTTACTACCGGAAAATCATCCATTGAAGCCAAAAAAATTGAGCACTTAAGCACATTCTGAAATCCCGTTTCGGCAGCATTGAGTACAGCTTCAAGATTTTTCATTACTTGTTGGGTTTGTTCTACAATTCCACCTTCAACTATTTGCATACTTTGAGGAAGCAGTGCAATCTGGCCTGAACAATAAACTATGCTTTCGTGAATTACCGCCTGGCTGTATGGGCCAATTGCAGATGGTGCTTTTGTTGTATCAACTATTTTTTTCATAGAAAGAATGTAATGGAAACATTTACGATTTCGGTGGTATATCTATGCATATGAAAGTATAACAAACCGTTATATTTTCCATCTGTTTCTTTGCAGTTATTGCGGAATCATCTATATATGGTTACTTTAGAACGATTAACCAAATTCAATTTGAACGATACAAAATACATATGAAAAGCTATAAACCATTTCTATTAATCATCGCTTTAGCCGGTCTTTTTTGGGCATGTGAAACGACCGACCCATTTGTGAATGAGGTACAGTTAAACATTTTTACAGGCGATTTTGAAGCAGCACTTGCAGTTGCTGATAACGCAATCGCCGAAAACGAAGCAAACCATGTTGCTCACTACTATAGAGGAATAGTTCTTGCTGCTCAGGCAGAAACTTTCGAAGACCCTACTGAAAGGCGCTCATACTATGAAAGAGCTCGCGAATCTTTCATGACATCAAGAGGTCTAATGGAAGGCTTGGAAGAAGTGCCCGACGAATGGGAAGAATTAAACGATGCCATTGTAGTTTACTGGGCAGATGAGTATAACGCAGGTGTAAACATTCAAACCGACGACAGTTTATTCAATGCTACTCCTGAACCATTTAGAGTATCTTTAGCGCATTTATACAATGCTGCCACTATCAACCCTGATAGTGCTATGACTTTTCAGGTGATTTCATCAACATATTTCCAACTCGAGGAAGTTGATAATGCAATTACATCTTACCAAAGAGCTATGGAACTGCTTGACCCACCACTATCTGATGATTTTGAATACCTGGCAAGCCTTTTCCTTTTTGAGGAAAGATTTGAAGATGCCATTCGAACATCAGAAGAGGCACTTGAATTATATCCTGACGAAACCATCTTTGTTCAGTTTATGGCAGATGCCTATATACAATCCGGAGATCAGTCCAGAGCTATTGAACTTGTTGAAGGCCTAATTGCGAATGATCCTGATAACCCCACCTACCGCAGGGTACTTGGAACACAGATTTATCAGTCTGTTGATAGAATTACAACTGAAGCTGCACAGCTGTATGAGCGCCAGTTTGATTTGAGACAAGCTGCCAGAAACCAGAGTGGTGATGAATTAGCTCAAACAGAAGCTGAAATAGAGCAGCTCAATAACAGAGTTGAGGAAATGGAGCAACAAATTGATGAGCTTACACTGATTTCTGTACGGGAAATGACCAGAGTTACTGAGCTTGAGCCGGAAAGCGAATCAGCACATTTTATTCTCGGAATTATTTTCCAAAACCGTGCTGCTAACCTTTTCGATAGAAGAAACAACACAACGGATAATCAGGAAGCACAAGAGTATGATGAAAGAGCTCGTGAAAACTTACGTGAAGCACTTGTATTCTACGAAAGAGCTGCTGAAATTAACCCTGATAACCCGGAGAACTGGCAATCACTCTACCAGGTTTACGTTACACTTGGAATGGAAGCAGAAGCTGAAGAAGCTATGCGCCGTGCCGGTTTTGATGACTAATTCTTTATAAGTTATTTATATGATCCATTTATCAACCCGAATGGCAGGTCTTGCACTTGCCTTCGGGATTTTTTTTGCCATTTCATGCACATCTACTGAAAACATTGTTCAAACTCCGCATGAACATAGTTCGGAACCAACTTACGATGAGCAACTTCGAAACATAAACGAACAGATTTCTATATCACCTGATAACCAGCGATTGTATGTTGAGAAAGCCCAATTGCTTTCAGGCTATGCAGCATCCTTTGGTTCGCCTGGGCAGAGGTTAAATTTGTACAAAAATCTCAGAGATCTCTCTACTGGCAATCACGGTAATCAGCCAGAGATTACATCAATTAAAAAAAATGCCTGGAATAAAGAGCAAAGCAACGGGGTGCGATTACTTCAGGAAGACTCAGATATCTCTCATGAGCAAGCACAAATCATCATAGCACATTTTGATAATGCCATCACACTTATCCCCGATTCTTTGCAGACTTACAATCTAAAAGCCACTACACTTTATAGAATAGGAAACCTGCACGCTGCTATTGAGACGTTAGAAACTGCAAAAACATTCAAAACCGGAAGTACTTCAAATCTTGATGAAAAAATTGCCTATCTGCACTTAGAGTCTGGCAATATTCAGGAAGCGCTCTCTCTTTACAATCAACTATCAGAGGCATACCCTGATGATGAAAATTATCTCAATGGGTTAATTAATGCTTTGATTCTGAATGAACAACATGAAGAAGCTATATCCATACTCAAAGAATTATCTGAGCAATATCCCGCACGATTTTTTTATCAGGAAGCTTTAGCAACAGAAACATTCTTCCTGGTAAGGAAGAAGAGTGAAGAGTTACTTCAATCAAACCCCGATGAATTGAATGTTGAAGAAAAACTTAACATGATTACCACATACCTAAGTGATTCTCACTCTATATTCGATGCTCTCAGTTCAGACGCACCGATTCATGAGGAGAGTACATTACGTATTGCTGCATTTTATAAAAACTCAGCCAGCCTTCTTAGCTCTTTAGCTGATGAACTTGAGATTGAAGCAGAAATAAAAGAAGAACTCGAAGAAATGTACCTAACATTTACTGAGAAATCTTTGCCATCATGGGAACGGCTTGCAGAGATCAATCCTAATAATTTGGACTATCTGGTTAATTTAAAAGAAGTGTATCAGGCTCTTGGGATGAATGAAGAAGCAGATGCAATTGAGCGATCCATAAACTTTTAGAATTATGAAGTTTAACACAAAAACCATTCACGCCGGGCAAAAACCTGATGAAACAGCTGGTGCTGTAATGCCTCCGGTTTATCTCACATCAACTTATGTACAATCTGCACCAAATCAGCATAAAGGTTACGATTATGCCCGAGTAGGCAACCCAACCCGTACTGCCCTTGAAAAACTGATTGCAGGCCTTGAAGAAGCTGATGAGTGTGCTTGCTTCTCGAGTGGTGTGGGAGCGATTGATGCCATCATGAAAACTTTACATCCGGGTGACCATGTAATCTCTACTAATGACCTTTATGGAGGTACTTACAGATTATTTACGCAGGTTTTTGAAAAGTATGGTATTGAATTTTCTTTTGTTGATATGAGTGATATCAACGAAGTGGAGAATAATGTTAAAGCCAACACAAAGCTTATCTGGATAGAAACACCAACGAATCCACTCCTGCGCATAATTGATATCAGAGCTGCTGCCGAAATTGCCGGAAAAATGGGTGCTTTGAGCGTAGTTGATAATACTTTTGCAAGCCCCTATTTACAGCAACCATTACTGCTTGGTGCTGATGTTGTGATGCACTCTACAACAAAATATCTGGGAGGCCACTCAGACGTGATAGGTGGTGCGGTTGCATCTTCCAACGCCGATTTTATGGAGAAAATCAGGTTTCAGGTTAAAACTACAGGTGCTGTGCCTGGCCCGATGGACTGCTATCTTGTTTTACGCGGGATAAAAACTCTTGCTGTTCGTGTAGAACGATCCGTTGAAAATGCGAAAGTAATTGCCCGGCAACTGAATACACATCCTGCAGTTGGTAAAGTATATTATCCCGGTTTGCTCTCACACCCTCAGCATGAACTTGCAGGCAAACAGATGAACGATTATGGTGCCATGCTATCGTTCGAGCTAAAAGACTCTACTTTTGAAGATGCTGCTGCATTTATGCAAAAAACAAAAATTTTCTCACTGGCTGAAAGCCTTGGAGGCGTTGAGTCTCTGATAAGCCACCCCGCATCAATGACACATGGTTCTATTCCAAAAGAAGTAAGGGAACAAGCAGGCCTCAAGGATACATTGATAAGGCTTTCTGTAGGAATTGAAGATGTTGATGATTTGATTGACGATCTTGAACAAGCTTTTGAAAAATAAATCTACCATTATGAGAAACTGTGTTATAGTTGAAGCAAAACGAACGCCAATCGGGTCATTCGGAGGCAGCCTTTCATCATTTACTGCACCTGAATTAGGTTCTGCAGTTATGTTTGAGCTCATTAAAAGAACAGGGCTAAACCCGGATCAAATTGATGAAGTGGTTATGGGCAATGTGCTTAATGCAGGAGTTGGCCAGGCACCGGCGAGGCAAGCCGCTATTAAAGCCGGTCTCCCCCATAAAATCCCAGCTACTACTATTAATAAAGTTTGCGCATCAGGAACCAAAGCAATTATGATTGCCGCAGATCAGATTGCCCTTGGGCAAAACAACATCATGATTGCAGGCGGAATGGAAAGTATGAGCAATGTGCCCTACTATCTCAAAAAGCATCGGTTTGGCTCTAAGCTTGGAAATGCAGAAGTCATTGACGGAATTATTCATGACGGGCTATGGGATGTGTACAATAACTTTCACATGGGCAGTGCAGGTGAATTATGTGCAACAGAGTGCAACATCAGCCGCGATGAACAGGACCTATATGCCATTGAATCATATAAACGGGCGATTAATGCGCGTGATAATGGCTGGTTCGAGGATGAGATAGTGCCAATTAAAGTTACCGGCAGAAAAGGAGAAGCTACAATGGTTGTTTTTGATGAAGAACTTGGTAAAGTGAACTTTGAGAAAATCCCTCAACTCAGGCCCGTTTTTACAAAAGATGGTACAATAACTGCTGCTAATGCCAGCAGCATTAACGATGGTGCCGCTGCACTTTTATTGATGAGTGAAGAGAAAGCCAAAGATTTAAGCCTCCCTCCCATTGCGAAAATTTTAAGCCACTCAAGCGCAGCAAAAGCACCCGAATGGTTCACTACCGCACCGGCTGATGCAATACCATTAGCGTTAAAAAAAGCCGGAATTGAAAAAAATGATGTTGACCTATTTGAAATTAACGAGGCATTCTCAGTTGTGTCTTTAATAAATAACCAACTTCTTGAACTTAAGCCTGACAAGGTTAACATTCATGGTGGTGCTGTAAGTATTGGGCACCCAATAGGATGTTCAGGTGCCCGAATTGTTGTTACTCTCCTTAATGCACTAAAGAGAACCGGTGGAACTCTGGGTTGTGCTGGCATTTGCAATGGTGGTGGTGGTGCATCAGCACTTGTTTTAGAGATGCTGTAATTACAAACAGTATGTTATTCTATCATCTTGATTTTTAAAACAGGCAGATGTATCATACGAAGGCATACAAGAACGTTTTACTTATATCTATTCAAGCTTACACCCATTTCAACTGAATATCAGCCTATAGAACTAAAGCTACTGTTTTTCATTTTAAAATAATCTGACGAATGATGAATTCAACACACTGGTGGCTTCGCTCATTCTCAGTTTTTTTTTTTGAGAAACAATAATAAAGGCTAAATCATAGTTTTTTACTATATTTCATACTGTTTTTATACAAATCCATCTTATCTATTATGAGAAAAATTTTTATCACTCTACTCGTTGCTGCTTTTATTCCTTTCGGTGCAATTCAGGCTCAGGTAGGCATTACTGCAGTTCCATTTCTTCAAATTGAACCCGATTCCCGTGCCACAGGAATGGGTAATACTGGTGTTGCTATTGCAGATAATGCATCAGCAATTTTCTGGAACCCTGCAGGGCTTGCTTTTCAAAATCAAAGCCAGATAAGCCTTACGCACGCCAACTGGCTGCCTGCGTTTAATGCAGACCTATTTTACGACTATCTTGTTGGCACCTACCATGTGGATGGTATAGGAACCATTGGCGGGCATATTACCTTCCTGAATCTTGGTGAACAGACCAGAACAGACGAAACCGGATTGGAACTTGGCCGGTTCAACAGTTTTGAGATATCGGCAGGCCTATCCTACGGATTCCGAATTTCGGATAACTTTGCTGTTGGTACAGGTTTACGTTACATCTACAGCTCACTTGCTGATGGAAGCGTTAGCGGGCAGGATATAAGCCCGGGATCGAGTATAGCAGTTGA
>SLLL01000015.1 GCA_007134085.1 Balneolaceae bacterium
GGTTCCCGCTTTTCCAAAAATGCAGAAACACCTTCCCTGTAATCATTAGTATTGCCTGCTTCACTTTGCAGGTTTGCCTCGAGGCTTAATTGCTGTTCAAGTGTATTCTGGAATGAATGGTTCATAGCTTCCTTATACAGAGCAAACCCCTTTGTGGGCATGTTGGCCAGTTTTTGGGCAATTTGCAGTACTGTTTCCGACAGGCCATCTGCCTCAACCGCTTTATAGATCAACCCAATATCCACAGCTTTTTCTGCTGAAATTTTTTCATCGAGAAGATACATGGCATTGGTTCGGGCCAAGCCTGTTAACCTGGGTAAGAAAAAAGTACCGCCGCTATCCGGAATTAACCCAATTTTGCTGAATGCCTGAATAAACATCGCAGTTTTTGAAGCAACTGTGATATCACAGGCGAAAGCGATGTTTGCCCCTGCACCTGCTGCTGTTCCCTGAACAGCACAAACAACAGGCTTTGGCAGCTTTCGGATGGCTCCTATGATTGGGTTGTAAGTTGTCCTCACCGTATCAGCCAGTTGATAGCCTCTATTTTTTGCCCGTTCTACAACTTCCGGAAGGTCTTGTCCGGCACAAAATGCTTTGCCTGAAGCATTCAAAATTACAGATCGAACATCATTCTCGCGGGCACGATTAAATGCAGACTGAATCTCGAGTGCCATAGGCTCTGTAAAGCTGTTGTATTTCTCAGGCCTGTTGAGCGTAATGGTAAAAACGGAATTATGAAGTTTAGTAAGGATTAGAGACATATTTCGATGTGTTAATTAAAGGCCGAAAAAAACAGTACCGAACCTGTTCTTGTGAATCTAATTGAACGGGAAAAGTGAATTTCTTCTCTGTTGTGATGTTGGCTCTGCTTCAAACATCTGGCGCCGTATGGCATTGTTATAATCTGTAACGCTTATCGGAAAATTTCCCGCACCATGAAAATCGAAGTTAAGCCTGTTTCTCAATATTCCTGCACCAAAATGCAGTATAAAAAGTGTTGGTTTATTGTCTACGTCAATTAGATCTCTATGTGATAATGCTGAGTTAAAGGTTCCCCTGTTTTGGAATACAATATCTTCATCAGGGAAGAACATCTCCGGTGTTAGCCTAACATCAATTTCCTTACTTATTTGAGAATTATCCATCTCATCAATAGATACCCTAAACTGAGCAAAACTATCAGAAAAGCTGAGTATCAAAATCAGGCTTGTAAAAATAGCTGTCAGTTTCATTTATATGCATTTAAAATGTTCAAATGGCTGTTTGCAATCATCACAGTAATGCTGAGATTTGCAGGCGGTTGACCCAAACTCACTTTGAAGTACAGTATTAAGTGAATCACAGTAGGGGCAAGGTACTATTTTTTGGGAGCCTTTTAAATTGGTAAGAAAATCCGAATCACCCTCTGTTTTATCCGGTGGAGCAATTCCATACTCTTTTAATTTTACTTTTGCGCCATCTGTCATCCAATCAGTTGTCCAAGCCTCTTTGAAATCGGTGATAATGGCTACATTGTTAAGCCCCTTTTCCTTCAGTTTAATACCGATATCATTTTCAATGGCATTCATTGCGGGGCAGCCTGAATAAGTAGGGGTAATTCTCACGTTAATGCCGTTCTGATGAACCTGAACTTCGCGCACTATGCCCATCTCAACCACATTCAATACGGGGATTTCGGGATCACTAACCTCTTTGAGGTAGCTCCAGATTTTCTCTTTTGATATGGTAGTTACTGTGGCCATTTCTTAACTATTTCCATTCTGCATCTGGATATGATCTGCGTAAAAACTGCATTTGTGCAAGCAGATGCCCCAGGTATTCTGTATGGCGACCGCTTCTGGCACCAGTAAACATGTACTGCTCGTAATCAGGTACGGTTAGCGTTGCTTCAGTAAGTGTTGAGTTCACAAAAGTTCGCCATTCGGATTGCCATTTTGCTACTTTAGTGTAGAGATTATGCTCAATGGCGGCCTTGAAAGGTTCATCAATTTCAAACATTTCTCCGGTGTACATCCAAATGTTATCAAAGGCATTTTGGATACGGCTTTTGCTCTCATCGGTACCATCACCCAGGCGTAATACCCACTCTCTGCTATGCCTCAGGTGATATTTTATCTCTTTGAAATGTTTCTGAAGCATGCCGTTGAACTGCTCGTCTTCAACTATTTCAATCAGATCTTTGTAAAGAAAGTAGCTGAACAGGCTGAAAAGAAACTGACGGGCAATGGTAAATGCAAAGTCGCCTCGTGGCAGTTCTGCGAGTGCGATATTTTTGAAGTCAATATCATCTCTAAAATAGGCGAAGTAATCTTCATCGGGTTTGTTATCAAGTTTTGCGGCATACTCATACAAAGCTGAGGCGTGCCCAATCATGTCTAGCGCAATGTTTGCCAGGGCGAGATCTTCCTCCAGTTCGGGGCCGTGGCCGGCCCACTCCGAAAGCCTGTGGCCAAGTATTAAACGGTCGTCAGCAAGCCGTAAAAGAACTTCCACTAATGCTTCCTGCCTGGTTTGTGGTATGGTGTCGAATGTGCTCATTCTGTTAGTCTTGAGTCTTGAGTCCAGAGTAATGAGAAGCTCAAGACTCAGGACTCAAGACTAATTTCTATAATCTATTTTCTTTTCTTAACGGCTCTCGGCACACTGTAAAATTGTGGGTGCCTGTATGCCTTGTCGTTTGCGGGGTCGAAAAATGCCCCCCTGTCTTCAGGTGATGATGCAGTGATTTGATCTGACGGAACCACCCAGATTGCAATTCCTTCATTCCTACGTGCGTATGTATCCCTGGCGTTTAACAATGCCATCTCTGCATCAGGGGCGTGTACGCTTCCCGCGTGTTCAAATGGTTTGCCGTCAGAAGGCTGATAGAAAACCTCCCATAGCGGCCATTCAGTTGTATTTGTTGATGATTCTGTCATGATTTCAATTTGTTCAATTCCGTACTTCAGCAGTTCTAAGAAGCTTTCTCCAGTTTTCGTTTTCGTGCATACTCTTTTGCAGCTTTTCTAACCCATTCACCTTCTTCATAAGCTATTTTGCGGGCTTTTATTCTTTCGAGGTTCATAGGGCCATCCCCCTTAACAACACTCCAGAATTCATCCCAGGGAATAGCTCCAAAATCCCAGTGGCCTGTTTCTTCGTTGTATGAAAGCTCAGGGTCGGGCAGCGTAATTCCAATTGCTTCTGCTTCCATTACAGTGCGATCAACAAAGTGCCGGCGAAGTTCATCATTGGTTTTCGTCTTAACTCCCCATTTTATCAGCTCGGCGCTGTTGGGTGAATCAGAATCGTGAGGGCCAAACATCATCAGCGTTGGCCACCACCAACGGTTTACTGCATCCTGAGCCATTTTTCTCTGCTCCGGAGTGCCGTTTGCCATTTTTGCCAGCATCTCATATCCCTGCTTTTTATGGAAGCTCTCTTCTTTGCAAATCCGCAGATTTGCTCTCGCATAAGGCCCGTATGAGGACTTTGCAAGCATGGTCTGATTTACAATCGCCGCACCATCAACCAGCCAGCCGATCACACAAATGTCGGCGTAGGTGAGTGTGGGGTAGTTGAAAATGCTGGAGTATTTCGCATTTCCATAAATGTAATCTTCAATCAATTCTTTTCTAGTCACTCCAAGAGTTTCTGTGCCGCTGTAGAGATAAAGGCCGTGGCCGGCTTCATCCTGAACTTTTGCAAGCAGAACCATTTTCCTTTTGAGTGAGGGTACGCGCGTGATCCAGTTTCCTTCCGGCAGCATACCCACAATTTCAGAATGTGCATGCTGGCTCATCATCCTAATAAGCTGTTTGCGGTAACGTTCCGGCATCCAGTCTTTTGGCTCTATTTTTTCGCCGTTATCAATTCGTTTTTGAAAATCGTCTAACTGTTTTTGAGTATCCATAAAAGCGCTTTTTTGATAAGATAACGAATATTTTGATTGAATAATGTAAACATGAATATAGGTATTTCAGTTCAAACGATTAGAGAAAAACAGTGATGAGTTACTTAGTTTTGCATGCCAAAAAATTTTCACCTCTTGACAAAATGCCTGCTTTTAAATAGCGTTGTTTTGGAAACGGTAAATGAACCATCGCAGGAGGCAACATGGAATATGGATCGAAACTCTCTTTGAATCTGTTCACCAAAGTTCAGGACGATTTTGAAAAAAGACAGTACATCATCCTGAGTGAGTTAAAAAAGATCTCAACGGAATTTCAGTACTATAAAATCTATCCTCATTTGAGTGAATTAATTGAGATTCACAGAACGCTAAAAGATGTGATTAAGCGGCTGGCCGACCTAAAAAGCAAGTTCCCGAAAAGGATAGGGAAGATAGATTGGGTGAACCGTACCATTGAGCATGAAGTAGTTTTTGTGGATGGTACAGATCTTTCTGCTGTAGTTAACCTGATCAACTGGGCAATGCCGCATATCGAGAAAGTGATTAGCGAAGGTATTGCCATTCATGAATTTGTAGAAAAAGGCCTTACTGTTGAACATGTGGGAATTTTGCCTACCTATAAGGATGAAGGATATTTTTTTGTGCCTGATAATAAGAGCAAAAAGCTCAATTTATTTCGGTTCGAACTATCACTTTTTAAAAGTTCAGAAGATGAATATCGTTCTCTGAAAACACGTTTTTTAAGATCGCTTGAACAAGGCCTTGCCCAGATCTCTCCTGGATCCATCAAACTCGAACTCATAAAAGAAGAAAAAGAGCTCCCCAATCCTGCAACTTATGCCTTCAATACAAAACTCGACTTTTCCTTTCATCAAACAATTTTACCTGTTGCAAAACGAAAGTTAATGCGAGCGATCTATCAGTGAGTTTCATTCAGTTATTCTTTACTTTCTATGTGTGAAGAAAAGCAGTTACTTTCTATTTGAGAGAATCCCCTGAAAATTAATGTGCTAAGTATACTACTCTGAATGAAATTTCTATTTGACATCGGGCATCCGGCCGATGTGCATTACTTTCGTAACACCATAACCTTCTTACAAGATAGGGGACATGAAGTAAGTATTTATGCGCGCGATAAAGATGTAACACATAAGTTACTTTCTACATACGGGTTCGAATTCATCAGCAAGGGGAAAGGCGGCAGGTTAATAACTGACAGGCTCGCATACACAATCAAAAGTCTGCAAAAACTGCATGAGGGTATTGTTACATTAAAACCGGATATATGTATGAGCCACGCTTCGCCCTATCTGGCTATGATGGCTCGGTTGCATGGGGTTCCAAATATTATGTTCAATGATACTGAGAGTGCAGCCCTTTTTAAAACTGTGCTTCGCTTTTTCAAACCCGATGTTTATTCTCCCGATTCATTCACTGAGGCTGATGAAAATCGGCAAAAACTGGTTCCATCGTATATGGAACTGGCATATCTGCACCCAGATCATTTTACACCGAACGAAAAGATCAAAAAGATAACAGGTGAAAATTACGTACTGCTTCGCTTCGTGGGAAATCATGCCACGCATGATATTGGCCATCCCGGTATAACCGATGATCAAAAACGTGAGATGGTTAACAACCTGAAAAAATATGCAACAGTGTGGATTTCGTCCGAAGAGAGTTTACCTGCTGATCTTCAATCCTACAGGTTGCAAGTTTCTGAAGAGCAAATTCATGATGTAATTGCGTTTTCTCGGCTGGTTATAGGTGGAAGCGGTACAATGAGCTCTGAAGCTGCCATGCTTGGAGTACCGGCTATATTTGTGAATAATAACCGGCTTGGCTATATCAACGAATTAGGTGACACCTATGGATTGGTGTATCGCTACAGAAACAGAAAGCAGGAACGCGAAAGTGCTTTAAAAAGAGCCGCTAAAATTTTAGAGCATGATCACTCAGAGAAGTATGCAGAACGCCGAAGAAAAATGCTGGCTGATAAGCAGAATATGACGCAAATTATGCTTGATATCATCAGCAAAAAAGCTACTGAACTTGGAAAAGAGGTTTGACCAATGCAAACCGTACTGAAACGCATTCTATTTGTTGTTCTGCTCACTCTTTTCTACTTCACAGTATGGAGCAGTGTCCGCGGTTTAGTTACCACTTATACAGTTTTACCTCAAGTTGAGTTAGCCAAAGAACACTGCAACAAAACCATTTATGTTGACCAAAGCAGGCCTACGTCTACCATTATCCACGTTTATAATGAGCGCAACGAGAAGTATGATACCATTTACTACACTACGCCTGCCGGTTTTTACCTACTCTTTGGGCTGGTGTTTGTAATTCTGCTTGGCGGTGCATCGGTTTACTACAAAATTCTTCTGGGTTACCACCTGGGTTTTTGGGTGTTAAGCATAATCTCGATGATGCCCGGGTTCTGTATTCACCCTGTATTTTTCCATGTATCGAATTTAGGGATTATATATCTCACTCCATTCGTTACCTTTTTGGTAA
>SLLL01000032.1 GCA_007134085.1 Balneolaceae bacterium
ACACTTACATATACCGGGCTGAGAAACGGGCAGTACGATATTTACAAAATCAGCGTGGATGGCGGCGAAGAGGTTCAACTTACCGATACGCCCGGGCTTGATGACGGGTCGGAATATACGCCTGATGGCAAGTACATTTATTTCAATTCCGAGCGTACAGGCACTATGCAGATCTGGCGAATGCGCCCCGATGGAAGCAACCAGGAGCAGCTAACATTTGATGAGTATCAGGACTGGTTCCCGCACATTTCGCCGGATGGCAAAACTGTTGTCTTTCTCTCCTATCTGCCGGATGTTCCATCAGGAGATCACCCGTTTTACAAGCATGTTTACCTTCGTAAAATGCCGCTGGATGGCGGAGATCCTGAAGTGATTGCATACTTGTACGGAGGCCAGGGTGCCATCAACGTACCGAGCTGGTCGCCCGATAGCCGATACATCTCATTCGTTAGTAATACGCAAATGGAAGATTAAACGGCTTATGCCGGCTTCACAACAAGATTAACAATCCGCCCCGGTACAAAGATCTCTTTGATCATTACGGTGCCATCAAGATGGCGCTGAATATTTTTGTTTTGTTTAGCCAGGCCAATCACAAAACCTTTGTCTTTCACTTTGTCTGCAGGAATGGTGATGTTAGCCCGTACTTTTCCGTTTACCTGAATAGGAAGCTCGATTGTGTCGCTCTTCAGGTATTCCTCATTATGCTCAGGCCATTCTTCAAAAGCGATTGATTCTTTATGGCCCATCTGGCTCCAAAGCTCTTCTGCGATATGCGGAGCAAAAGGTGAGAGCAAAATTAAAAACGTCTCGGCAATTTCTTTGGGCAGCGAATCCCACTGGTTGGCTTCGTTAACAAATATCATCAATGCAGAAATGGCTGTGTTAAAGCGCATATTCTCGATGTCATCCGTTACTTTCTTGATGGCTTCGTGCAGCACCTTCAGCTGATCGCGATTGGGTTCAGTTTCAGTAACTCTCCATTCGTTATCATTACCGGCAAGAAAAAGCCTCCAGGATCGGTTCAGAAAACGGTTCACACCCTCAACCCCTTTTGTACTCCATGGCTTAACCTGCTCCAGAGGCCCCATAAACATTTCATAGAGCCTCAGTGAATCAGCACCATATTTAAGTACCACATCATCAGGATTGATCACATTACCGCGCGATTTCGACATTTTGTGCGCCCTGGCATCAACCGTAATCTCGGTATCTTTCATCACAAACCGCTCTTCTTTCTTCTCAACATCTGTTTCAGAAAGGGGAACTCGTTTTACACCTTCAAGCCCGGCAGCTTCCTCTGCACTAATGATTTTTCCATCTTTTTCGTAAGCGGTGTACTCCACTTCACCAAGAATCATCCCCTGATGCACAAGGCGCTGGAATGGCTCTTTTGTAGATACAACTCCGCAGTCGTAAAGAACTTTGTGCCAGAAGCGTGCATAGAGCAGGTGCAGTACAGAGTGTTCAGCGCCACCAACATAGAGGTCAACCGGCATCCAGTAGTTTTCTTCCTCAGGATTTACCGGGCCGCCATCAAAGTCGGGGCTGATGTATCTCAAATAGTACCAGCAAGAACCCGCCCATTGCGGCATGGTGTTTGTCTCGCGGAGTGCTTTTTTGCCGGTTTCAGGGTCGGTTGTCTCCACCCAGTTTTTAGCCCGTGCGAGCGGTGGCTCGCCTGTTTTGGTTGGCTGAAAGTCGTCCACTTCAGGAAGTGTAACGGGTAGATCATCAACCGAAACTGCCTTTGGCTCACCATCTACATGAATAATCGGGAATGGTTCGCCCCAGTAGCGCTGACGTGAAAAGAGCCAGTCGCGAAGTTTGTAGTTCACACTCTTCTTGCCAACCCCGTTCTCTTCAAGCCATTGATTCATCTTTGTCTTGGCATCGGTAATGTGCAACCCATCAAGAAAATCACTGTTAATGGATGGGCCATCTCCGGTGTACGCTTTTCCGTCAAAATCCTCCGGTGGCTGAACGGTTCGTATAATTGGAAGGCCAAATTTTTCAGCAAATTCCCAATCACGTTCATCTTCGCCTGGCACCGCCATGATTGCACCTGTGCCGTAGTGAGCAAGCACATAATCAGCAATCCAGATAGGTATTTCTACCCCGTTTACAGGGTTAATTGCATATGCACCTGTCAATACGCCTGTTTTCTCTTTGGTGAGCTCCTGACGCTCCAGGTCTGATTTATTGGCCGCTTTCTCCTTGTAAGTGTTCACTTCATCACGTTGTTCATCCGTTGTGATGATATCCGTAAGATGATGCTCGGGTGCCAGAACCATGTAGGTTGCGCCAAAAAGTGTATCAGGCCTGGTGGTAAACACCCTGATTTTTTCATTGTGTTCAGGGACGGCAAAATCCACCTCAGCACCAATTGATTTACCGATCCAGTTGCGCTGCATCTCTTTGGTTGACTCAGGCCAGTCGAGATCATCAAGGTCATTTAACAGTTGCTCAGCATACGCTGTAATTTTCAGAACCCACTGCCTCATTGGGCGCCGAACAACAGGATAACCGCCAACTTCACTTTTGCCGTCTATCACCTCTTCGTTGGCAAGAACAGTTCCAAGCTCAGGGCACCAGTTCACAGGCTGTTCATCTTCATAAGCAAGCCCGCGTTCAAACAACTTTAGAAAAATCCATTGGGTCCATTTGTAGTAATTTGGATCGGTAGTGTCAACTTCTCGATCCCAGTCGTAAGAGAAGCCAAGCATTTGCAGCTGCTCTCTGAACCGGATGATATTCCTCTCAGTGGTTATTCTTGGATGTGTTCCTGTTTTAACAGCATATTGCTCAGCAGGCAGGCCAAATGCATCCCACCCAATTGGATGTAAAACATTGTAGCCCTTCATTCTTTTGTATCGAGCTAAAATATCTGTAGCTGTATATCCCTCTGGATGGCCAACATGCAAACCCGATCCGCTTGGATAGGGAAACATATCGAGGATGTAGTATTTCGGTTTATCGTGATCTTCCGGTGTTTTGAAGGTTTTATTTTCTAACCAGTAATCTTGCCACTTTTTCTCAATTCTGGAGGGATCGTATGAGCTCATCTGTTGTTTTAAATTATTCGCTTAGATAGTTATACAGCCTTAAAAGATAAAGAAATTTGAGGTGGGAAAAAGCCGGAAAAGGAAGTGAAACAGGTAGTAGTTCTATTGCAATATTTATTAAAGATCCCTCGCCTTCGGCCATTTACGATATAGCTGTAAAGGTTTTCGCTCAATTTGACAGGTGCATTTAGTGCAATCAGGCGGCGCAGACTAACCTTTGGTCTATTTAAATCGTTATGCGCCGCCTATAGATTAAGAACTGCCCTGTCATCTTGAGCGAAGACCAGTCGGTGTATTTCCGACTGGTCGAAGTCGAGAGGTTTCATGTTTTTGGGTGATTCAATTTATTTTAAAGTTTTGGTCAGATATGAAAATTAATGCGAGATAAAGTGAGTTCTTTTGAAAAATATGGAGAAACTTCGGAAGCTTAAGTTTTTATTGAGATTTCTACAAATGCCTCTTTAAAATATCCTCGTAAGCATCAATTCTTCTATCCCTGAAATAAGGCCAAATCTGCCGGTGATTTTCAATAGTCCTGTAATCAATCTCTGCAATTTGCACTCCCTCCTCTTCACCCATTTCAGTGATCATCTGTCCAAATGGCCCGCATATAAAAGAGTTGCCCCAAAATGTTGTACCACCTTCCATACCGACACGGTTTATGCTCGCAACATAGCATCCGTTAGCAATGGCGTGGCTGCGCTGAATGGTTTTCCATGCATCAGAAAACTCCGCTTTATCGGTATCACTCTCTTCCGGCAGTGTTCCTATTGCTGTGGGGTAAACAAGAATATCAGCCCCTTTTAAGGCTGTAATTCGTGCTGCTTCAGGGAACCATTGATCCCAGCAGATCAGCGTTCCGATTTTTCCGGCACTGGTTTCAAACACTTTGAACCCCAGATCGCCAGGAGTGAAATAGTACTTTTCATAAAACCCAGGATCATCCGGTATATGCATTTTGCGGTAAATTCCCGCAATAGTGCCGTCTCTCTCAATTACAACCATAGTGTTGAAATAAATACCGGCGGCTTTTCGCTCAAAAAGCGGTAACAAAATTACAATGTTCAGCTTTTTGGCAAGGTTACAGAAATGCTCAGTTGTGGCCCCGGGAACAGGCTCTGCCCAGCTAAAAAATTGCTGGCCAATTTCCCTGCAGAAGTATGTGGTGCTGAATAACTCAGGCAGTGCTGCAACATCAGCTCCTTCTTTGGCAGCTTGCTCAATGGACGATTCCGCCTTCTCGATGTTTTCTGATTTTATAGTACTGCAAGAATATTGAATAAGTGCTACACGTGCTGCCGTCATTTGATTAAGAATATTTATGTGAATCTATTAATTGATAAGTGATTGAATCAGGTATCTAAGAACGTTTTAAGGTTTTGATAAAAACTTCAATAATAAGTTAAAAAAGCGCTTTTGTTTTATAAAAATTGATGAAAGCCATACCTTTACAAACCCAAAATTTTATATGAATTGTCCTGTTAGTTTAAAAACCTGTCAACTAACCAAAGAATCACAAAATAAGAATATCATTCATGAGTATTGATTATAAAAATCAACCAAAAAGCAGTGTAGATCTCAACTATCTGGGCTTACGAAAAAATGGCACTGCACTATGGAATCTTACCACATCACAGCTTTACGAAGAAGCAATTAAAAATCATGAAGCAGTACTTACCGATAAAATGGCACTCCGCGTGTTAACGGGAAAATATACCGGAAGATCACCGGAAGACCGCTTTATTGTTGAGGAAGAGACAACAAAAGACCAGATCGACTGGAACAGCATTAACAAACCGGTAAGTGAGGAAGTATTTGATAATCTGCACAAGAAAGTTGTGGATTACCTCGATGGTAAGAATCTCTATGTTAAAGACCTCTACTGTGGTGCTGATCCCGCCTACAGGCTGAATGTGCGTGTAGTAAGTGAAGTGGCATATCACGCCCTTTTTGCACACAATATGTTTATCAATCCATCTGATGAAGAACTGAAAAATCACATACCGGGATTTACAGTTCTTGCCGCTCCAAATTTTCAGGCAGATCCTGAAATTGACGGAACCCGAACCAACACCTTTATTCTCTGTAATCTCAAAAAGAAATTGATTTTGATTGGAGGTACACTTTATTCAGGTGAAGTAAAGAAAGGTATTTTTGCGGTAATGAACTACCTGCTACCACAGCAGAATGTGATGCCAATGCACTGTTCCGCTAATATGGATAAACACGGTAAAACTTCGGTCTATTTTGGCTTGTCGGGTACCGGTAAAACCACCCTCTCTGCCGATTCTGACAAAATCCTTATCGGAGATGATGAACACGGCTGGAGCGATAATGGCATCTTCAACTTTGAAGGCGGTTGTTATGCAAAAACGATAAACCTAACCGCTGAGAATGAGCCGGAAATTTTTGAGACCACACAGATGCCGGGTACCATACTCGAAAATGTAGTTCTCGATAAAAATCGTGTTCCTGATTTTGATGATGATTCTCTCACACAAAATACCCGGTGTGCGTACCCAATTTTCTTTATTCCAAATGCCAGTGAAACCGGCTTAGGGAATCATCCTGAGAATATCATCTTTCTCACAGCCGATGCGTTTGGTGTGCTACCTCCTATTTCAAAGCTTACACCGGAGCAGGCTATGTATCATTTTATAAGCGGATACACTGCAAAAGTAGCTGGAACCGAACGTGGCGTAAACGAGCCACAGGCTACATTCTCTGCCTGTTTTGGTTCTCCTTTCATGCCGCTGCATCCCACAGTTTACGCGGAGTTGCTTGCTGAAAAAATCAGAAAGCATAGTGCAACTGTTTGGCTGGTAAACACAGGATGGACCGGCGGCATGTACGGCACAGGCAAGAGAATGAGCTTGCCACATACCCGAAAACTTCTTAGTGAAGCTATCGAAGGGAATCTTAAAAATACTAACTACTATAAAGAGCCTATCTTTGGCCTGCAGATTCCTGAAAAGGTTGAAGGAGTGCCTGCTGAAATACTGATTCCAAGAAATACCTGGGCTGATAAAGAAGCATACGATAAAAAAGCAGCTCAGCTTGCCCAAATGTTCAGGGATAATTTCAAACGTTTTGCAGATAAAGCCAGTGAAGAGTTGTTAGCTGCGGCTCCGAAAGGTTGATGAAATCATAGTTTGTCAGGTTAAATCACACACATCATCCAAATAGCCTTTGATCAAAACTGATATTGTCCATCTTTAAGACTGGCAGCCGCTCAAACTCTTTGTGATTAGGATTGAGTATATAGTTGTGTTCAACAGAAACCACTACACTTGGTACTTTCAGTGCGAGGTATCTGTTAGATTGAATCCAAGCATCACCAAATTTTTGTGAACTCATTCCGTGGGGCAAATCATCCCAGCCGCTTGGCAACTCAAGCGGATTGGGTTCAAATATAGAATCTTCAGAAATTTCCGCTTTAAAGATTTCATAATGCTGAAGGCTCGACCTATTGTTACTTCGTACAAGTATTTCAAGCATTGCAAGTGACAGTGACCCAGCAGTGTAAACAGCCGAAAATCCCTCACTATTGAATCTGCCTCCATAAAGGTATGCTCCCCTGCCCGAAAAAGCTGAATCACCAAACTCTTTATGGCAGATGCGCCAAACGGTTATCTGTGACATAATTTATACTGAAATGCCGTGCTCAATCTGGCGAAGTGTACGTTCAACAAGTTTGGCACCTGGCTCGGTTCGCATCAGTTCGATTGGAGTTTGATTTCCTAACGCATAGTTGGGCTTTTTGAACCAATTTGCGGCACTTTCCATATCTCCGAGAACTATAGCTGCAAGATCGGTTAAGCGTGCTATTCGGAATGATCGTTCTGATTCATCCGGGGGGAGTGCACTCTCTTTTCGGCGCCTGTCGAGGGTTCTGGGTGATACCAGCAGCAATGACGATAGTTCTGCATTTGAAATATCTAATCTTGCCTGTATAAGACGCAAAATGTTGGTTCCAAGCCCGTCGTTTATTTGCTTCAACGCACTTGATAAATCCCAGGAGATGTAGGGTACTGCAGGCTCTTCAACTATTGATTTATTTTTCATAATGCGCCATTTTGTATTTCTATTTACGCCAACTTACGCACTTCTTGTAAGATTTCAAAACCGCTCTTATTAATCAATTTTTTCAGCGTGATGAATATCCGTACATTTGGACTCATTAAAAGTTATAGTCAAGTTTTGAGTTTTTAGCCATGAGCATTGCTGAAATACCAGATTTTAAACAAACCATTCCAATTGATAAAATTGGGGTTGAGGAGCGCGTTTCGAGATTAAATAAGCGCAGTATCAAAAAAGAGTCGAAGTTACAGGCTTTGAAACTTGCGCTCAGCATGATTGATCATACTACGCTTGAAGGAAAAGATTCTGAAGGCAAGGTTATTCAGTTATGCAGTAAAGCCCGCACACCTTACGCTCCTATGCCCCATCTACCCCACGTCGCTGCTGTTTGTGTTTATCCAAATATGGTTGCAACAGCTAAGAAAGCACTCAAGGGCACTAATGTAAAAGTTGCAAGTGTAGCTACAGCATTTCCCAGTGGCATGGCGCAGCTGCACATCAAACTTGATGATACCCGCTTTGCTGTTGATCAGGGTGCTGATGAAATTGATATGGTAATTTCCAGAGGTGAATTTTTGAAAGGAAATTATTCATTTATTTTTGATGAAATTGCTGCTGTGAAAGAGGCATGCGGCTCGGCTCATCTAAAGGTTATTCTTGAAACGGGCGAATTGGAAACGCTCGAAAATGTACGCAAAGCCAGTGATATCGCCATGTATGCTGGGGCTGATTTTATAAAAACATCAACCGGAAAAATATCTCCGGCAGCCACACAACCCGTTACGCTTGTGATGCTGGAAGCCATTCGCGATTTCTACATAGAAACCGGCACAATGGTTGGCATGAAACCTGCCGGTGGCATTCGAAAAGCTAAAGAAGCACTACAATATCTTGTACTTGTAAAAGAAACGCTTGGTGCTGCATGGCTCACTCCCGAGTGGTTCAGGTTTGGGGCAAGTTCTCTCACCAATGATTTACTAATGCAAATTGTAAAACAAGAGACCGGTGTTTACCAAAGCATCGACTATTTTTCGAACGATTAAGCTGAAGATAAACAATTATGTCTGATACGATAAGCACGAACCAACCTGTGGACAAGACAACAAACGGTTCTCCAAAACCAACCTCGCCAAATTCTGACCTGAAATTTGATTTTGCATCCTTTTGGGAATACAGTGCTGCACCGGAAAGCAGCGATTTTGTCGAAATTGATCCAAAATACAATCATTTCATAAACGGAGAGTTTGTTGCACCTGTAAAAGGGCGTTACATGAAATCCATTAATCCGGCGACTGAAAAGGTTTTGTGTGAATTTGCTGAGGGCACCTCTGAAGATGTGGACAGTGCCGTTAAAGCAGCCAGGAAAGCATACGATAAAACCTGGCCTAAGCTTTCAGGTAAAGAGCGTGGTAAATACATCTTCCGTATTGCCCGAATGATTCAGGAACGAGCGCGGGAATTTGCAATCACTGAGTCGATGGATGGCGGAAAACCCATTCGGGAGTCCCGTGATGTAGATGTTCCTCTTGCCGCAGCCTATTTCTTTTATTATGCCGGTTGGGCTGATAAACTGGAATACGCTTTCCCGGGACGCAAGCCAAAATCACTCGGAGTATGCGGACAAATTATTCCCTGGAATTTCCCCCTGCTGATGCTCGCCTGGAAAATTGCCCCTGCCCTTGCAACAGGCAATACCGTTGTGCTGAAACCGGCAGAATCTACACCAATTACCGCACTGAAATTTGCTGAAATTTGCAAAGATAGTGGCTTGCCTGAAGGTGTTGTAAATATTGTAACCGGTGCAGGGCAAACTGGCTCAGAGATTGTAAACCACCCCGATGTAAACAAGATTGCTTTTACCGGTTCTACAAAAGTTGGCAAGATCATACAAAAAACACTTGCAGGAACCGATAAGAAATTTACACTGGAACTTGGTGGCAAAGGCCCAAATATAGTATTTGAAGATGCTCCGCTGGATCAGGCCGTAGAAGGAATTATCAATGCCATTTTCTTCAATCAGGGGCATGTGTGCTGTGCAGGCTCCCGCCTACTTGTTCAGGAAGGAGTAGCTGATACTTTGATTCAAAAACTGAAAGACCGTATGGAAACGCTCATCGTTGGCGACCCGCTCGATAAAAATACCGATATAGGTGCAATCAACTCAAAAGCGCAGTTTGAGCGTATTCAACAGTATCTTGAAATTGGCCTTAATGAAGGAGCTGAAATGTATCAAAGCTCGTGCAATGTTCCGGAAAATGGTTACTTCTGCAAACCTACCATCTTTACCAATGTGAGCCAAAGCAACCGAATAGTTCAGGAAGAAATATTCGGACCGGTCTTAACCATACAAACATTCCGAACACCAGCTGAAGCCATCGAAAAAGCCAACAATACACCTTATGGGCTGGCAAGTGGTATCTGGACTGATAAAGGCTCAAAAATATTTAAAACAGGGCAAAGTATCCGCTCAGGAGTAATGTGGTCAAATACGTACAACAAATTCGATCCAACGTCTCCTTTCGGTGGTTACAATGAGAGCGGAATGGGACGAGAAGGCGGCCTTCATGGGCTCTATCCATATGTAAAGTTTTAAAACATAAATACGATACAACGAATGGCTGAAAGATTAGAAGTTTTAAAAACCTATAAAACGTACGTGGGCGGTAAATTCCCGAGAAGTGAATCGGATAGAACGTACCGTGTTACCAATCCCAAAGGCACACACATTGCCAATGCCTGCAGGTGCACCCGAAAAGATTTACGAGATGCAGTTGTTGCGGCAAGGACAGCTTTTGGTGACTGGAGCAACAGGTCTGCCTACAACCGTGGCCAGGTGCTCTACAGAATTGCTGAAATGCTTGAAGGGCGAAAAGAGCAGTTTGTAAAAGAGCTCGAGCTGGCCGGTGTAAAAGAGAAAGATGCACGCGTAGAAGTTCATACAGCTATTGATAGGCTCATCTATTTTGCGGGTTGGACGGATAAAATCAGCCAGGTATTTGGCACTGTGAATCCTGTTGCAAGTGCCCATTTCAATTTCAGCTCACCGGAGGCCACAGGCGTTGTTGGCATTATCGCACCTGATAAGAATCCACTACTATCTGCTATTTCCATGATTGCACCTGTAATCGCATCCGGAAATACGTGTATTATTGTTTCATCAGAAACCAATCCACTCCCTGCTGTTAGTTTTGGTGAAGTTCTGCATGCTTCAGACGTACCCGGTGGCGTTATAAATATCCTAACCGGCTACCGAAGTGAAATGGTAGATTCACTCAGTAGCCATAAAGATGTGAATGCTATCTTTAACTCGATTGAAGAACCAGAAACACGGAAACTTATAGATGAAAATGCATCTATAAGCGTGAAGCGAACCTCACACTATTCGCCGGATGATTGGTTCGCTGTTGAGCACGAAAATCCGTATTTAGTTCTCGAATTCATGGAAACCAAAACAACGTGGCACCCGGTAGGCTTTTAAACTATCTGCAAAAGATGAGATTCATTTTTTATATATCAATTTTTATCGCTCTTCTAATTGCCGGTTGCGGAACTACTGAAACCGTGACTGAAGCCGGCCCCGATCAGCCTCTTTTTGATATCGACGAAGAGATTGCTGAAGAGTATCTCGCAGCTGAAATGGATGAATTCGACCGGCTTCTTTATGAAAACCGCAGCCGTCTCAGTGATCGGTTTGCCACTATCGAGCACGACATCCCCGATATCTTTTTACGTGAAGTAGTTCGCGAAGAGAGCGAAGCTGAACGCTATGCCGGTTTTCGGGTTCAGATCATATCAACCCGAAATGTTGCCGAGGCAGATTCACTGCAGGATGATTTCAGGGCGTGGGCCAACGAACGCTTTGAAAATTATGAACCTGAGGTATATGTGCTTTTTCGTCAACCCTATTACAGGGTGCGTACCGGGGATTTCAGAGATCGGAATCAGGCAATCGAGTTTTCAAGGCTGGTAAAAAACCGTTACCCAGAAGCCTGGGTGGTTCACGACCGGATTGAGCCCGAGCTCGCTCCAAACAGGAATGCACCAATGCGCTTTAAAGAACGGATACCATCTTTGCAGAATATCATTACTGACTGAGCTAAGCAGATATAATCTCAGCAGATTTTTCGTTGATTTTGGCCTAAACTACAACGCAGAAATTCAAAGCAATGAAGCTTAGCAGAAAACAGTCAGCATTTCTTACCGATACGATCGATGCCTGGGAAAAGAGTGGTAAGCTATCAAAAGAGACAGCTGAAATTCTTAAAGAGAGTTATGAAATCACAGCATTCGACTGGAAAAAGCTTGCAAAATACTCTTTCTGGGCTGCACTGATTTGCATCGTTATAGCCTTCACAGCGCTGATTGCTGATGAATTGCTGATGAATCTTATAGAAAGATTTTTCTCATTGCCGGTATTTGCACTGAGTTTGCTTTTTGCAATTTTAGCTGCGGGTTTTTACTACACCGGAATTAAAAGAAGAGATCATAAGCCGGACAAAATTTACAGCAACGAATCTATTTTTTTCATTGGTATTCTCTTAACAGGGCTTTCGATAACCTATTTTGGTATCACACTGGAAATTGAAGAGAGCCATTATTCCATGCTTATTCTTGTATCAACCATTGTATATGGTATTCTGGGAATGTGGTTTCCCTCAAAACTAATCTGGATTTTTTCACTACTCTCGCTTGGTACATGGTTTGGCACACAGACTGGTTACATATCAGGCTGGGGTGCATATTTTTTGGGGATGAACTACCCTCTTCGATTTGTACTCTTTGGTTCTGTACTGGTTGGGCTTAGCTTTTTTATGATGAAGTATGATCGAATTAAGATACTCCAAAAAAGCACGTATGTAATCGGGTTGCTTTACCTGTTTATATCGTTGTGGTTGCTCTCAATTTTTGGAAATTATGGCGATATAAGCAGCTGGTACGACGCAAAACAGATCGAGCTGTTCCACTGGGGTTTGTTATTTGGCCTGGTTGCAATCGCCGCAATTATTTACGGGCTAAAGTATGATGATTACACATCGCGCAGTTTTGGTATTACGTTTCTATTCATAAACCTCTACACCAAATATTTCGAGTTTTTTTGGGATGGAACTCACAAAGCCATTTTCTTTGCGATACTCGCAATCTCATTCTGGTTTATTGGAACCAGAGCTGAAAAAATCTGGAACCTAGAATACCTGAAGAATAACTTAAAATCCGATGAAGTAAATTCAGATGAAAATTAGCTTTATTTATTCAATCCCAGAACACTTTCAAGCATCCGTATTGATCAACAAATAAAGCTACACATTAAACCTAAAGAGCATCACATCGCCATCTTTTACAATATACTCTTTCCCTTCCTGGCGCATTTTTCCGGCCTCTTTAGCAGCTTTTTCTGAACCGAGTGAAGCATAATCATCATATGCAATAGTCTCTGCCCTGATAAATCCCCTCTCAAAATCTGTGTGAATTACACCGGCTGCTTGTGGTGCTTTGGTGCCTTTTGTGATGGTCCAAGCCCTAACCTCTTTCGGGCCCGCAGTAAAGTAAGTAATCAACCCAAGATTTTCATAAGCAGCCTGAATAAGGCGGTCGAGTCCTGAATTTTCAACGCCAAGCTCTTCCAGGAACATCTCTTTCTCTTCCGGTTCAAGCTCGGCAATCTCTGCTTCTATCTTGGCACAAAATGTAACAAGATTATCCTCAAACTCATCAGCTATCTTCTGTACTTTGTCCACATATTCATTACCGGTGTTAATGTCCCCTTCAGCAACATTGCATGCATAGAGAACCGGTTTGGCGGAGAGCAAAAAGAGATCTTTGTAAAGCTCTTTAACAGTGTCATCAGAGCTAAATGTTCGTACTGTTTTGCCATCTTCAAGGTGCGTTTTCAGAGCATCAACTACTTCAAACTGTTGTTTTATTTTCTTATCACCGGTTTTGGATTGTTTACGCAGGTTTTCAGCTCGCTTCTCAACACTTTCAAGGTCTTTAAGAATCAGTTCATCCTCAATAATTCTGATATCCCGCTCTGGGTCAACAGATCCTTCCACATGAATGATGTCATCATCATCAAAACAGCGAACAACATGTACAATCAGGTCCACTTCACGAATGTGAGACAAAAACGCATTCCCCTTCCCCTTTCCTTCTGATGCACCTTTTACAAGCCCTGCAATATCCACAAATTCAATGGTTGCCGGCAATACCTGCCCCGGGTTCAGTAATTCAGCAAGTTTATTCAAACGGTTGTCAGGCACCGGAACAAGGCCAATATTGGGGTCAATGGTACAAAACGGAAAGTTCGCTGATTCAGCACCTGCATTACTCAGTGCATTAAACAGCGTTGATTTGCCTACATTTGGAAGGCCTACGATGCCGCATTTTAAACTCATACTTCGGTCGGTTTATTTATCTGATTATTTTCTTATTGTTTTGATAGGCTAAAAAGTCAATCAAGAGAAGTTTGCTGTACAAATTCCATTGAAGGCAAAACAACTGCTGTAAGTTTGCCGTAACCGAGTTCATTGTACACGCAGCCTGTATCTATGCCAACCATCATCTTTTTTCTGATGGGATATGGCCGTGGAGTATGCCCAAAGATTACTGTTTTTTCCCAGGGTACTTCAAATGCATTCAGGTGCTCTCTGCCCCAGAGATAGAAATGTTCTGATTCCACATTCAGTTTGCTTTCTGCAATGGTAAGATGCGGTGGAGCACCGGCATGAACAAAGAAATAGGAATCAGTTTCGTAAAATAGTTTGGTCTCTTTATAAAACTCGAGATGCTCAGCAGGAAGGTCTTTAACCGATTTAGGATTGTGATAAGACCGTAACGTAATATCACCACCATTATAGAGCCAGTTTTCAACATTGTTTGATGTAAGTGCATCTATAAGCATCTGCTCGTGATTGCCACGCAAGAAAATGCATTCCCTGTCGAACCGAACATCAAGCAAAAAATCAACAACTTCACGAGAGGCTGGCCCCCGGTCAATATAGTCCCCTATAAAAACGTGCGTGGCGTCTTTGTATGGCTTTAATTTATTCCAGAGAGTTTTCAAGGTGCGTACACAACCATGAATGTCTCCGATCGCTACGATTTCTTTACTCATTAACGATTTGAGGCCTCTATTAAGCCTCTACCTTTTTTATTGATTTTATTTTCGCTGATCAGGGTTTTGAGAATTGCATCAAGAATTCCATTCACAAAATTGCCGCTTTTTCTGGTTGAGTAGCGCTTTGCGAGCTCAATGGCTTCATTAATGGTTACTTTTGTAGGTATCTCATCAAAGTTAAGCAGTTCTGTGATAGCCATTCTCAAAATAAGCTTATCAATAACTGCGAGCCTGTCAACCTCCCAATTGTTTATATGCTTCTCTATAATTTCATCGTGGCTAACCGCAAAATCAACGGTTACCAATAGCAGTTTTTCCGCAAATTTAATTGACTCTGTATCTTCTTTCAGAGTGTGCTTAATAATAAGCTTGGTAACGTCAACGGTAGAATTTTTTCCTAACTCAACGGCGTATATCGCTTTTAATGCAGCTTCGCGCGCAACTCTTCTGTTTTGCATGGAATTTTTCAAAATTTTCAAAGACCTGTAAAATACAACTCTTTATAAAGAGCTGAAAGAAGCTTTCGTTATTTTCATTGCATCTCAATCAAAAGCATTGGTATATTTGGTTATCGGGTTCATAGCTCAGTTGGTTAGAGCGCCACGTTGACATCGTGGAGGTCGGCAGTTCGAATCTGCCTGAACCCACTCCCATCAAACAAGTGCATTTTTTTTAGCTCCTCTATTGTAATTACGTAATCCCTCACTGAATAAGCTCATTTTTCTCTCTCAATTTATATTAAATCAGATTTACTGTGAGATTTTAAAATTTCCGCCCTTCCCAATATCCAGGTTTTTGATATTGACTTTTCACAGAAACAATACGTATTGAATTGTTGTTTTCTTCGGTGCTATAAATAACAGAAAACGGAAATCGGTTAGTGAGACACCTTCTATGGCCTGATTTTATTTGTTGCCAAACAAGTGGATTTTCGATTACTCTGGAAACTGTTGATACAACTTCTTCAAAAAATTCTACTCCTAGGCCTGGATAAATTTCTTCGTAGTAATCAATTTGTCGATTGAGCTCTCTTTCAGCCTCATGGTGAAATACAAACTTCACTTGGCAAGGCGCTGTCTAATGTCGCTGATTACTTTTTCTCCGGGTATTAGAATTGCTTTCCCTTCCTTATACTTTTTTTCCCGGCGTTGAATCTCTTCCAGCCAAGCATCTTCTACCTCAGGATCGGGACGATTAAGTGATTCTAAAACATAATCAGCTATCTCAATTCGCTGTTCTATCGGTAAATAAGATATAGCCGCTTTTAGATCTTTTGTCTTCATGAGAGTTCGTAATCATTTTTTGGGAATAAGTGATAATAACGAAACCATTTCATAAATAATATCACTTTAATTGCTTTCAATTGAATTTAAACTTGTTACTCTAAGCTATTTCAAAATTGATTCCATTATATGCTTGCAAAAATAGACTAATCGTGTAAGTTAATAAAGTTAACAACCAGAAATCTTCCTTTTATACTAATGATTGTTGACTTTAGTCTAATTTCACTTTCACAGCGATTATCTGACATATCTTTTTTCGGTAGTAGGGGATTTCTTATTTTTAAGCTTACTTTCAAACAAATTAGAAATTTACAGAACTCATAAAACCTGATGTCAGAAGATTTTATTACGCTTACCTTCCCTGACGGCACCCAAAAAACCTTCCCATCTAATAGTACAGGCCTCGATGTGGCAGAAAGCATCTCAAAAGGCCTTGCAAGAAATGCCTACAGCATAACTTTAGATGGTGATATTCTCGATCTTGATCAGCCTCTACGCCGAAACGGCAAAATTTCGATCAATACATGGGATGCAGAAGATGGCCAATATACGTTCTGGCACTCATCTGCACATCTTTTGGCAGAAGCCGTTCAGGAGCTTTATCCCGATGCGAAATTTGGCATTGGGCCGCCAATTGAAAATGGTTTTTACTACGACATAGATTTTGGCGACACACAGTTTGGAAAAGATCAGCTCGCTGCTGTAGAAAAAAAGATGCTTGAGTTGGCCCGAACCAAAGCCGAATACAAAAAACGCGAAGTTACTAAAGAAGAAGCGTTAACCTTTTACAAAGAGAAAAATAACGAGTATAAGGTTGACCTGATCAGTGATCTTGATGAAGGTACAATCACGTTTTATAAGCAGGGAAACTTTACGGATCTCTGCCGTGGCCCGCACCTTCCGGATACCTCACCTATCAAAGCAGTTAAACTCACAAAAATTGCAGGGGCATATTGGCGTGGTGATGTAAACAGTAAACAGCTTACACGCATTTACGGTATTACCTTCCCTAAGCAAAAAATGCTGGATGAGTATTTAGAGCAGATAGAAGAGGCACAAAAACGGGATCATAAAAAGCTTGGGAAAGAGCTTGGCATCTACATGATGGACAGCATGGTTGGGCCCGGCCTTCCGCTTTGGCTGCCAAATGGAACAGTTTTGCGGAGAACTCTCGAGGCATTTCTGCGTGATGAACAAAAGCGGCGCGGTTACCAGGAGGTAATTACCCCTCACATCGCCAATCTTGAGTTGTATAAAACATCGGGCCACTACCCTTATTATAAAGATTCGCAATACAACCCGATGGAAGTGGACGATGATGAATACATGCTCAAACCGATGAACTGCCCTCATCATCACCGAATATATGCGAATGACCTGAAGAGCTACCGCGATTTACCGGTTCGCCTGGCAGAATTTGGTACTGTGTACAGATATGAACAATCGGGGGAGCTGAATGGGATGTCGCGAGTAAGGGGATTCACTCAGGATGATGCTCACATCTATTGTACGCACGATCAGCTTAAAGATGAGATCAAGAATGTGATCAATCTTACGCAATATGTTTTCAACACCTTCGGAATGCCAGTGGATATACGCCTCTCCTTCCGCGATGATAACGACAGCAAATACGGCGGCGATACCGAATACTGGGAGCGTGCTCAAAAAGAGATCAACGAAGTTGCCGATGAACTGGAGCTCGATTACAAGATTGTTGAGGGTGAAGCCAGTTTCTACGGGCCAAAAATTGATTTCATTATACGCGATGCTATTGGCCGAAAATGGCAGCTTGGTACAGTTCAGGTAGATTATGTAATGCCGGAACGGTTTGATCTTACCTATGTGGGCTCCGACAATGAAAAACACCGGCCGGTAATCATCCACAGGGCGCCATTTGGATCAATGGAGAGATTCGTAAGTATTTTGATTGAGCACTTTGCAGGGAATTTTCCTGTGTGGCTGGCTCCTGTTCAAATAGCCATTTTACCTATTTCTGATGATTTTAACGGTTATGCTGAAGTATGTGCGGAAAAACTTACAAGCATCGGTGCCAGGTTTGAAGTGGACACCCGATCAGAAAAAATTGGTGCAAAAATCCGCGATGCGGAAAACAGAAAAATACCCTACATGTTTATTGTGGGAGAGCGCGAACAGGAAGAGAGCACTGTTTCTGTTCGCCGGCACAAACACGGAGATATCGGAACGTTTCCGTTTGATGAATTTTTAGGTAAAGTGAAGGAAGAGATAGACTCAATGGAACTTCCTCCTAAACCAAAAAAGTAAATCTGACTCATTTTAATTTACTCAGATTCCAAAAAAAGATTATTTTAGGATCAAACATCAATAAAATACAGAGGTAACTTATCGCAAAACGACGCACACCCATTAGAAGAAGAAACGACGATCGTCCAAAAGTAAACGACGAAATCAGGTCTTCGAGAGTTAGGCTCATCCGCCCGGATGATGAACACGAAATTGTATCTATCGATCGTGCCCTTGAAATAGCCGAACAGTTCAGAATGGATCTTGTAGAAGTAGCACCGGATGCCAATCCGCCAGTATGCAAGATTATCGACTTCGGCAAATTCATGTACGAAAAAAAGAAAAAAGAGAAAGAGGCTAAGAAAAAACAGCATGTAATACAGGTAAAAGAGCTGCGTTTCAGGCCTACTACAGACGATCACGACCTTGAATTTAAAACTCGCCATGCACGAGAATTTCTCACCGGTGGCGATAAAGTAAAAGCCACAGTCCAATTCAGAGGGCGTGATATGCTTTACACCGACCAGGGTGAAAAACTTCTTAATGAGCTTGCAGAATCACTGGATGATGTGAGCAAAATTGAATCGAAGCCAACCATGGAAGGCAGGCGAATGATTATGATTTTGGCGCCAGCCAAAAATTAAAGATCAGCTTTTAATACACGGTTTTACTCCTTATCTTACCTGTCTTTAATTTTTCAGACAAAAGAGCTAATTATGCCCAAAATGAAATCTAAGAGTGGTGCTAAAAAGCGCTTTAAGCCTACCGGTTCAGGTAAGCTTAAGCGTAAAAAAGCTTTTAAAAGCCACATTCTAACGAAAAAGTCCAGCAAGCGGAAAAGAAATCTTACGCAAACAACATTGGTTCACGAAGCCGATGAAAAAGCGGTTAAGAAAATGCTTCCCTACAGCTGAGAAACGTAAACATTAATCTCTAAACGTTAAAAAATGCCACGTTCAAGAAATCTGGTGGCTTCCCGTCGCCGTCGTCGCAAAATATTAAAGCAGGCGAAAGGCTACTGGGGCAGACGTAAAAACGTTTATACCGTTGCCAAAAATGCGGTTGAAAAAGGTCTTTTGTACCAATACCGCGACCGGAAAGCACGAAAGCGCAACTTCCGAAGGCTATGGATTACTCGAATTAACGCTGCTGCCCGCCTAAACGGAACCACCTACGCTAAGTTAATCCATGGTTTGAAAGAGAACGAAATTGAAATCAACCGCAAAATGCTTGCAGAAATCGCTGTTCGGGACTCCGAAACATTTGCAGCAATTGTGAAAGAGGCAGTTAAGTAACTTTCCTGAAACTATGTTTTTAAACCGGCAGTCATTCATTTGGCTTGCCGGTTTTTTTTTAACCCCATTTTGTGGAGATAAAACCACTCCAAATTGCAAAACAATCATTCAGGTTTAACAGCTCATGCCTTATATTTCAGGCTTACTAAGAGCTACCAACCATCAAACTGTTACCATCTACACACAAAGTAAATCATGATTGAAAAAATCGGTGAGTTAAAAAGCGCCATCCAAAACTTTTCCATTGATAATGAAAACCAACTGGAAGCTTTTCGTCTCGAATTCTTATCCAGAAATGGCAAAGTACAGTCAATGTTTGGGTTGATGGGCTCCGTGCCGAAAGATCAAAAAGCTGTAGTTGGAAAAGCGATGAACGAAGTAAAAATTCTCGCTCAAAACCGATTTGATGAGGCTAAAGATCGCCTCGCATCAGCTACAGTTAAAACATTCGGCGCACTCGATGATATTTCGCTGCCCGTTGAACCAACCTATACCGGATCTTTCCACCCCCTAACCCATGCATTGGATGAAATAAAACAGATATTTCTCCGCCTGGGCTTTAATATTGCCGACGGCCCTGAGCTTGAAGACGATTTTCACAACTTCACGGCACTAAATTTTCCGCCTGACCACCCCGCGCGAGATATGCAGGATACGTTTTTCATTCGAAAAACTGATGATCCTGACAGTGATGACCTCGTTCTCAGAACGCACACCTCCCCTGTTCAAATCAGGCTGATGAAAGATCAAAAACCACCTGTTCGATCAATTATGCCGGGCCGAGTGTACAGAAATGAAGCAGTAACGGCAAAATCGTACTTTCAGTTTAACCAGGTAGAAGGGCTGTATGTGGATGAACGGGTTACCATGGGTGAGCTGATTGAAACCCTCGTGATGTTTGCAAAGTTAATGTATGGCAGTGATGTGAAATACAAAGTTCGCCCATCATTTTTCCCTTTTACTGAACCAAGTATTGAGATGGATGTATGGTGGGAAAATGAAAAAGGCGGCCAATGGCTTGAAATTCTCGGTGCCGGAATGGTAGATCCTAACGTATTTGAAGCGGTTGGGATAGATTCTGAAAAATACACCGGCTTTGCTTTTGGCATGGGTGTAGACCGCATCGCTATGCTGCGATATGGAATTGATGACATCCGCCTGCTTTACGATAACGATATTCGCTTTCTTGAACAGTTCAAGTCATAAATAACTGATAATTATCTCAACAAAACTTAGAAATTTCGCAAAATTTCATATCGTTTTTCATCTATGAAAATTTCTTATAACTGGCTTAAAGAGTACACCACAATAAACCTCACCCCTGCTGAAACTGCTGATAAACTGACCCTTTTAGGGCTTGAAGTTGAGGGCATTGAAGAGATTGGTTCTGATTTAGAGAACTACGTAGTTGGTGAAGTACTTGATGTACGCCCCCACCCCAACGCAGATAAACTGCAAATTTGTGATGTAGATACCGGCAGTGAAAAAGTTCAGATCATTTGCGGAGCCAAAAATGTAGCAGCCGGGCAAAAAGTACCCGTTGCTAAAACCGGTGCTGTTATTCCTGTGCCTATGAAAGATGGCAGTTTTCTAACCATCAAAAAAGCGAAACTGCGCGGTGAAACCTCTAACGGTATGATCTGTTCTGAATCTGAACTTGGCCTTAGCGATGACCACTCCGGAATTATGATTCTTGATGAAAGCCTGAAAAGCGGAACGCCACTGAAGGAAGTTCTGAAATCGGAAAAAGATTATGTTTTTGAAATAGGGCTTACACCAAACCGCCCTGATGCAGCATGCCACATCGGGGTTGCCAGAGATTTAACGGCAGTAACCGGTGATGAGTTGAAAAATCCATATTTGGAGCCTCCAAAATCTGATAATTCCCTTGAAGATGAAATCACCATAACCATTGAGGATCCGGATAAATGCCACAGATATGTTGGCATTGTGGTTGAGAATGTAAAGGTAGATGAATC
>SLLL01000034.1 GCA_007134085.1 Balneolaceae bacterium
ATGTAACCGTTCAGCTGCCGGCTATCTGGATGCTTTTTGTCATCACACTGCTGCTTTCATTTGTATTCCTCATCAACCGTTGGGTTAACCTCAATCGGTTCATCCCGATACTTGGCGGCCTGCTGGTAGTTGTTCTGGTTTTCGGGCGTGGTTTACTTCCATCCGTAGTACAACAGTTCAATGTGGAGCCGAACGAACTGCAGCTTGAAACTCCCTATCTGGAAAAGAACATTAGCATGACCCGCCTCGCATACAACCTACATAATGTTACTGAGGTGGAGTATATGGCTGATGACACCCTCACCATTGCCGACATCCGTAACAATCAGGATGCGATTGATAACATCCGGCTTTGGGATCCGAGGCTGCTGCTCGGCACCTACAAACAGTTGCAGGAAATCCGCTCTTACTACGAATTCTACTCGATTGATAACGACCGATACATGGTGGATGGTAGTGTAACACAAATGATGCTCGCCGCCCGTGAAATTGCGCGCCGGCTGCCCAGCCAGTCTGATACATGGGTAAACAGGCACTTGCAATACACACACGGCTACGGGCTTGTGATGAACCCAGTTACGGAAACTAATCGTCAAGGCGAACCACGCCTTATCATCAGGAACCTGCCACCTGTATCTGACAGCCCCGACCTTCCCGTTACAAATCCGGCAATTTATTATGGCGAAAACAGCCGGGGATATTACATTGTGAACTCCGGTGTTGAGGAGCTTCACTACCCCGATGGCGATGAAAATGTGTACATCCATTACGATGGGCGGGGCGGTATACAGATTTCTAATTTCTTCAGAAAGCTGCTCTTTGCCTGGGAGCTGGGTGATATCAACATTCTGCTGTCGGACTATATCCATAGCGAAAGCCGCCTGCAGATCTGGCGAAGTGTTCAGGAGCGTATCAACAAAATCACGCCTTTCCTGCAGCTCGATAACGATCCCTATCTGGTGCTTTACGAAGGGCGCCTGCTTTGGATTCAGGATGCGTACACAACTTCATCACACTTCCCATATTCACAGCAGTACCGAAATCGCTTTAACTATATTCGAAACTCAGTGAAAATTGTGGTTGATGCCTACGAAGGCAGCGTGGATTATTTTGTGGTTGATGAGGAAGATCCCGTTCTGCAGGTGTATCAGAATATCTTTCCCGGCATGTTTAAATCGCTGGATGAACTACCTGCAGGGCTCGATAACCACTTCCGCTATCCGCAGGATCTGTTTGAAGTGCAAATTGAAACGTTTGCACGTTACCACATGACCCGCCCTCAGGTATTCTACAACCAGGAGGATTTATGGACACGCCCCTTTGAAAGTTACGGTGGGCGCAGCATTCTGATGGAGCCCTATTATGTTCTTGCAAGGCTGCCCGGTGAAGAGGAGCTTGAGTTTATGCTCATCAGCCCGCTAACGCCCGAAAACCGAAACAACATGATCTCCTGGATGGCGGCAAAGTCTGATCCCGGAAGTTACGGCGAGCTGATTGTGTACAAACTACCCAAAGAACGGCTGATTTACGGGCCTGCCCAAATTGAGGCACGGATTGACCAGGATCCTGAAATTTCCCGCCAGATTGCCCTGTGGGATCAGCGGGGATCGCGGGTAATTAGGGGCAATTTGATGGTGATACCTATCGAAAACTCATTCCTCTATGTGGAGCCGGTTTTCCTTCTGGCTGATAATGTAGAGATCCCGCAGCTGCAGCGGGTTATCCTTGCCATTGGTGATTACATTTCGATGCAGCCAACCATTGAGCAGGCGATTTATGAACTCTTTGGCCGGGAAGCTGATTTTATGCTGCCTGCCGCAGCAGTACCCGCAATTACAGATGGTGAAATTCCTGCAACTGCCATTGCCGAGGGAACCGTACCGGATCTATCCGCACAGCAGCTTAGTGAAATCCGTTCCACATGGCGCGATATGCTGTCAGCCCTTGAAGAAGGCGACTGGGCCCGCTACGGAGAACTTCTCCGCGAGCTGGATGAGAAGATTAATAATTAGTGGTAATGCTGCCTGTTTAAGGTTTGTACCAAACAACATTTTTTGCCGTTGTACTTGTAGCGCAATTGAGCTACATTAAATCAAGGTCAAACCCAACCAATTTCAATGTCAAAAAAAACTGCAACCGTTCGTGCCCGAATAGAGCCGGGACTTAAGAAAGAAACGGAACACATCCTGAATCAGCTTGGGCTGAACACAACAGAAGCCATACGCATTTTTTTCAAACAAGTGAAACTACAGCGCGGCCTTCCTTTTGAGATGAAAATACCAAATGAAACAACTCATCAAGCTATTACCGATGCAAAAGAGGGGCTAAAATTGAAAGAATTTCATACTACTGAAGAGTTGTTTGAAGATCTGAATATTTGATGAAAAAGATTTCCCGCACAAGCAGATTCAAAAAAGACGTCAAAAAAATGAAGAAGCGGGGTAAGTCATTTGACGTTTTCAAGCAGGTAATTCTACAACTGGCTCATGGTGAATTACTGGATGAAAAATTTCGGGATCATAAATTAATCGGTAATTATGTCGGTACACGTGAGTGCCATATTGAACCTGACTGGTTGCTTATTTTTGAAGATCACGATGACGAACTGATCCTAATACGTACCGGTTCCCATTCAGATTTATTCGGGTAAAAAAATTTTAATGGTAGTAGTTTGATTCGTGAATCTTATAAAAAATAAATACAGTTACTTAGAAGATGTTGAAAGAGAAAAACGATTGTCACATATAAACATGGCAAACCAATGGCAGAGATAAATCCTGTTAACCGTCCAAATACATCTTCACCATCCTGGAAATCAGCGTATAATCCAATCGAAATAAAGGGCAAAGATCTCTCCTCTGTTATTCTTGAAGAGCGTAATTCATAGGCCATTTCCAATTATGGCTTAAACGGATTGATATCCAATTAGATCAATGCCTTACATGATTAAAGTGACGGTTTAAAAACGATGCTCAGAACAAACATCACCCCAACTCCAAAACCACTTCCCTCGCCACCTGCATGCCTATGGCAATGCCCATGCCGCTTAATCCTGCGGCGGCCCAAACACCGGGTTTCAGTTCTTTCATGATGGGTTCCTTGTTTTCAGTCATCCCCATAATTCCGCTCCACTCCACATCGATCTCCCAGTTATCGGGCAGATTTAGCGTTTCGTTGGCGAACTGAATCAGATAATCCCTGATTTTTTGGTTGGTGCCAAATTGATCCGTTGTCTCTTCATCCTTCGCGACATTTCTGCCCCCGCCAAGAAGCAGCCTGTCGCCAATATTTCTGAAATAGACGTATCCCTCATCATAGTGAAATGTGCCTTTCCATTTCATACCCGGAATCGGTTTGGTTACAAACACAAAGCCCCGCGCAGGCTTTACCGAAATTTGCTCAAGCCGCTGCACAAACCCATTAATGGCGATTACCGTTTTTTTGGGATTGATCTGGAATCCGTTTTCAAAGGTAACTGAACCGGTTTCCACTTTTGCAACCCTGCTGTTCCACCAGGTTCGAATGCCCATTTTGCTCAGCCTCTCATGCAGGGTACGCATCAGCTTGCCGCTGTTGATGGCTCCCTCAACCCGGTTAAAAATGGCGGGATATCCCTCAAATACTGTTTCAGTATAGACAGATTCCAGCCCCAGTTTCTCCTCCAACTTTTGGTTGAACCAGATGATTTTATCGGCACACTCAGAGTACAATTCTTCATCTTTAAAAATTTCGTACCCGCCGGTATTGAGATAGTCCATTACCTCGTCACCAATGGCATTGCGAAGAAGTTGAAGGCCATACCAACGGCGCTCAATTCGCCTGAACACGGTATCTTCTCCGGAAATTTTTAAGTCAGCGAGATGTTCGGATATGGAACCGATACACGAAAAACCGGCATTGCGGGTGCTGGCCCCCTCGGGTGTAATTCCCTTATCCACAAGAACTACGTCGTGTTCGGGGAATTCCGTTTTATAAAAGAGAGCTGTGGATGCACCCACAATCCCGCCGCCAATAACCAGCAGATCAGGAGGTTTTAACCACTCTTCACGCTCCCAGAACGAATGCTGTTTTTCCATCTAACGGTAACAGTTAAATTCTTGGCTCCCATCCCGGTTCATAATCGCGCCGCCACATGCTCATCGCTTCCGAATCACCAATAATTCGGCCGGTTTGTGGATTGAGGTTGAGAGAACGGCCCACATACTGTGCGATATTTCCAATGTGCAGGGCAATTACACTCTTTTGTCCCTGATCAATCGGTGAAGTTAGTTTTTCGCCCTGGCGAATTGCCGCCGCAAAGTTGATGATGTGATTATCAGTTAGGTCACCACCGCCAACAGTATCAAGGCCATCTGAGTCACTGTCACGCACACGGCGTTTGATCTCTTCATTGTCGAGATTGTAGGCAATGTAGCCATCGCGGTCAATAAACATGGTACCATTGGTTCCGTAAATCACCGATCCGCGCCCTTTGCCGTCAAGAAAGCGGAAACCGTTACTGCTTCTTCCTTCCCAATTTATGGATTTACCCTCAGGAAAATCGAAATTCACATTTTGTACGTCATAAAATTCCCAGTCATCATCGTAGTGGTAGCGTCCGCCATTCGATGCAACTTTGTTTGGCAGGCCTACATCCAGTGCCCAGCGGCAGATATCGTATTCATGCGTTCCGTTGTTCAGCAGTTCGCCAGTTCCCCATTTCCAGAACCAGTGCCAGTTGTAGTGTACCACATTATCGCGGTACGGGGTTCGCGGTGCAGGGCCCTGCCACAGTTCATAATCGAGCCATTCAGGCACATCAACAATTTTCCCGTTACCGATTGGCCCGCGTGCATTGGCGTAGAAGCATTTGGCATAGTACACATCACCAATTAACCCATCCCGAATTTCCCGTATGGCCTCAATCGATTCAGGAGCTGACCGCTGCTGGTTACCCATCTGAACTACTTTGCCATATCGCTGCTGGGCTCTTACCAGTAGTTCTGCTTCGGCGGGATTATGGCTCCCCGGTTTTTCGATATATACATGTTTGCCTGCTTTCATTGCCATAATAGCTGCCGGTGTGTGCCAGTGATCTGGCGCACTGATAACAAGGGCATCCACATCGGGATCTTCGAGAGCTTTCCTGAAGTCGGTTCCCACTTCCGGTTTTCTACCCTGAATATCATAAACACGCTCAGCAAGGCCTTCAAGCGGGCGGTAGTCCACATCAAAAACAGACTTAACCTCAGTACCTTCAACCTCAGCGAACACCCTGGCAAGATATCCGGCACGCCCCCGGCCTCCCATTACAGCAACTACTACTTTTTCATTTGGTGAGCCGATACCTCTCGCAAACGTTAGCGGCCCGCTAAGGCCAATTGCCGCTGATGTTATTGCTGAGTTTTTTATAAACGTTCTTCTATTCATAGTACTGATAATTTAGGCGGTTTACATTTGGAAACATGTCTTGAAGCGTTTAATATGTTGTCAAGACATAGATTACAGTAAATATTATACTAATACCAAATGGCAAAACCCACCAAACTTGTAGTGAAACTGCTGCTTTCCATCCTATTAATTTTCGGAATTATGACATCAGCTTGTGAAACAGATCAAACCGGAACCGAATCACAATATGATGTGACTCTGATGACGCTGAATCCCGGCCACTTTCATGCCGCACTGATACAAAAAAATATGCTTCCTTCCGTGAATCCTAACGTATTTATTTTTGCGCCTGAGGGGGATGACCTCACCCTTCACATGGAACGAATCGAAGCCTTCAACACCAGAGATGAAAATCCTACAGACTGGCAGCTAACCATTCACACAGGCACTGATTATTTCGAAAGAATGCTCAATGACCGCCCCGGAAATGTTATGGTAACTGCTGGCAATAATCGTATGAAAACCGATTATATTTTGCAGGCAGTGAATGAGGGAGTGCATGTACTATCCGATAAGCCCATGGCGATTGATTCGGGAGGCTGGCAAAAACTGAAAGATGCGTTTCGGCTGGCTGATGAAAGAGATGTTTTGCTCTATGATATTATGACGGAGCGGTATGAAGTAACTTCCCGAATTCAGCGAATTCTGTCGCAAAACAGAGATCTTTTTGGGGAGCTTGAGGCTGGCGATGCAGAAAATCCTGCCATAGTTAAAGAGAGTATTCATCACCTCTACAAAATTGTTTCGGGCCAGCCGCTGCGCAGGCCGCCATGGTATTTCGATGTAACCCAGCAGGGAGAAGGCATTGTTGATGTAACCACCCACCTTGTTGACCTTTCGCTTTGGGGCGCATTCCCCGATGAGCCGATCTATCACGAAGGAGATATCGAGATGGTGAATGCGCGCAGATGG
>SLLL01000221.1 GCA_007134085.1 Balneolaceae bacterium
AACCCGGCCATAAGCCCGTAGTCGGTATCCTGAGGCCCATCCGGCAGATCATCACTTAGTGACAGATCTTCCCAGGTTTCACCACCGTCGTAGCTCCAGGCGATGTATCGCATTCTTGGGTTCATCCCGTCAGTGGAATAGTGTCGACGGGAGTTGTAGTAGATGGTTCCATCAGAAAGTTCTTCAATTGCGGCTTCGCCTGTTCCATAAGCCGGGAATGGAGCACTGCTGTACCAGGTTTGGCCGCCGTCGTCGCTATACATAGCATTGGTATAGTGCTGGTCCCACACATCCGGCTCATTGCCTTCGGGTATGGCAAAGGGCCATACCCGGGTCGCTTTCAGTAAACGTCCGGCGTGTTCTCCAAACTGCAGTGTGATTCCCCTCTCATTAATGTGCATGGCTGGTATAAAACCGTTTTCATCAGGATGAATTTCGATCTCTTCCTCAACCCAGGTTTTTCCATGATCCTGACTTCTCAGAAAAAGAAGTTCTCCCGAAGGATTGCGGTCGGTAAATGGCCGCCTTTCGGCGAACAGCATGATGTCGCCGCTGTTTTCGTCAACGATGGTTCCGCCGCCGTGCCACTGAATGGTTGCCGCTATAGTGTCGGTTGCCGTCCAAGTGGCGCCGCCGTCTTCACTGCGACGAATTTTTAGGTGTCCTTCGCTAACAGGGCTTGTTCCGCCGAAAGTGGCAAGTACACTCCCGTCGGTAGCCACGACAACATTAGGAAATCGTTCATCATCGAAAAGGGTAGTAATATCAAAAAAGGGTTCTTCCTGCCGGTACTGTTCTGCTGAAGGCTGATTTTTGCAGGAAATAAGTCCGGTGGAAAACAGTATCAAAAAAAGTAGAATGATTGAAAGAAATCTCATAACAGTTTAATTATGATAGATATTGTGAGTGCATGTACAGCCAGAAGGTATGATAATGAATCTGTGAATGGTTCACATCGTACAGATAACTGCAGCTGCAAAGGTTATTATTATCATTGTTATTGATGATGAACAATCTGCCGGAAAAGTGCCACACCAATATTGACGGATGTTTGTTTAATGTTGCCGAAATAATTGTAAATAATTGGTGAGCCGGGAGGTTGAGAGAAATCAAAAGTGGTTGAATTTGGACTTGGTTAAGATTCCTGGGTATGAAAAACTGACAGCACGCCTTGAACAACTTGGCACGGTTGGCTGAAAATCCGTCAAACATAGTCTCTCTTTTATAAACAAGAGTATTTAAACAAGGGAATTTGGCCTCTTTTGGCATTTCATTTTTTTTGGTACGCCTTTTGCTTTAATGATCACCAAAGCACAAACAGTGTGCAGAAAAATTTTTTTAACAACAAACAAAAACTAAAAAGTAAAGGAGTCATTATATGGCCACCATTAAACCATTAAGCGACCGTGTTTTGGTTCGTCCGGTTGAAGCTGAAGAAAAAACAAGTTCAGGAATCATTATCCCGGACACTGCAAAAGAGAAACCACAACGAGGCACAGTAGTAGCTGCTGGGCCCGGTAAGGTTGAAAATGGCAACAAGATTGAGATGTCTGTAAAAGAAGGAGACGAAATTCTCTACGGAAAATACTCCGGTACAGAAGTAACACTTGATGGAGAAGAGTTCCTGATTATGAGAGAATCCGACATCCTCGGTGTAGTATCATAATCAACCATTAAATCAAACAATTTTAATACTAACTAAACATTAAAAAAACGATTATGTCAGCAAAATTAGTCCACTACGATGCGGAAGCACGCGACGCCCTTAAACGCGGTGTTGATAAGCTTGCAAACGCAGTAAAAGTTACATTAGGCCCTCGCGGAAGAAATGTAGTTATTGAAAAATCATTCGGAGCCCCTACTGTAACCAAAGATGGTGTAACAGTAGCTAAAGAGATTGAACTCTCCGATAAAGTAGAAAACATGGGCGCACAAATGGTGCGTGAAGTTGCTTCAAAAACCAATGATAATGCCGGCGACGGTACATCAACAGCAACTGTTCTTGCCCAGTCTATTATTCAAACTGGCCTCAAAAACGTAACAGCAGGTGCAAACCCTATGGAGCTTAAGCGTGGTATTGATACTGCCGTAGCTGCTGTGGTAGAAGAGCTGAGAAACATCAGCGAGCCGGTAGGCGATAGCCTCGACAGCATCCGTCAGGTTGGTAGCATCTCTGCAAATGGCGACGAAGAGATTGGCAACAGCATTGCAGATGCCATGGAGAAAGTAGGCAAAGATGGTGTAATTACCGTTGAAGAAGCAAAAGGCACCGAAACCTACCTCGAAACTGTAGAGGGTATGCAGTTCGACAGAGGGTACCTCTCACCATACTTTGTAACCAACAGCGACAACATGACCGCTGAAATGGAAGATCCATACATCCTGATTTTCGACAAGAAGATCTCTAACATGAAGGATCTGCTTCCAGTTCTCGAAAAAGTTGTACAAACAGGCAAGCCGCTCCTTATTATTGCTGAGGATGTAGAAGGCGAAGCCCTTGCAACTCTCGTTGTGAACAAACTTCGTGGTTCACTGAAGATTGCAGCGGTTAAAGCTCCAGGCTTTGGCGACAGAAGAAAAGCTATGCTCGAAGATATCGCCATTCTTACAGGCGGTACCGTGATCAGCGAAGAGCGTGGTTACAAGCTTGAAAATGCAACCCTCGATTTCCTCGGAACTGCCGATCGTATTAACATCGACAAAGACAACACAACTGTTGTTGGCGGTAAAGGAAAAGAGAACGACATCAAAGCTCGTGTAAACCAGATCAAAACACAGATCGAAAACACCACATCAGACTACGACCGTGAGAAGCTACAGGAGCGTCTTGCCAAGCTGAGTGGTGGTGTTGCTGTTCTTTACATCGGTGCTGCTTCTGAAGTAGAAATGAAAGAGAAGAAAGCCCGTGTTGAAGATGCACTCCATGCTACACGCGCAGCAGTAGAAGAAGGTATCGTACCCGGTGGTGGTGTTGCTCTGCTCCGAACCCTCAAAGTGTTCGAAAACCTCAAGGCAGAAAACAACGACCAGAAAGTTGGTTTCGATATCGTGAAGCGTGCACTCGAAGCGCCTCTCCGTGCTATTGCAAACAATGCCGGTGTTGAAGGTTCCATCGTAGTACAGAAAGTACTTGAAGGAAAAGATGCTTTCGGTTACAATGCAAGAACCGAGAAGTACGAAGACCTCACCAAGGCTGGTGTGATCGATCCTACCAAAGTAACCAGAACTGCACTTGAAAATGCGGCATCTGTTGCCGGATTGATGCTCACCACCGAAGCAGTTGTTGTAGAGAAGCCATCAAAAGATGGTGATGACAACGGCATGGGAGGCGGAATGCCAGGCGGCATGCCCGGCGGCATGGGAGGAATGGGCGGCATGATGTAAGCCCACTCTAACGCTTCTTAAAGGAGTAAATCTATATGAAAGCCTCACTTCAAATATTTTGGAGTGAGGCTTTTTTTGTTGCTGATGCTCTGCAAATCATTAGAAAACTCATTTAGGCTTTTTCATGAGATAAAATGCTGAGAGCCAATCGATTTTTCGCATAATCAATTTTCAATTGGTTGGTATTCTATTATATTGGTGCACTTGTAAATCAACCCGCTATTATATGAATTCTACACTCACACTTATCGATTGGATTCTGGTTGCTTCTTACTTTGTATTTGCGCTTGGAATTGCTCTCTATTTCTACAGCCGCGCAGGTAAAAATACCACAGAGTTCTTTCTATCCGGGCGAAACATGCCCTGGTGGATTATTGGTACCAGCATGGTTGCCACAACTTTCGCCGCCGATACACCTCTCGCTGTTACAGAAATGGTTGCCCTGGACGGAATTGCCGGCAACTGGCTCTGGTGGAACTTCCTTATGGGCGGGATGCTCACCGTGTTCTTTTTTGCACGGTTATGGAGGCGCAGCGGTGTTTTAACAGATGTGGAGTTCATTGAGCTTCGGTACAGCGGAAAAGAAGCCGCATGGCTTCGTGGTATTAAAGCAATCTATTTCGGGTTGTTGATGAATATCATTATTCTGGGTTGGGTTACTCTGGCGATGGAGACCATTTTCAATATTCTCTTTCCCGGTATGACCCTCTTTGGGCAGGAGTCGTTCACCTTCTTTGGGATCTATATAAGCGCCCCACTTATGCTTGTGGGTTTTGTAATTATTTTTGTTGGATTCTTTTCGCTGATTTCCGGCCTGTGGGGAGTTGCTGTTACCGATATTTTTCAGTTTGTAATCGCTTTGGGGGGAACCATTGTGCTTGCCGTTTATGCTGTGAATATTCCGGAAATTGGAGGTATCTCGGGCCTTCAGGAGAAACTGCCCCCCGAAACGTTTCAGTTTCTGCCATCTGTAGGCCAAACTGCTGAAGGAATTGCAGTGCTCTCACTAAGTTTTGGTGCTTTCGCGGCATATTTTGGTGTGCAGTGGTGGTCAAGCTGGTATCCGGGGTCTGAGCCAGGTGGTGGCGGTTACGTAGCTCAACGGATAATGAGTGCCAAAGACGAAAAGCATGCACTCTTCGCTACACTCTGGTTTAATATTGCTCACTACTGCCTGAGGCCTTGGCCATGGATTATTGTTGCACTTGTATCGCTGGTTCTCTACCCTAATCTTGATGATTCACGCGAAGGTTTTGTTCTTGTGATGCGAGATGTACTGCCTCCCGGCCTTCTTGGCTTACTGTTTGCCGCATTCCTGGCTGCATTTACAAGTACGTTTGCTGCACACCTAAACTGGGGAACATCGTATCTGGTGAATGATTTCTGGAGGCGGTTCATCAAAAAAGATGGCGATGAAAAACACTACGTTTTAGTATCACGTATTGTGACTTTCCTTCTCGCAATCCTCGCTTTCTTTGTTACCACGCAACTCGATAGTATCCGTCAGGCATGGGGGTTGGTTCTTACAGCATCAGGCGGGCTTGGCCTTGTGCTTATTCTGCGATGGTACTGGTGGCGTATTAATGCCTGGAGCGAACTTGCCGCATCATTAACACCAATATTCCTGGTTATTCTTGTACTTCTGGGAGTACCGGTTCCGGGCATTGCAGATCCATTCCCGATGAACCTCTATTACGTTGTAGGTATCACCACGGTGGTTTGGCTGCTGGTAACATTTTTAACAAAACCAACTGAATCAAGTAAACTCACATCATTTTATCGCAGGGTAAGGCCGGGTGGGCCGGGCTGGAAGCCGCTGGAGGCAGAAAACGCCGATATTTCATCTGATGGGTCACTCTTCCCGCTGCTTGGCAACTGGGTAGCAGGTGTAATACTTGTGTACATGGCCCTATTTGGTTTTGGCCACTTCCTGTTTGGAAACTACACCTATTTTGCCATCTGTCTGGTTGTGGGAATCGTTGCTCTGGGTTACCTCTACTGGGATCTTAGCAAACGTGGTTTCGATACCATAATAGAAGTTGATGAACTCGATCACCATACAGATGCATCAGATATTGGTACGGGCCAAAAAGATTAAAAAGGCCCATCCGAACGACTTCCGAACTATCTGATATTAAATCAGATAGTTTTATATAATTGATCAGAATCAAAACAGTTAAGACTTCGGAAGCCTTAACACCGTTTCGTTCTGAATATTCTTGCTGAGGTTGATCCACAACAATAGCCGGGCTTGCACTGTCGGGTATATTGATCTCTGTATAAAAAACCACGTAACTGGTGTTACTTAATTTGTGTACAATTTTTTTACCATCCATGTTAATAATAATGGCCTTGAATAATGGTAATGCTGAATTCATGGTTAAAGTTGATCTTTTGACAGATTTTTAAGTTTTGTTTTATTAAAATTCAGTTTATTACCTGAATAAGATGGAGTATTGTAAGACAACAATTTGCTTTGCGCGCTTCAAAAGGTAAAGGGAATCAGGTTGATTACAAGCCTCTTTTTGCCACTCAATTTCCAGCTCATAAATACCATTAGCCGATTTAAATTTCATAATCTATGGAAACACATAACAGACGAGACTTCATTAAACTAACATCACTTGCAGTAGCAGGCAGTATGTTGCCACTTGCAGGCTGCTCAACCACAAAAGAGGCTGCCATTGCTACAGGAATCCCGATAGATCCATCCTATAAATTAAAAGTTGGCCTGATCGGTTGTGGTGGCCGTGGAACCGGAGCTGCAAACCAAGCGC
>SLLL01000172.1 GCA_007134085.1 Balneolaceae bacterium
ATCAGCCTCTGCCTCCCTTTTTCGGGAAATTCCGTTCGAATAGGCATCACAGGTGTGCCGGGTGTTGGTAAAAGCACGTTTATCGAAGCAATAGGCAGAAAATTTATCGAGGATGGAAAAAAGCTTGCTGTTCTCACTGTTGACCCGAGCAGTACACTGTCAGGCGGAAGTATTCTGGGAGATAAAACACGGATGACTCACCTCTCTGCCAGTGAGCATGCGTTTATCCGCCCCTCGCCAACCTCAGGCTCGCTGGGCGGTGTGGCGCGAAAAACAAGAGAAGCTATTATTTTATGCGAAGCAGCCGGTTTCGACACCATTATCATCGAAACGGTTGGGGTGGGGCAATCAGAAACTACTGTAAAGTCGATGGTTGACCTCTTTTTGCTACTGATGCTGGCCGGTGCAGGAGATGAACTGCAGGGCATAAAACGCGGCATTATGGAGATGGCTGATATTATTGCGATCAACAAAGCAGATGGTGACAATGTAGCGCGAGCTGAGCAGGCTAAACTTGAGTACAGCAACAGCCTGAGCCTGCTGCCCCCGGCACCATCCGGGCAAAATGTTTCCGTTCACACCTGTTCGGCAATAGATGAATCGGGGATTGATGAGATAAAATCAGAAATCGATCGTTATATCGAAGGCACGAAAGCGTCGGGATTCTTCGAAACCAACCGGGAGAACCAGGCTGTGAACTGGCTCCATCAAACCGTAGACGAAGAGTTAAAATTACGATTCAGAAATAATCCTGCGGTAAAAAAGGTGTTTTCACAAAAAGAAGATCAGGTAAAAAAAGGGGCTCTCAGCCCATTTGCGGCAGCGCAGGAATTGTTGCAGATTTCACAAACAGAATCAGGCACCAAAGGAGGTTAACATCAATAAGGCAGCCGAAAAAACCACCGGTTACTACGATAAACTATCGAAAAAGTATAACAAGCAGTATCACAGCTACCTGAAGCATACGCATAAAAAGATGGCTGACAAACTGAAACTACATCGTGATGACGAAATTCTTGATGTAAGTGCGGGAACCGGTTTGCTTGCCGAGATGATCCTGCAAAAATCCGGGCCGTTCAAGAGGTTTGTGGTAAATGACCCCTCTGAGGGGATGCTCTCTCAAGCTAAATACCTGCTTCGCCATGATGTAAAAAAGATTGAATTTACCGGCCACTATTCAGAAAACCTGCCTTTTGAAGATGCATCGTTCACTCAAATTATCTGCCTGAATTCTTTTCATTATTATGTAAATCAGGAGAAGGTTATGGCCCACTTCAGCCGGCTGTTAAAACCGGGAGGCACCCTCTGGATGCTCGATTGGAACCGGGTTGGGCTTTTCAAAGTGGCGAGTTTTCTGATTGACCTGCTCTCGCCCGAACATATAAACACCCGAACACTCGATGAGACAAAGCAGCTCTGCCGGCCGAACGGATTTACCGTTCAGGATGAAGAGGAGTGGGGTTTTCGCGTGTGGAGGTTTTTCTTTTTGAAGTGTAAGAGGGATGAATTGTGATTATTTATTCTAGCTACCAATTGCCATCCACTACAAATGCTGGCACATCCGGACAAAAACCTGGACCGGTATGAAATGCACCATATTGGTCGAAGCAAGCTGTAATTGTAGCATTACCAGTATTACCCGGAAAAGGATGCTGAATACCATATACTGCAGAAGAAGCAATGATTTTTACAGCGATATCGTCCCAATCTACGTCGTAAAGTTCTATATGATATGTCGCGAGCTCATTACTAAATTTTACGAAATGTCTGTCGGGCTGGCCAGAACCTGATCTCGGGTCATCTTCCCCGCCAGAAGGCATATAACCCAGTATGCCTCCCCCTCCTCCAAGGGCCGCAGGTTTGTATTTGTTAGTAATTGCGTGTCCGGCAATTTCGAGCATTTGAATCTTCAGTTGATCCTGATGTTGACTTTTGGCCTGAGCTTCGAAAATGTTAATGGCAATAATAGTTGCAATACCTATGACTATAACAACAACTGTAATTAGGAGGATCTGTTGAGTGCTCATAAGTAGAATATTTTATGCTGATTAATAGATAATCACATACCTATATAACGTATTACCTTCTACTTAAAAATAACCTAAAAATTATACTTTCTCTATAATACCGTATCACATTATTGGCATCTCAGATGGCTGTAACTATATATAACCCTGTTGTTTAGCATATATATAGATAAGGCAGAAACAGCAATTCTTTTGAATCAGGCGAAGAATTCAAATAACAACTTTTTTGATAGGTATCTTTTGGTTACAAGTAATGCGGCTTTTCACATAAATGAAGCCAACCATCATTGATCATAACTATGACAAAACTGCTGAAAAAGAATTTTTCTATTTGAGGCTTGAACGCAATCCCTGATGGTTACAGCACACCATAAAAAGAAGAGACGGCTACCACGATAGCCAGTGCCCACACATAGTAAGAAAATACTCTGAATTGAGCTCTGTATAGAAGGTGAATAACCAGTTTAAGGGCAATTATCCCGATTACCGCAGAAACCACAAAACCGGTTGCCAGAGCGGGGAAACCGATGGAGATTGTACCGCCGTAACCAAACACTTCTATGGTTTGCAGCAATGTAGCTCCAAGAATGGTGGGGAATGCAAGGAAAAAGCTGTATTCAGCCGCCCAGCGCCGGTTCAATCCTACAAATAGGGCAAAAGCAATGGTCATACCACTGCGGCTAAGGCCGGGAAGAAGGGCAAACGCCTGCGCAGCACCTATTACGAAAGCGATCCAGATGCCAATATCTCTGAGGCCAAATTTTCTCGGGGGCAGGTAATCGGTCCACCATAAAATTATACCGGTAATGATCAGTGTGCCACTCATAAATAGCGGCTGTGCAAATACCGACTCAAAAATTGATTTCATCGGAAACCCAATAGCGCCTGTAACAAAAACCGAAAAAATTCCAAGGAATGTGAGCTTTCTGTACAGAGCGCCTCTGGCAGTTCTCTCACCGGAAATCCATTCCCAAAAACCGGCGATTGTACTGGTTAGATAGGTACTCAGGCTTCTTCTGAATACGTACGCAATCGAAATCAGCGTACCAACGTGCACAATCAGGTCAAAAAGAATCATCTCAGCCGAATCGGGATCGGGAAGTTCAATTCCCCGGCTGATGAGGAAATGCTGCATGAGCGCGAGGTGGCTTGTTGAACTAACCGGGAAAAACATGAAAATCCCCTGAATGATACCTAAAAGAATTGCTACCCAAATAGCCATATGTAATAAAATTTGTTACTTAAAACGCTAACCGGTATTCCCGATTTTTTAATTTTTTATGATGATTTTTCTGCCCAGAATGATAACCATTCCTGAGGTTGCAAACTATCTATTAGTTTATGTACAAGAACCGGCAGATTTTTTGAGTTTTCATGTTGACAATCTCCGTTTAATCCCTTCTTTTTAGCCGAACAAAACTGACCGTTTTTCTATGAGTAATCTTTCAGGCTATATAAAATCCAGATTTGGAGATCCCAAAAACAGGCGAAAAATTTACTTCTCTTTTTTCATCGCACTGGTTATCGCAGGGATATATCTTGGGCTGAATGAAATGTTTCCAGAGCAAGATGGACACTACGGGTTTTGGTCTATCATGCCCCCGCTTGTAGCCATTATTCTTGCATTCTGGACCCGAGAAGTGGTAAGCGCCCTTTTTATCGGGGTGTTTCTGGGTGGTGTTATATCCGGTAATATCAACATTGTACAGAGCTTTTTAATACCTTCTATCGGTACAGAGAGTTTTGCATTGATTCTACTTGTCTACCTCTGGGCGCTTGGCGGCCTTATCGGTATTTGGACCCGCACCGGAGGGGCGGAATACTTTGCAACCTGGGCAAGTAATTTGATGATACGCGGGCCGCGTTCGGCAAAATTCTTCACCTGGCTGATGGGATTAATTTTTCACCAGGGAGGCACCATCAGTACGGTACTAACCGGGGCAACCGTTCGCCCGGCAGCAGATAAGCAAAAGGTATCTCACGAAGAGCTGGCTTATATGGTTGACTCAACCGCATCGCCCGCAGCAACACTGATACCGTTTAATGTGTGGCCTTTTTATGTTGGAAGCCTCGTAGTGGGTACTATCCCACTGTTTGCAACTCAACAAGATGGCTTTAACTTTTTCTTCAGCTCTATCGCCTTCAATTTTTATGCGATTTTTGCGATTGCAATTACCTTCTTTTTCGCGATCGAAAAACTACCCTGGGTGCCGGGTAAACGTATGCGCGCGGCTATTAAGCGCTCCAGAACCAAAGGGCTTCTCGACCGCAAAGGCGCAACGCCTATGGCTGCTGATGAATTAACTCAGCGAAAAGTGCCTAAAGGCTACAACCCCGGTTTAATCGACTTCTTTGGCCCCATCGGTGTTTTGTTAGGCGTTGCCGTTATTCCTTATGTGTACACCTACGCAATATTAGGTTCTGAAAGCCCAACCCTTCTCATCGCGGAGGCATTTGTTCTGGCTGTTCTTGCCGGTATCGGTATCGCCATTGCGAAGGGCATGAGCCTCCAGGTGGCAATTAATGGTTTTATTGATGGGTGTAAGGGTGTAACCATTGGGGCAATTATCCTTGCTCTCGCCGTAACACTCAAGGAAGTAGCCGATGCCGTTGGTACCGCTGACTATGTTGTGATGATGATAGGCGACGTAATTCGGCCAGCATTCCTGCCGGGTGTGTTAATGGTGTTGTGTATGATTATCGCTTTTTCTACCGGAACATCGTGGGGAACCTATGCCGTAGTATTCCCGATTGCCATTCCCCTTGCGTGGGCTGTAATGCCGGATGTGCTGTTCCTGAAACTCTGTTTTGCATCGGTAATTGGCGGTGCGGTAATGGGCGACCAGTGCTCTCCAATTTCAGATACCACCATCCTCAGCTCACTCGCCACTGGGTGCGATTTGATGGACCATGTTACCACTCAGTTCCCCCTGGCTATTGCGGCCGGCCTGTTTGCAGTTATTACCTACGCGGCGCTGGTAATTTTTGTGGTGTAAAATCCGGTTTTCTCATTTTATTTTTTGGGTACCGGAGCCTCACCCGTTTCCATCTCCATATAGATTCGATTTTTTACTGCATCTGCAACAAAAGAGATCCCTGCATTAAGAGCTGCCAGGCCAAAGAGGCCAACCCAAAACCAGTGAGCGGCATGCGCAAGTTCAAACATTTCCGGCCCGCTCCCTTTTACGATAATTGCTTCGCCTATTAGATTAATTCCAAGCCCAACCAATGTTACCCCGATTACAGAGTGGCGCCACCATTTTTTCTTAAAGTCCATATGCAATTCTTTTAGATCTTATTTTTACAGTTCATGTTCTATCACAATAGGCACGAAAAACGTTCCATCCTTTTGTGGCGGAAAGGCAAGCCTGCTCTTTAGAGGCAGTGAGAAAATTATTATCAAAACCATTACAACCGTAATTATTACCACAAAGACTCGAGGGCTCGAAGGTGCACGAAGTAGAATAATATCAATTAACTGGACTTCGTGACTTTGTGCCCTCGTGGCCTAAAAAAAGTGGATTATAGTATAGTTGCCTGGCAATTTTCTCACAACCACTCTAGAATGGATAAAAAAAAGAGAGCTCTTACAGATACGGCTTAAGGTAAGTTCCAGATATCCGGGCCAATATCACTGTTTTCAACAATGCTGTCTCTTAAGGCGTGATGGCTAATACCACACAACCCGGTAGACCATGAACGATTTTGGTTTCCTGATGCACTGGCCCAGTTAGCTATGTTGGGGTTAGCGGCTGCACGCCCCGGAAAGATGTGATTGCTGCACGGCATTTCGAAGTCCATAGAGTAGTAGGCTACATTGCTGCCAAACCATGGCTCACTGTACATGATGTTCCCTGCCACTTTTATGTAATCACCGCCGGCAACGCCAATGCCAACCTGGCCCGGATTCACACCAATATTTCCAATCGCTTTTTGGTATCTGCCTCCGGCATCAGCCAGAATAATAAACGAGCCCGAAAGCGACCCATCGTGCCCGCGTGCGCGGTTGTGGCTCACTTCAATCCAGTCATCCGGTTCCCCTTCCGACATAAAAATGTTGATATAATCCTCGAGCGGATCGGTGCCAAACCTCTCTTCAAATTCCATGGTGTTGTGCAAAAC
>SLLL01000014.1 GCA_007134085.1 Balneolaceae bacterium
CTTGATGACAAAGGCAGGCTGCCTGAGTATGATGTAATTTTATCAAAGTCTGCAGACATTATTAAAGAGCATGCCATTCAGGGGCCACTCACAGGCAAAAAAGTGGTAGTAACGGCCGGGCCTACCCGCGAGTTTTTGGATCCTGTCAGGTTTTTATCGAATCCCAGTTCAGGAAAAATGGGTATAGCCATGGCAGAAGCTGCCAGGTCTCTCGGCGGAAATGTTACGCTTGTGCACGGCCCAATTCAGCCTGCCGGGCAGGATCGTTTTCATACCGAACGATTTGTTTCTGCTGATGAGCTTTTTGCCATCATGCAAACCCACACCGATGCCGATCTAATCATAATGGCGGCCGCTGTAGCCGATTTTAAACCCGCATCAACCCACACTCAAAAAGTGAAAAAAGATCGCGGTTCATTCCCCATCGAACTGGAACAAAACCCTGATACACTACAATGGCTTGGAGAAAACAGAAAAGATGGGCAAACACTGATCGGTTTTGCGATGGAAACAGAGAACCTAAAAGAGAACGCCCTCGCCAAACTATCGAAAAAGAATATTGACTGGGTTTGTGCCAATAACCTCAATGAAAGCGGCTCAGGTTTTGGAACAGATACCAATACCATTCATCTTTTTGGAAAAAATATTGAAGAGACATTTTCCGGAACTAAAGTACAGATCGCTTCAGATATTTTGAAGAGAATTTTCGACAGCAATTAAGATTTAGTCCCTATCCTCTTCCTTATATAGCATGTGATATTCGCTACAGTAATCACGATAAATGCGCCTACAAATGTATAAAGCGGCCACGCAATTGTAAGTCCATCACCCGGAAGATACTGCTGTAATGCTCCTTCAACCATAAAGAGCAGAGAAATCAATCCGATAAAGAAGCCAATCATGGCATCTGTTTTGTCGGGCTTTTCAAACATTCTGCCAAGCATAAAAATACCCAACAGGCCGCCGTATGTGTATGATGCAATGCCTAAACCAAGCTCAACAATTGCGGGCTGATCATCCCCCGATAGCTGCAGCCACGTAAACAGAAAGGCAGACCCTGTTAAGATTACCCCCCACCCAATAGTGGTAAGCCTTGAAATCCAAAGCTCTCTTGCCTGATCCCAATCTTTACCAAACACAGGCTTAAGCAAATCATACGTGGTTGATGATGCAAGTGCATTTAGTGACGAACTTAGGCTGCTCATTGCTGCAGCAAACAGGGAGGCGATTATTAATCCGGCTACCCCAATTGGCATGTGATCCACAATAAATTTCGCGAAAATTTCATCTGTGGTTCGAAGGCCGAGCTCCATAATATCAGCTCCGGCATAGAATACGTAAAGCATCAAGCCAATAAACAGGAAGAATGCAAACTGGGCTGATGCTACGATTCCACTCCAGATTAATGCTTTTTGGCTGGACCGAAGGTTGCCAGTGGCCAATAACCTTTGCACAATAAGCTGGTCGGTTCCGTGCGATGCTATGGAAAATATTGCCCCGCCAAACATGGCAACCCAAAAAACGTATGGGTCGGCAAGAAACTCCTGCATGGTGAGCCCCCCGCCAAAGTTAAATATAGCAAACTTTTGGTCACTGTTAAGAGTGGCAAAAATTTCAGAAAAACCAATCTCAATTTTGCCAAGCATAAGTAATAGTGCAAATAGTGCCCCGCCCATGTATACCACCATCTGAACCACATCCATCCAGATCACAGCTTTTATACCCCCTAAAAAAGTGTATATGAGTGTAATTACAGCTATTACAGAGATCGCCATCAAATAAACCGCACCATCTCCCCAGGTTTCAAAAAGGCCGGCAAAACGGAAAATAATGGCAAGCGGGATGGCTGTAGCGAAGAGGCGAACACCATCAGCCAGAAGCCGGGTAATGATAAATGTGGAACTGGCTGTTTTCCGCAAGCCGGAACCAAACCGCTGTTCGAGGAACTGATAGGCGGTGGTCATCTCTCCTTTTACGTAGGCAGGGAGAAACCAGATAGCCACAATAATACGGCCGATGATGTAGCCGAATGTTAGCTGCAGGAACATCAGGTTGCCGCCATACGCAACAGCGGGGATACTTATAAAGGTAAGAGTGCTTGTTTCCGTTGCTACAACCGAGAAGAGAATGGCCCACCAGGGCATTTCACGGCCACCGAGGAAATAGTCGGTTGCTGATTTTTGCGTACCAGCAGACCATATTCCAAAAACAGCAACTGCCACGAGGTAAAGTACAATTACAAGGCCATCAATAAGTGTAAATCCCATCAATCCAATATTATCAGGTTAGCAGACTGGTAATTTTTTTCTTGAAACAAGAAAATGAATTCAGGGATTGATTCAAAAAAATGTGTAAGGATTGTTGCGAAAAGAGCTCTTACTATTAAAACAATCTGTAAGATTTGCCACAGAGCACAGATTTTTCACAGAGAATTCTGTGCTCTGTGGCATTAATCATCGAAAATAACTTTAAGTTTTTCAGCTATGAAATACTCTGAAACCAATTATCCCAATCAAGAAATGACCAAATCTATAATTGGCACTGGTATTGAAATACATAAAAATCTTGGATTCGGATTCCTTGAGATTGTTTATAAAGATGCTTTGGAGTATGAGTTTAGGCAGAAGGGAATCGGGTATGAAAGAGAAAAGATGTATGAGGTGCCGTATAAAGGCATCATCCTTCCCCACCGGTTTTATGCTGATTTTGTGGTATTTGATGAAGTAATTCTCGAAGTGAAAGCAAAAGATGGTATTGCTCCAGAGGATATGGCTCAGACCCTGAACTACCTGAAATGCTCGGGGTGTAAAGTAGGGTTAATCCTCAATTTTGGAAGGATGAAGCTCGATATTAAAAGAGTGGTATTTTAGAATTGCCACGGAAGCACGGATTTTTCACGGAGTGATTCTATGCCTTTCCGTGATTCCGTGGCAAAATAAACTAACCGTTATGATTTAACTTCGGCCTTATCTTCCCTTAAACAAACATTCAGATGCAGCTGGATCTGGGCTTTTGATTGTTAATTGCCACAGAGAGAGCACTGAAAAATAACAGAGAGGTTTTGGCTTTTAGCAAAGCTATTCAGATTTGATATCACCCAAATAATCTGCGAATGCGTTTACAGCGAGGCCGCGGTGGCTGATGTTGTTTTTAACCTCCGGCTCTAATTCGGCGAAGGTTTTATCGTAACCATCCGGCCTGAAAACCGGATCGTAGCCAAATCCCTTCTCCCCACTGGGCTTTTCTGTAATCTCACCGGTGCAAATACCTTCAAAGAGTGTTTCATGTTCGCCATCTACAAAAGCAATTACCGTTCTGAACCGTGCTTTTCTATTAGATTTTCCCTGAAGTTCGGTTAGAAGTTTATTAACATTATCGGCATAGGTAGCTTTTTCGCCGGCATAGCGCGCGGAGTAAACACCGGGGGCTCCGTTTAGTGTATCCACTTCCAGGCCGGTGTCATCAGCGAGTGCCGGCAGGCCTGTGAAGCTGTTCCAGTACCGTGCTTTTTTCAGGGCATTGCCCTCAAGATCGGGTAGATCTTCAACCACATCCTCACCATCCGGAAAATCGCGGGTTGATTTAAGCACAATCGACAGCGGCTGCAGAATTTGTTGCAACTCCTCAATTTTATGAGGGTTTGCAGATGCCACAAGGATAATATCAGGCTTCTTCAATGCGTGGCTCATTACACAACTTCCGGTATTTCACTAAGCTGACGAAACTCACGGTAGCGGTCATAAATCTCTTTTTCGGTAAGATCTTTCAGCCTTTCCGGGCCAAATTTTTCCACACAAAAGCTGGCCATCACCGAACCCATGATCACTGCACGGCGCATGTTATGCGCAGAGAGATCATCCGTGTAAGCCAGCCACCCCAGCATGCCGCCCAGAAAAGAGTCCCCCGCGCCGGTGGGGTCAAAAATATCGATCACAGGGTATGCCGGTGCAGAAAAAATTTCATTCTCGGTAAACAGAAGTGCACCATGCTCCCCTTTTTTGATGATGAGCGATGTTGGGCCCATTTCCATCACAATATCGGCTGCCTTCAGCAGGTTGGGTTCATCGGCAAGTTCGCGCGCTTCAGAGTCGTTAATCACCAAAAGATCCACTTTTTTCAAGGTCTCTTTCAATGCATCAGGTGTTCCCTCAATCCAGAAGTTCATGGTATCCATCACAACAAAATCGGGATCATTTACCTGCTCCAGCACTTTGCTCTGCAAACTCGGTTCGATGTTGCCAAGAGCTATAAATCGTGCATCTTTATAGACATCAGGGATAACCGGATCAAACCGCTCAAAAACATTCAACTGTGTATCCAGCGTATCGCGGTTGTTCAGGTCGTAATGATATTTACCGCTCCAGAAAAATGTGTTTCCGCTTTTATCAATCTGTAACCCTTCGAGCCCTATTTCTTTACTTTTAAGCAGTTCTATATCCTCATCCGCAAAATCTTTGCCAACAACACCTACCAGGTTTACAGGTTTTACAAAATAGGATGAAGTGAGAGAGATGTAGGTGGCAGAACCGCCAAGTATGCGATCTATCTTTCCGAATGGAGTTTCAATGCCGTCGTAAGCAACAGACCCAACAACTAAAAGTGACATAGTGAATTCTTTTGATTTGGTTAATTATTCTCCGCTAAAAATACAGGTTTTAAGTCTGCTTTGTTGGAAAGTTTTTGAGGGATGTTTGATGGCAAACCTTCTTTATTAATTGCCAATTGCTCTCTATGTTACAATTAGCTAAAAGAGATAATTATGGAAGAAAAATTTATGATACGGGCAGTAGAGCTTGCCCGAAAAGGCATGAAAGCAAACCGGGGCGGGCCATTTGGATGCGTGATTGTGAAGGGTGGAAAAATTATTGCAGAAGGCAGCAATAGCGTCACCTCAGAAAATGATCCCACAGCCCATGCCGAAGTTGTTGCCATTCGCAAAGCTTGCAGAGAACTGGGCACGTTCCAGCTGGCCGGATGTGAACTTTATACCTCCTGTGAGCCCTGCCCTATGTGTCTCGGCGCGATATACTGGACACGGCCAGACAGAGTTTTTTATGCCGCCACCAGAAGCGATGCAGCAAAAGCCGGGTTTGATGATGATTTTATCTACAAAGAGCTGGGCCTACCCCCTGAAGAAAGAAAAATTCCAATGATTTCTCTGGGTAAAGAATTGGCAAAAGAACTCTTTAGAGAGTGGACTGAAAAGGATGATAAAGTTGATTATTAGACATAAAAAAAGCGCCCTACTGAATAGCAGGACGCTTTTAAATATAATTACGCACATCCTTAATGTGATGCGATAGGATACCTGACACCATTTGGTGCCGGTGATGATTGGCCATCAGACCCTACATTGCCATTATTTACAATCAAAATACCAGCCACATGCGGCGCCGCCATTGAAGTACCGCTGATTGTTCTATAGCCACTGTTTATCCATGTAGACTGAACCGAAACTCCCGGAGCAGCATAGCTTGTTGGAGTTCCATAATTCGAAAATGAAGCAAAATTATCATTTACATCTGTAGCTGCAATCGTCCATACATTCGGATGTTCTACTCTGGCAGGTGATGAATTACTTGCAAGTGTATTACTATTTCCCGCCGCTACAGCAAAAAGAATACCGTTATTTGCAGCTGCAATAACAGCATTATCCAACGCCTGTGATGCACCTCCACCGAGGCTCATATTTGCAACATCACCTGAACTCGCATTTGCAGCAACATAATCAACACCGGCAATAACACCGGAGATAGATCCGCTTCCGCGTCTGTCAAGAACTTTCACCGGCACCTGAACAACTCCCGAAGCCACACCAAGAATACCATTCAATCCACCAATGGTACCTGCTACATGGGTTCCATGGCCGTTTCTGTCATCAGCATCTCTGCCATCAGGCCCACTCGAAAACGCAGTAAAACCACGGCTTGCATCTACATTCAAATCTGGATGGTTTAACTGAATACCAGTGTCCAATACCCACGAAACTCTGTTTCCGGTATAGGTAACTGCTCCGCCAACACGTTCAATTCCCCAAGGAACAATCGCATCACCTGAATCACCATTGCCATCGCCATCGTCACCATCATCACCATCATCACCGTCATCACCATCATCACCGTCATCACCATC
>SLLL01000108.1 GCA_007134085.1 Balneolaceae bacterium
ACACGCCTGCAAAACTCAAGAATTTGCTTCTCTTCACCTTCAAAGGCTTCTTTTATAGGTTTAGGCAGGTTTTCAGGAACCGGATCGAGCCCAACACATAACGTAGATTCTGCTGAAGCAATAGCTTTGCTCAGTTTATCTGTAAAATTCATAAAATTTGATCTGCTTTCTTTGCAAGATAATTCTTAAAAGCCTAAGATAAGGCGTTCGGAATTGCCGTACATCTATTTATCTGATCGGAATAACTAAAACACATATATGAGCTGGTTTGAAGAATGGTTTGACAGCCCGCTGTACGAAAAATTATACGCCAACAGAAACAGCGACGAAGCAGAGCGCCTTGCAGATCTTATTGAAAAAGAGATGCCTGTAAAAAACTATCCAACTGTACTTGATCTCGGCTGTGGACGCGGCAGGCATTCAATAGCGCTTGCAACGCGTGGTTATGATGTAACCGGTGTTGATCTTTCTGAGGAAGCATTAGCCAAAGCACGGTCTTTGGCATCAGATAGAAATCTCAAGAATGTCTCTTTTCTTTCAGGCGATATGAGAGAGCCTGTTGGACAAACTTTCGATGCGGTTGTGAACCTCTTTACAACCTTCGGCTATTTTCTTGATGACGCCGAAAACAGCAAGGTTATTCAAAACATCACTGAGATGCTGAAGCCAGGCGGTATTGTTCTTATTGACTTTTTTAATTCTCACCTGGTACAAAAAAATCTTGTAACAAAAGATGAAGGGTCATTCAAAGATCTCACCTATAAGATTAAGCGCACAATTGATGATGCGATGGTCTTTAAAAAAATCACGTTCTCCGGTTCAGCGCTTCCTCAAAATGTGGAGTACACCGAACGCGTTAAACTGTACGATTTGCTTTGGTTTGAAGAACAATTCCGTAGCTCAAACATCAATCTGAAGCACGTTTACGGTGATTATTCCGGCGTTTCTTTCAACAGAGAAGATAGCCCAAGATTAATCATGATCGGCTCAAAAGAAGCCTGATTACAACATGGTCTCAGCAAATACCTCTTCAGCGCCGTGTGGCGGCCTGTGGAGTGTCCACGTTTCGAAATAGAAATTCTTTTCAGAACGGATCCGCTTCCCGTTAATGCTGAAAAACCTGAAATCACTGCTCACCAGTTTTTGCAATGGGTAGAAAAAATCACGATATATATTCTTACGCGAAAAAAGATGCAGGTCGTAGCCATTATGTGCTTGTTCTTTGTAAAGAATCAAATCGTCCGCCTCTAAGACTTCCGCAAGTTCAGCTTTCTTATGGCCGATGTTACTGTTTGAATCAATCTTCAATGCATCTGCATCCCATTCTGACTTCTCTTTTTTTGTAAGTATAATCGCATCACCGATGTCTGCCTGCTCCAGCACTTCAGCAAGTTCCACTTTTCTATTATCATAAATCAGATTATATGGTTCGAGTGCAGATGCAATAGTCTCCAAAACCATGTGATAATTTGAAATGGCGTTGATCCCAAATTTCTGATCTTCAAGTACCGTACCCGTAAAATAAAATTTAGAGTATGTTGGGTCGGGCTTCATAAAATCCTCAATAGTGAGGGAAACTTCCTGTTCATCTCTGTCCAGGTGCCGGCCGCGAAGCTGATCAAGCCGAAGATCGTGTTCAAAAAATAGTTTAAAAATGTCCATTAGCTTTTATTAAATAATTCTGCCACATTTACACCCACTTATGTAGCACAGCAAACAAACCACAATTTACAGATCATGCATTCCAAATTCAGTCCACTTTCCCTGCTAATTGCAGTTCTTTTGCTTATTCAATGTACCCAAGAGCACACCTCCGAGCTTCCCGGATTTTTTAATGACAGCAAAACGGCTCAGCATGAACTTGAACAGTTGTTGTTGGACATGCATACACCGCAAACATATCGAAACCACCTCTTCAATCTTACTCAGGAGCCTACAGTAGCCGGAACGCCCGGTGCATGGCGGGCTATTGAATATATCTCTGATGTGATGGAAACTGCCGGCCTTAAAGTTGAACTCTATGAGTATGACGTACTTCTCCCCCAACCCGGCGAAACAGAGATCAGGGTGATCTATCCTGAGAATATTCTGCTGAATAACAAAGAGTTTGTGTACGAAGAAGATCCCTATTCTTCACATCCCGATCTTGTGCACGGTTATACCGCCTACTCCGGTTCCGGGCATGTAGAGGCCGCTGTTGTGTATGCCAATTATGGAACCCGGGAGGATTTTCAAAAGCTGGAAGAGATGGGCGTATCTGTTGAAGGTAAAATTGTAATTGCCCGATATGGAGGCAACTTCAGGGGATATAAGGCAAAGTATGCCGAAGCAGCCGGGGCAATTGGCCTCATTATCTATACTGATCCCGGTGACAGTGGATTTGCGCGCGGCGATGTGTACCCTCACGGAATCTGGGCTGATGAAAGTGCCATTCAGCGTGGATCACTGCTTACACTCGACTATTTTGGTGATCCGCTCACACCTTTTGAGGCCGCCCTTCCACTCGATCATCCCGATACACCAGACCGCCTCGATTACGCAGAAATAGACTTTCATACCATACCGGTTGCACCCATAGGGTACGGGGCAGCTAATGAGATACTAAGCCTGATGGATGGCGAACCAGTACCTGATGAATGGCAGGGCGGCTTCGATTATACATACCGGTTCCCCTGCGGTGATGAGCTAAAAGTAAGCCTGAAGGTGGATCAGCCTTACGAAATTAAACGGATCGCGAACGTGATTGGCACCATCGAAGGGTCTGAATATCCCGATGAATGGATTATTCTCGGCTCTCATTTCGATGCATGGGGGTTTGGCGCTACTGATCCCAACAGCGGCACTGCCATGCTGCTAACCCTTGCAGAATCGCTGGGAGAGCTGGTTGAAAACGGGTACCGGCCAAAACGCAGTATTATGATTGGCCACTGGGACGCTGAAGAGTTTATGCTAATCGGTTCATCAGAGTGGGTAATGCAGCTCGAAGAAGATCTACATGCCAGTGCCGTTCTCTACCTGAACGCGGATATGTCCGTAACCGGCCCAAATTTCAGGGCATCCTCATCGCCTTCACTTAAAGAGCCGATCATGGATGCTGCCAAAACAGTTAACCACCCAGATACAGGCCAATCACTCTACGAATTTTGGCTGGCTTCAGGTGGAGGCAGCGAACCTCAAATTGGCAATCTCGGAGGCGGTTCCGATCACGTTGGGTTTTATATGTACTCGGCAATTCCTTCTGCCGGAATATCCATGTCGGGCGCAGTACCGATCTATCACACCAACTTCGACACATTCTGGTTTTATGAAAACCATCTGGACAGCACTTTCAGCTACGGCCCCGCACTGGCTGATGTGTACGGGCTTATCGCTCTGCGGTTTGGCAACGCCGAAATTTTGCCATACGACATACCCCGTTATTCTGCTGATTTGCGATTACATCTGGAATCGATAAACGAAGCAGCCGGCGAAGATCTTTTTCGTGATTCAAACCTTCCGCAACAAATTCAGCAGATCGAAGAGCTTTCCCGAAGTTACAGCAGCCTCCTGCGAACCGCCGAGCGGAATCAGTCTCTTGATCTCGCAACGATTGAAGAGCTCAATCGTCAGCTTATACTTGCTGAGCGCAGCTTCCTTGATGAGCAAGGTCTACCGTTTAGTCCCTGGCTGAGATCACTTTACGCTGCATCTGATCCGTTCAGCGGTTACGCTTCGTGGATGCTTCCCGCGTATCGATACGCCATAGATGAAGAATTAACCGGCGATTCTGAATTTATGAACGGCCTGCATGCAGCACACGAAGCGGCTCTTGACCGTCTTATTCTGCGAATTGAAGATGCCAATGCACTCCTTGAAACGCCTGAATGATCTAAATTTACCATGAAAATCCAATATTCTGTGTGGGATTTTCATGGTAAAATATGCTTTTGACCATGAAAATCCGTTATTGTATATTGGAATTTCATGGTATAAACTGTATAATAAAGGAAAATATACAGCGCTATGAAGTTTGACCGCATAAAAAAAGGCATTCTTACAGGCCTGCTTGATGATTTTCCCGCAGTTGCAATTACCGGTGCACGGCAAGTAGGCAAAACCACCCTTGCTAAGATAATTGCTGAAGAAAAGGGTGAAATCAGCGAATATCTCGACATGGAATCCCCAAGAGATATTGCCAGACTGCAGGAGGCCGAGCTGTTTTTTGAACGCAATCAAGAGAAACTGATCATTCTGGATGAGATACAGAGAATGCCTCAGCTATTCCCAATACTTCGTGCCGTTATTGACAAACATCGGTCACCCGGCAGATTTTTACTACTTGGCTCTGCCTCTCCGGGACTGATACGCGATTCATCCGAATCGTTAGCCGGACGAATTGCTTATGAAGAGCTTTTCCCCTTTCTGTGGCAAGAAGTTTTGGACAAAAAAAGTATTCGTGAGTTGTGGTTCAGAGGCGGCTTTCCGGAATCACTGCTTGCCAGATCAGACAAAATCGCTCAAAGATGGCTCAAAGATTTTCTCTTTACCTACATAGAAAGAGATTTACCGCTACTGGGTTTAAATACCGATCTGACCAAACTAAGAAACTTTTTATATATGATTGGCCATCAACAGGGGGGGCTGCTTAATCAGGAGAGCCTTGCCCGCTCAGTGGGTGTATCAGCAACTACTATTAGCCGCTATCTCGACTATCTTGAACACGCGTACCTGATCAGGGTGTTGCGCCCCTGGCATTTCAACGTGAAGAAGCGGTTGGTAAAATCTCCAAAGGTATATTTGCGGGATAGTGGCTTGTTGCACTCCATGATGGAGATTTCTGATAAGGAAAATCTATACAAACATCCAGTTGTAGGTGGTTCATGGGAAGGCTTTGTGCTTGAGCAGATATGCGGTATGCTGCCTGAGAAACTGGACATTCATTTTTATCGAACCCACCAGGGAGCTGAGGCAGATATACTAATCACCCATCAAAGAAAACCGGTTCTTGCTGCCGATGTAAAACTCACAGAAGCACCCAAACTGAATCAGGGCTTTTTAAATGTGATTGATGACAACAAAACAGAACAGAACTTTATCATCATCCCGGGAAATGACAGGTACCCTGTGCACAAATCTGTAGATGTGATTGGAGTTGAGAGATTTATAGATCTGCTCCCCTCATTGCCATTGTAAACCAACACCGAAATTTCAGCAAAAAAAAGCCCCGCTAAAATTACTTCAGCGGGGCTCGTAAAAACTTCAAGAGAAGCTGTTTATCATCAAATCATTGTTGCAATCACAAGGGCAACAACAGCCATAAGTTTGATGAGAATGTTAAGCGATGGGCCTGATGTATCTTTGAACGGATCACCAACTGTATCACCTACAACAGCAGCTTTATGAGCTTCAGATCCTTTTCCGTACTTCACGCCATCAATTTCAACGCCTTCTTCAATCATCTTCTTGGCATTATCCCATGCTCCACCGGCATTTGATTGAAACAGCGCAAGCAGTACACCTGATGCAGTTACACCTGCAAGAAGGCCACCAAGCATTTCAGGTCCGCCGATAAATCCGAAAAGAACCGGTACAATTACGGCCAGAAGTCCCGGTGCCACCATTTCGCGGATGGAAGCAGTTGTTGAAATCTCAACACATTTTGCGTACTCAGCTTTGCCATCGGCAGCTTCGAATGTGGCCTGATCTTCTTTTGACCAATCCTTCATCTCTTTGCCTTCATTTTTGGTCATCACGTCGAGAGCCGCTCTCAGTTCAGGGATATCCTTAAACTGGCGGCGTACTTCCTCAATCATCTTCATGGCAGCACGGCCAACAGCCTGCATAGAGAGAGCTGAGAATAGAAACGGAAGCATAGCACCAACAAAGAGTGCTGCCATTACCTTTGGCATGGTAATATCAATACCTGTAAGAAGGTTATCGGGGTTTGCAACATTATACGATGTTATGAACGCTGCAAAGAGTGCGAGTGCTGTAAGTGCAGCAGAACCTATTGCAAAACCTTTACCGATAGCAGCTGTAGTGTTACCAACCGCATCGAGCTTGTCGGTTCGCTGGCGAACTTCCGGCGG
>SLLL01000051.1 GCA_007134085.1 Balneolaceae bacterium
ACGAAAACAGTTCGCCGTCCGGGATGTTCCGTTTGCCAAAACAGGGAATCCAGTTTTGATCTTTTACAGAAAACGAGATGTCGGTCCCTTCGCCTTTCATGTGGATCATATCGTTAACCCGGAGTTCATCTTCCAGCGGCTTCATCGCCTCTTCAAGCAGGGCGTAGTCAAACAGGCAGGCATCGTAGTAAAACTGACGGAACCGTTCGGTGGGCATTTTGGCGTTCATCGCAAAAGCAGGAGATGGGTAACGCAGCACTACCCATTTTGAGTTATTTACACGCTCCTCAAAATGTACCGGCTTCAGAAATTTTTCTGAGTAAGCCTTGTTCGCCTCTTTGTTCACCAGCGAATTTTCATAAATATTTTCTGCCCCGCGGATGCCCACAAACGCATCCATCTGCTTCATGAGCGGGAGCTGATCAGCCGTTGCCTGATTTTCCCAAAAAGCAGCATCGCCCATTTCAAGCAGAAGCCGGTTGGTTTCGGGGTCTTCAATTTTGATGAAGGGGTGGGCATTCATCTCCCGGGCGGTTTCGGCAAGGGCGCGAATCAGCCCGATTCCATTAAGCCCGATGAGTTGAAGAAGAATATTTTCCCCCTCCTCGAGTTCCACACTGTGGGTTAAAAGCTGGCGTGCAAGTTCTTTATCCTGATTGGTGTACATAGTCTTCTATCGGTTTTGCAAGTGAATTACGCGATCGCAAAGATCAAGTTCATGGGTTTGATTGGATGCAAGCAGAACAAATCCATGTTCGTTTCTGAACTGTTCTGTAATCAGCTCGATAACGGTTCGTCCTTTTTCATCGAGGTTGGAGCCGGGCTCATCGAGAATTAGAATTTGAGGTTTATGTATTAACGCGGCAGCCAGTTTTGCCCGCTGCTGCTGCCCTGTTGAGAGCTCCCCAAAATGGGATGCGGCAAATTCTGCGGCTCCAAGTTTTTCAAGAAGTACGGCACTATCTTCTGTTTCTGGTGATTTCTTGATATCAACAATAAACTGCAGATTTTCGAGAACAGTAAGCTCCTCATAAAGCTGAATGTATGGTGCCGCAAATCCCATCAGCTGTTTCAGGGTGGCAGGGCCTAAAGGTTTACCATCAACAAGCCACTCTTTTTTACCCGACGAAGGTTTCATCAAGCCGGACAAACACTTCAAAAGGGTGGACTTGCCTGACCCGTTGCTCCCTGCAATTCCCAAAACGGATGATTCTGCAGAGAATGTGAGATCAGAAAAAACCAGGTTCGAACCAAACCGCTTGGAGAGAGATGTTACATTCAGATTAATCATTACTGAAAGGTAGGCTGAGCATCACCAAAAAAAAAGGCTTTTTAAGGGGCAACTCAATTTTCTAAGATATTTGAAAAGGTTTAACTTCCGTAAACAGATTCCAAACGTAATCAAAATTCAGACAGCAGAATCATCTATGGAGCAAATAATCGAGAACATCACTCAAAAGCTCACGTCAAAATTACCAAAAGGGCGTACGTCTTTCACTCCACCGGAACTGCTCGAAGCGGGTTATCCCTCTTTTCTGGTTGACTGGATGAGAGCTGAAGCATGGGAGTATGCAAAGGAGTCTGTAAGCCTGATGAGCTCTGACTGGATTAATCTCAAATCGGAAAAAGCTCAGCAGGCACAAGAGCAGTATCTGAGTCAGCTCGAAACAGAGGTGTGCATTCCTGAAGCTCATTGCGCCGCACTTACCCAAAATGGTGTGGAAATCTGCCTTGACCTTGCTGTAAATCCTCGCAAGGCTATTCCGGAGTACATTTTTGAAAAAGAGAAAGAACTGGATCTTAATGAACTTCGTGAACGTACAGCAAGAGTAACTGTGAACGCGCATCTCGCTCTGGCTCTAGAGAGGTATGTCATCAAAAAAGATCTCTTAACCCTTACGTTTGAAAAGGCAAAAACTGTTGTTGAGGCAATTGATGCCAGGCTTACTGCGGATTACAACCCCCTGAAATGGGCAGAGGAGTTAAAACCGGTATTTGCTCTAACAGGGAATAAGGCTGATTCTGATCTGTTGCGGCAATTTTTTGAAGATAAAGGAATGCCTAAAGTTGCTTCAAAATTTGACGAGATGACTGAGCCTGTAGGGGATGCAGATATCATTGAAGTGATGAGCTCAGTTGACCTACTGCTTGATGATGAGCCTGTTGAAACAGAAGAGCCCACGCTTTTTGCTGAGCGACCCGATGATGAAGTAGCCGTAGATGAACCGATAGAAGAGGCAGTTTCCGAAACCGATGAAGCTGTAGAAATTGACGATGCAGAACCATCCCTCAATGTGATCTTTTCCGGTGGCGAAGAGTTCGTGGATGATGATTCTGAAGAAGAACCGGTTGAAACAATTTACAGTGAAAGCGAGGCAGTAGAGTTAGTAAAAGAAAGCGAAACTGCCGAAAAAGAGGTGGAACCGTCAGATGAAGAGTTTCCATTTTCTTTGGAGGAAGATGAGCCTGAAACCACTGAATCAACACAAGAAGAAGCCGATGAGCCCGAACTGTCTTTAGCCGATAACTTTATCACCGCAGAAGCTGAAGAGGATGAAACTGACTTCTTTGAAGATGAAGACGATGAATCTGTTGATGAAAATCAGGAAGCGACATTGGCAGATCAGTTTGCTGAAACGGATGAAGATGAGGCTCCGGAATTAAGTGAGGAAGAGAATACACCGCCATTTGTTTTGGAGGATGAAACAGAATCTGCTGAGAATGAAGAGCATGATCAGATTAAAGAGACAGCTGAAGACGATGCGGATGATGAGGAAGGTTTCGGTGAAGAGTTAGTTGATGATGAGGATTATGAATCAGAAAACGAGGAAGCCTCTCTGGCTGATATCTTCTACAAAGAGGAATCGGATGATGTTGATGAACCTGAGGAGGATTCAGAACAGGAGTCACTCCCATTCATTCTTGAAGATGGCGATGATGAAGTTTCTGACGATGAAGATCAGGAAGCGACATTGGCAGATCAGTTTGCCGCGACTAATGAAGATGACGATCCAGAATTAGATGAGGAAGAAGATACACCACCATTTATCCTTGAAGATGAAACAGATTCTGATGAAGAGGAAGAATCCGAACCGCTGCTTAGTAAGTTCACCCTGGATGATGAAGACGAAAATGAATTGCCGGAGTTTACCATCAAGCCGAAAACCATTTATGATGAACTGAATCTTTCGAATAAAGAGAAAGAATCGGGTGTTACAAAATCACTCTTCGATTTTGATGATGAACCAGAAGAAACGGTATCTGAAAAGGCGGAAACTGAATCAGAAGAAAGCGAGGAGGCAGAAGAGATACCTATGTGGAAATCGTTTCTGGAGCGTGATGATATTGAACACGAGCCAAGCTTTGTATTTGATGAGCAGCCCATGCAGATTGACGAAGATATTTACCCGGATGAGGGTGATTTCGATCCTGAAGAGCCTCTCATCGATTTGACGAAACCCGAACCTGTGCTTACCGAAAAAATTGAAGAGATATCCGGCTGGCTCAATGATAACAGCGAGCGGTTTATCGATGAAATCTTTGGCGGGTCGGACACCGCCTACGATGAAGCACTCGGCAATATTATGGATTTCAAAACCTGGAAAGAAGCTGCCCGTTATATTGAAAAGGAGATCTTTACGCGCAACATGATTGATGTTTATGACGAGGTTGCGGTTGATTTTACCGACAGGCTCCATAGTTATTTCACTGAATACAAAACCTGATACTTACAGAATCTGCTATGAATGAGAAAGTGAAGGAACTGCTAAAACTGAGAGAAGAGACAAAACTTGGCGGCGGTAAAAAACGAATTGAAAAACAGCACGAAAAGGGAAAACTCACCGCGAGAGAGCGCGTAGAACTGCTGGTTGATAAAGGCACGTTTGAAGAAATTGATGCTTTCGTAACCCATCGTAGCAGCGCTTTTGGGCTTGAAGACCAAAAAATTATGGGGGATGGGGTAATCACCGGATTCGCCAAAATTGAGGGGCGCCCGGTCTATCTCTTTAGCCAGGACTTTACCGTATTTGGCGGTTCTTTGTCAGAGACTCACGCAGAAAAAATTTGCAAAGTGATGGATCTTGCCATGAAAAACGGTGTGCCGGTTATCGGGTTGAACGATTCCGGCGGCGCACGAATACAGGAAGGGGTGAGCTCACTTGGCGGCTATGCGGAGGTGTTCTGGCGAAACTCCATGGCATCAGGCGTTGTGCCGCAAATTTCTGCTGTAATGGGCCCTTGTGCAGGTGGGGCAGTGTACAGCCCGGCTCTCACCGATTTTGTTTACATGGTGAAAGATACCAGCTACATGTTTGTTACCGGGCCTAATGTGGTGAAAACGGTTACTCACGAAGATGTTACATCAGAAGACCTCGGCGGTGCCACAGCACATGGCTCAAAATCGGGCGTGGCACATTTCACCATGGAAAATGATGCGGACTGCCTTCGCAACATCCGCAAAATGATCACCTACATCCCGCAAAATTGCGAGGAAAAAGTACCGGATGTTGACCCTGTTGACCCCGACTCCAAACTCGCTTCCGCCCTCGATTATCTCGTGCCACTAAACCCCAACAAACCGTACGACATCAAAGATGCCATTAACGGGGTTATGGACAAAGAGACATTCTACGAAGTACATGAAAATTATGCTGATAATCTTGTGGTGGGCTTTGCGCGTCTCGCAGGACGAACCGTTGGCATCGTTGCCAATCAGCCGCTTTCACTTGCCGGTGTTCTCGATATTGATGCTTCCGTGAAAGGCGCCCGTTTCGTTCGTTTTTGCGATGCTTTCAACATTCCGCTGGTTGTCTTTGAGGATGTCCCCGGATTTTTGCCGGGCACCGATCAGGAGTGGGGCGGTATCATCAAACACGGGGCAAAACTGCTCTATGCATTTTGTGAAGCTACCGTGCCAAAGATGACCGTTATCACCCGAAAAGCGTACGGCGGCGCGTATGATGTGATGAACTCAAAACACATCCGGGCCGATTATAACGTGGCGTGGCCAACCGCTGAAATTGCTGTGATGGGCACAAAGGGAGCCGTTGAGATTATTTTCCGAAAAGAGATTATGGAAGCTGTGAACCCGGAAGAGAAGCAGAAAGAGCTGGAAGATCAGTACACCGAAGAGTTTGCAAACCCATACCGCGCGGCTGCCCGCGGGTTTATTGATGATGTGATTTTGCCATCAGAAACGCGGCAAAAACTGATCAGGGCATTTGAGGTTTGCAAGAATAAGGTTGATACCGTGCCGCGCAAGAAACACGATAATTTGCCTCTCTAAACAGATTTCTATTATGAACAGGCCAATCCAGACTGCAATCATCGGATACGGAAAAGCAGCACAGATTTTTCATGTGCCCCTGCTTAAAAGTTCGGACGATTTTGACGTAATCTCGGTTTTGCAGCGTACCAAGAGTGATGCAAAAAAAGATTTCCCTGATGGTAAGATTGTAAGGGATCTGAAAGATCTTCTTAAGGACGATGCCGTAGAGCTGGTCATCATCACAACGCCAAATCATTACCATTTTGAACAGGCCTTTGAAGCGCTGAGCGCCGATAAGCATGTGGTTGTTGAAAAGCCGTTTACGGTTACATCAGATGAGGCGGAAAAACTTATCAGGCTGGCACAATCGAAAAAAAGAGTGTTGACGGCATTTCAGAACCGCCGCTGGGACGGGGACTTCCTCACCATCAAAAAGCTGATTCATGAAAAAGCTGTAGGCAGAGTTGTTGAGTTTGAGTCAGCATTTAACCGATTCAGAAATTTTCTGAGGGATGATGCCTGGAAGGAGAAAGATCTGCCCGGCAGCGGGATTATGTACGATCTGGCTCCGCATCTGGTTGACCAGGCCGTGCTCCTTTTTGGAATGCCGGAAAAAGTATTTGCCGATATCCGTGCACAACGTGGCGGCGATGCGGATGACTGGTTTGAGATCAACTTCTACTATCCCGGGTTTAAAGCGAAACTGAAAGCCGGAATGCTGGTGCCTGAACACTCCCCGCGAATGATTCTGCGTGGAGAAAAAGGCACCTACATTAAATATGGCCT
>SLLL01000230.1 GCA_007134085.1 Balneolaceae bacterium
ACTACTTATACAAATCTGCTGGCTGCTAATGGCTGTGAGTGAATACCTGCAGGGTTGATTCAGTGGGAATAATGCGAATTTTTTTAAGGCGTACTAATGTGTATGTACCTGCTAATTTACATCCTTAAAGTTTAACCTTTTTTGTGCAACAAATGTTTTATGCAAGCTCGGTTTAAAGGTAAATATGGGTAGATTCGAACTAATGTTATAGCAAGTTCAAACTTTAATATACTCTTACATCCTTATAGGTTTTTGTATATATAACCGCGATGCCCTATTCGAACAATTAGAATAACGAGCTCACTTTCTTTTACTTGATATATGATTCGATATGGCCCGGTTCGTATACGCCATAGATCCTCGCTGCCCTTAAGCTTTGCCGACCCCACATCAAATGGATTTGATGTAAGGCTATCGATAGCTTTAATTATATTTGTTTTATAGGGATTTGGAATTTTTGCAAGGGCTTTTTGAGCTTTACGCTCAATTACTATTTTCCAACCCATTAGCGCATCAGCTCTTCTTTAGCCTTTTCCCACGGTATAAATTCACTCTCTTTATCAGACAAAATACGCTCTGCTTCTTCTACATCTTTTTGATCTTCAAATGTCTGGATTGCTTCAAGATCTTCAATGGGAACCATTGCAGCTATAGCTTTTCCTTTTCTTGTTACCACAATTCGGCGTCCGCCAAATCCTGTCTCACTCAAAAGATCTGAAAAAGTTTTTCGGGCATCTGCACTGCTTACAGTTTTTACTTTCATAATAATCTTCGTTTGGTGTGTTTATTTAAAACGCAAAGGCTGTACGTTTTGTACATAATGTACAACAAATCCTCTTCAAATCGTACACTCAAATAATGGACTTGCCAGATAGCTAAAAAATGAGATGAGATGCTCTTTCAGGGTCATTCACTGAGGAATCACTTCAAAGGAAATGCCTATTGAACCAATGAATCGGAACTGGTAAAAATATGATTATTGGATACTTCGGAATCCTGCCGGCGGGCTTACTCTTCTTTTTTCCCTCGCCGAAAAGGCCTGGATGCTAGACGGAAAGGAGCTTTGCCTACATGATTAACCACAATTTTACTTCCCTCATAAACTATACCGGCCAGCATTTTGGCGGCTTCAGCAGTAGCTGAGTTTCGAATTGTTTGCCTGCGTTTTTTAACCAATGTGCCGCAGTATTGTTGGGCAACCTTACCGACCCTCAGAGTTAAAAAAGCATTTGAACTGCCTGTAATCACGGAATTAATCACCATGGATGTACCCGGCACAAAAGAGATTACAGAACCTATACCCTGCGACATCGACGATTCAACAATATCATAGTATTCTGCCTCATCGATACTGCTCGCAATAAAGGCGGTTACCATCACATTTGTATAGAGGTACCCAAGATCTTTAACCGTTGGCCGCTGAGCGTAGATGTGGGCAATTTCCCAAATCAACCGGAATTGAAGGCCAAGAATAAAGAGAGCATCCAGCGCTCCGTTTTGTGAAATGGCAGTTGTGATAAATGCCCGATTTGCCGTTCGTTTTATGGATTTATCTGACTCTGCATCAAGCAAACGGATAGCCTGCTTCACATCATCAAGCCCTGAAACCTGCTCCATTTTCACGATGGGGTTGCTGCTTAACCGCTTTGATACCTTCTTGATGTATCGGTCAAACTTTTCTCCTTCGTCAACATCAGGTGGAATGAGCCGGCCCGGGAGTTTAACATAAAGCCATATTGGCGAGAGTATTGCTAAAGCTGTAATCCCTAAAAACAGTACAAGCGAAACCTGGCCTAAGGTTGGATGCAGTGCCCCCAGAAAACCGGCAAACTGGATAAGCTGATTAATGATTACAACCAAAATTAAAAACGTACCTGCAAAAACTGTAATGAGTATTATTCGCTTTATCTCTCTTTTCATGGCTTAGCCTCATAAGTTGAAATTCACGATAAGATACAAACTCTACTGATCTAAACGCTGCCGGTAAAACCAGTAAACATACCCGCAACTGTTGCAGATTTTATTTAGTGCATCTTTATTCAGCCAGTCGAAACTGAAAAAGCTGGCCCCGCGGGTGTTCATCAGTGTTCTGCGCTCCCAGAATTTATCATGGCCGCAAACCGGACAGGTAATTTTTTTCCCTTTTGCTGTGAACTCTTTTGCTTCCTTATCTGCCATAGCTAAAGCTGATTTTCAGGTTGGGATTAACGGTCAAAATAATCGGTCAATGCAGCAGCCATTGCTTCTTTCTCTTCTTTGAGGTCTTTGATAACATGGCCTTTTTCGAGCAGCACTATCCGATTACAGATCTCAGTTACGTGTACAAGATCGTGACTGGAGATTAGAAAAGTGGTGCCGTTTCTTCTGTTTTCATCGGCAATCATTTTTTTGAGGCGGTTTTGAGATGTGGGATCTAGATTTTCAAACGGTTCATCCAGCAGAATAATGGATGGCGAGCCTAAAAATGCGGCGGCTATTCCTACTTTTTTGATGTTACCTTTCGACAGGTCTCGAATGTACTTCTTCTTGCCAAAAATCTCTTCATTAAACAGCGGGCTAAACCTATCGAGATGATTTTCCAAATCCTGTTCACTGAGGTTATAGATCTTGCGCAGTGTCTCAAAATATTCAGTTGGAGTTAGGAAAGAGAGCAGCATGTTTTCATCCAGATAAGAACCAACGGTACGTTTCCACTCCTCCGTGTGCGATACAGGATTCCCCTCAATGTAAACTGTGCCGGATGATGCCCGAATCAGGTCGAGAATTAACCGAAACAAGGTTGTTTTTCCGGCTCCATTATTGCCCACAAGGCCAAAACATTCTGACTTTCGAATGCTTAATTCCTGAATGTTTAAAGCCTCTTCAGGGCCGAATAGTTTTTTTAGATTTTTAATTTCAATCATATGCTCTGCCTGAATCTTGATGAAATGTTGTGTCGGTTTGCGTGCAGTGCCCGAACGCTATAGGCAACCATCTTGTCATAGAATATAATACCTATGATGCCAAACAGCCCAACTGCTGCCAGGGCGGTGTATGCATCAAATAAAAAAGACACCGGTACATAGATTACGTAAGGCAACGCAAAAAATGGGATGCCTATCAAGAACTGAGCAATGCCCGTACCTTCATAGTTAAACATTGCCCCTTTGTTGATATCCATAGGCTTAGGTTGCCATAGTGCCAGACGTACAACTACATGAACACCTATACCAATATTGTAAAGCAGTGCAACAGTATGCAAGATTATGATTTGCCAGCCAAAATAGAGATATGGCATTGAGAGCAGATAGAGAAATAGTGAAACAGTGATGAGAACCAACATTTTTCCACGTACAAGTGCTTCAAGCCCGTGATGCTTTAACATATAATAATCGAATGAAGCTGTGTTCCAGCTTATAAAAAACTGGCCATAATTAATAAAGAAGATGGAAATGATAAATATGCCAATAAAAAGAGAAAAGCCCGGTATCTCCATAACTAAACCCCCTCCATCATTTCTATAAAAAATAAGTCCATAGAAAAGAAAGAGAAGAGACATAATCAAATAACTCCGGCTTCTCTTGTGCCTCAATATAAGTTTGAGTTCCGTGTCGGCATACATGCCCGCTACCCCAAAACGGCTGAACAGATCTTTATGGGTACCACTCAGAAAATCCATGCCCTTTCTACTAACGCTATCCAGATAGGCTTTTGAGCGGTATGTTCTGTGAATCAACAGGTAGCAGATACACATAAACACTATTGCAACAACCAAAGAAGCAGGGCCGGAAATTGAGAGTGCAAAAAATGGAGCTGTAACCTCACCAACGGTGAACAAACCAAAATAGAGCAGGATAAAAGGGGCAATGGCAATCCCAAAAAAGGCAATGATACCAATCAAACTGCCATCGATAACTTGCTTGAGCCAGAGTACCAGAAAATGCATGGCAAAACTTAAAAACAGAAGGGTGCTTAACCAGTATGCAGCATGAATGGGGCCATAAATAGGGCTAATTTCTGTTATTGTAACCGGTAAAAAGAGAATAATTACCAGCAAAGAAAATGGCGAAAAAAGTGACCTGCTTAAGAGGTAGTGGATAACACCTGTCTTTTTTACAGGCAAATGCAAAATATTCCGAAGCTCAAAAAGTGGTTTCTTTTGCAATATAAAGCGGGTTGAGAGCTCGCCAAACAGGTAATAGAGTGCCGCTACATTCAGAAATGCCGGCACATCCTGTATCTCAAAAAAATCTTTCAGAATGGTGCCGAAAAAAAGAGCGAACCCTGCAAGATATACAAGGATAAATGCAATAAATATAAACGTGAGCGCCACAGTTAGAATATCTCTCCCTAACGACAGCGACCGAACCTTCTCAAGTACGAACAGCCTGATGAACTCAGGCGCCATTTGTCTTCCTGATTTAAGCATCACCAATTGTAAGTGATGGGGAGGATTTATTCAAGTGATTAATTTCATTGACTTATCACACATTTTTAAGTCAGTCTTCATCTTTTTGCGTGATAATATTTCCGATCCCTATCCAACTTTTTGTAAAGTAAACTTATTTATATGTCTAAAATACTTTACAATTTGTCAAAATTACTAATCTAAAATTTAGGCCATGCTTAATCTTGCTAGGGGATTTATTCCACACTTTTTTACCATTCCTACAATACTACTGCTTGTAGCAGGTTACAGTCTGGCTACATTGTATACTTTCTGGGATATTCAGTTTTTCCCTAAAAGCGCAGCATTTTCATGGATGATGTGTATGATAGGTTATTTTATTCTCGGCCGAATTAAGGAGAGTATTGAAGATGAGCGAGTTAAACAGTTAAGAACCTTTTCTTTTACGTTCTTGGGCGAACTTTTCTTTGGCTTACTTGCATCGCTCTCAATCATGATGATTTTAGGAGCAGAAGTCAATTCGGGCTCAGTGGTACCAACTCTATTTCTAGCATGTTTATCCGGCCACTACTTTATTCTGAAATTAATGATAAACTTTGATGCATTAGAGAATGAAAAAGCTGATTTAAAACCACTACACTACCTGTTTTTTGGGTTTATTTTCTTCGGATCTGCTGCCATTCATTATATTTTATGGGGATGATTCAGAACAGCATTAAAGTAGAACGGGCCAGGTACAATTTAACACAGGCAGAACTGGCTGAAAAAGTATCGGTAAGCCGTCAAACCATTAATTCTATCGAGAACTGTAAATTTACACCTTCAGTAGAACTTGCTATGAAAATTGCCCGGGTTTTCAACACAACAGTAGATGAAATATTCTATTTCCCGGGAGAAAGGGGTTTGTAAAAATAAGCCAGGTTCCTTTGTTGTAATCTTACCAGCTGTCATCCAATAAATTTATTCTCACATTTGGTATTTTTTTTCAGCAAGCCCGCTTTATAATTTATTTTTTTCAATCCAGCCAACAACATTCTGCTCCAAAACACTAAGCGGCACTGCACCGCTCAACAACACCACATCGTGAAATTCGCGCAGGTCAAAATCCTCGCCCAGTGCTTCTTCTGCCAGTGTGCGAAGTTCACGTATTTTGATCTCCCCCATTTTGTAGGCCAGTGCCTGTCCCGGCCAGAAGATGTAGCGGTTCACCTCACTTCGAATATTATGCAGGGAAAGTGCGGAGTTTGCCGCCATGTACTCAATCGCTTCTTCACGGGTCCACCCTTTAGCGTGCATGCCGGTGTCCACCACCAGGCGCAGGGCTCGCCACATCTCGTAGCTCAGGCGGCCAAAATTGCTTTGCGGATTCACAAGCGGATCATCATACACCCCAACTTCCAGGCCGAGCCACTCAGAGTAGAGGGCCCATCCTTCCGTGTAAGCGGTAAACCCCGCAACGGTTCTAAACTGCGGCAAATCTTCCAGCTCCTGCTGAAGGGCAATTTGCAGATGATGGCCGGGCACGGCTTCGTGCAGAGATAGTGCCACCACTTCGTAGAGCGGACGGCTCGGCAAATCATACGTGTTCACCGCGTAAAATCCAGCATGGGTTCCGTCGGCAGCACCACGGCTGTAGTAGGCTGTGGCTGTTCGGGGGGCGA
>SLLL01000093.1 GCA_007134085.1 Balneolaceae bacterium
CAACCTACACCTTTTCTGAAACCATTCGGGCAATCCGATACAAAATGGCACTTTCGCCAAGCCTTCGTTACAAACTGGATGTTCTTCGTCTCGTAACCTTCGGTAAGCCGGATCTTCAATTTTCCTGGATTCCCGATCACCCATTTTTTTTCTACCTGTTCAGGCCGTTTGGCTTAATCATCAGAAAAGTTAGTAAATTATAACGGTCTCCTTGAGCCATTAAAGCACAATAATTAAACCGAATACATTGTCAGACATCAACCAAAAACCGCCAATCGCTGCCATAGCCACTCCCGTTGGTGAGGGTGGTATTGCGGTTATCCGAATTTCCGGAAAAGGGGCAATAGATACAGCGGCAGCCTGCTTCAAAGGCACTGATTTGACCGGTGTAAAATCCCATACGGTGCACTTTGGCAAAATTGTAAATAAAGCGGGAGCTCCCGTTGATGAGGTATTGGCAACTGTTTTCAGGTCGCCAAAATCGTACACGGGCGAAGATACGGTTGAGATATCCTGCCACGGCGGGGTTCTGGTTACACAGGCAGTGCTGGAAGCCATCCTGGAAAGCGGTGCACGGGCTGCTGAACCTGGCGAGTTTACACAGCGTGCTTTCCTGAATGGAAAGCTTGATCTGGATCAGGCGGAAGCAGTGGCCGACCTCATTCATGCCAAAAGCAAAAAAGCAGTAGATGCTGCCAACCAGCAGCTGGAAGGCAGGCTTGGTGAACACATCAAAACATTTCGGCAGCAGATTATTGATGCCACCGCCATGGTTGAGTTAGAGCTCGACTTTATTGAGGAGGATGTGGAGTTCGCAAATAAAGAGCAGCTGCGTTCACTACTGAACAGCGTGAATGAAGAAATTGGCAAGCTTCTTGATACTTATGAAACCGGCCGCCTTGTAAAAGATGGCGTAAAAACGGTGTTCATTGGGCGCCCTAATGCCGGGAAATCCACCCTGCTCAATACACTGGTTGGAACCGACCGGGCCATCGTTACCGACATAGCCGGCACCACCCGCGACACGATAGACGCCGACTGGAGCTACGATGGCATTCTGTTCAAACTGATCGATACGGCCGGCCTGCGGGAAACAGATGATCTGATTGAAGCTGAGGGTGTAAAGCGCTCACAAAAGGCGTTTGAACAGGCCGATCTGGTTGTCTATCTGAAAGACCTCTCAAAACCGATGGCCGGCGAAGAGCGGGATGAAATTGCCGGTTTTCAAAGGCGTGCAGATAGAACCCCATTCCTGCTGATTGGCACAAAGCTCGACCTCCAAACAACTGATAGTGAAGAGCGCCTGCATTACGATTTAAAAATATCTGCTCTTGAGGGTGAAAACATCAACCCGCTGAAAAAACTGATGAAGCAGCGTGCACTCGAGAACAAAGATTACGACAGCTCCAGCCTGCTGGTAACCTCAAGCCGCCACCGCGATGCCCTGCAAAAAGCCCGTGAAAACGTAACCCGTGCAATCACGGCATTAGATCAGGGCCTCACCGGCGACTTCCTTTCAATCGATTTACGGGCAGCGCTAAAAGAGCTTGGCGCCATTACCGGAGAGATTACCAATGAAGAGATATTAAGCTCAATTTTTTCAAGATTTTGTATCGGAAAATAAACCAGAGTTACACTCACTTGCTAATCAACAGCCCCACTTACAAAATTTACTCCACAAAAAAGCACCGCCATTCAATGATTCTTCATAATCTTTTGTTTAAATCTTTCTTACTCTTTTTATTTTCAGCTGGTTTATCAGTCAATCTTAACTCCAAGCTCAGATTAATTATATCATGATGAAAAAAATCTTCCTGAATGAGACCGACATCCCCACACACTGGTACAATATTGTGGCAGATATGCCCAACAAGCCCCTGCCTCCCTTAAACCCTAAAACCAAGCAACCCGCCGGGCCTGACGACCTGAGCCCGATTTTCCCGATGGGGTTAATTCAGCAGGAGGTTTCAGCAGAGCAGTATATCGAGATTCCGGATGAGGTTCGGGATATCTACAAAATCTGGCGTCCCTCGCCCCTCTACCGCGCAACCGGCCTTGAAAAAATACTCGATACACCGGCAAAAATTTATTACAAATACGAAGGCGTTAGCCCAAGCGGTTCTCACAAACCCAACACTGCGGTGCCTCAGGCTTACTACAACAAGCAGGAAGGTGTAAAGAGCATCACCACAGAGACTGGTGCCGGGCAGTGGGGTACCGCCCTTGCATTTGCCTGTGCCCAGTTTGGGTTAAATTGCGAAGTGTACATGGTGCGAATCAGTTATGACCAAAAACCCTACCGAAAAGTAATGATGAACACGTTTGGCGCGGAGGTGTATCCATCACCAAGTAACCGTACCCAGGCCGGGCGAAACATCCTCGAAAAAACACCTGACACCAGCGGCAGCCTTGGAATTGCTATATCAGAAGCAATTGAGCGGGCTGTGGGCGATGAAAACACCAAATACTCGCTTGGCTCGGTGCTAAATCATGTGCTGCTGCATCAAACCATTATTGGCCAGGAAGCGATCAAGCAGCTGGAGTATGCCGGTGATTATCCTGATGTAGTAATTGCACCGCTGGGTGGTGGTTCCAATTTTGCGGGTATCGCATTCCCGTTCCTAAAAAACAATCTCTCCGAAGGCAAGACTACACGCTTTATTGCGGTTGAGCCGGCCTCCTGCCCGAAACTAACCCGCGGTAAATTTATGTACGATCATGGCGATTCAGCGGGTTACACACCACTCCTGCCGATGTACACATTGGGGCACAATTTCAGGCCGGCAGCTATCCATGCGGGTGGATTGAGATATCACGGGGCGAGCGTTCTTTGCAGCCAGTTATTAAAAGATAACCTCATCGAAGCCATTGCACTGCAGCAACTCGAGTGTTTTGAGGCAGGTGTAATCTTTGGTAAATCAGAAGGAATTATTGCTGCGCCGGAGGCAACACATGCCATTGCTCAGGTTATCCGTGAGGCTAAACAGGCCAAAGAAGAGGGCAAGGAGAAAACCATTCTCTTTAACCTTTGCGGCCACGGTTTTGTGGATATGGCAGCATATGATGATTACTTTGCCGGAAAGCTGAATGACCACGAAATAGCAGATGATATCATTTCTGGTAACATCGAAGAGATTGAGGAGCTGCAACCTCAAGCCTGACATTTTTTGGTTAGAATATCGATAATTTCGGCGCCTTTCCTTAACGGATATGGCGCCGAACATTTCTTCGATTCAGGGCTGATACAGATCAAAAAAATGGCTTCCCCTCACAATAAATTGACTGATATTCCCCTTATTAGTACAACTGAAGTAGGTTTAAACAATTTCTTATCGTATCGGCCTATGGGTTTTTTAGCTTTAACAGCGGCTTTCGGCGAAACTAAAAAAATCGCTATGATAACAGCATTGCTATTTCTTATGCCATTCGCTACTCTGGCACAGACTTACACCCCGATGAGCCTGCACAGCGGCCCTTCCTGGGCACCAAACGGACATGTAATTGCCTTTTCAGCAGCCTATACCGGCAATTACAACATCCACACCATTGATATCTGGAGCGGAGAGCAATCTATAGTATCGGCGCATCCTGCTAATGACATGTATCCATCGTGGTCGCCGAACGGGCGTTGGCTAGCTTACTATTCCGACCGCCCCAACGAAATTGGCCCATTTCCTCCGGATAGTGTAGTGTATAAAGTTCGCGGGCTCTACGAAACCTATGCCAGGGATGGATACCGCCCGTCCTGGTCGCCCGATGGGCGAACGATTGTAGCCCATTTCAGGGGCGAAAAAGGCAACTATGAAATTTACCGCATGAACCATCAAGGCAGGGAGAGAGTGCCAATTACAGATAACTGGGCTACGGATGTACACCCTAAATTTTCACCGGATGGCTCACGAATTGTGTTTGTTTCTGACCGTGATTACCAGCCTGAAATCTATGTGATGAATGCCGATGGCAGCGATCAAACCCGGCTGACTAACTCCCCTTCGTTTGACATAGATCCGGTATGGTCGCCCGATGGGAGTAAAATCGCGTTCATATCGAACCGGCTCGGGCAGTTTGATATTTTTGTGATGGATGCCGATGGCAGCAACCTGAGGGTTCTTGCTCATTCTCCATCCATAGATATGGCACCGGTATGGTCGCCTAATGGAGAAAAGATTCTCTTCTCATCAAACCGGAACGGGTACTTCGATCTTTATGTGATGGATTCTGACGGAAGCAACCTTCAGCAGTTGACTTCATCCGAGCATCATGAGATTTATGGAACATGGTCGCCCCGCGGTAGCCGTATTGCTTATCTCTCAACAGAGAGGGGCGAAATGAATCTTTATGTGATGAACGCAAACGGATCACGAAAAAGGCAGCTTACCCGATAAGCCGGATATTAATCAAACCTGAGTTTTCCATTGGAATTTGGAAATATAAAGTCCCCCTTTGAGAGACTGTGAAATATTGCCACGGATGTACGGAAATACACTGAATGTTCCGTGCTTTTCCGTGTTTCCGTGGCAATAAAGCATGTTTTTTTAAACTTCGTTTTTTTTGATAGATGGTTTTCTCACAGCCTATTGAAGGGGGACTTTTACGCCTTAACTTACATCACCCTGCATGGACCCCAACTGAAATTCAAATTAATCCAGCAGCGTGACCTCTGCCCTGAAGCGAGGCTCATCGTGCCTTTCCAGATAGTACACAAAGATGCCGTTTTCGAGATCCATATCCATCATCCAAACGTTAGTGGATGCTTCGGGGAGAATTTCTGCTGTGTGATCATCAGCCGGAAAATACTGGCGGGTAGCAGAACCGCGGCCGTCAGCATAGCCACCGTAGCCGGTTAAAGGCTCTTCTTCCTCTGGGTAATCCTTGTCGCCAATATGGTCGTGATAGAGGTGCAGCCCGTTTTCTCGCTTTTCAAGAATCCATGTTGCGTGCCAGGTGTCAGAATCCCGGAATAGATTAACGTTGATCACATCTGAGGTACACGTTTCAATATGAACGCGCAGCTCCGTACCCACCAGTGCGTGATCATCATCCTCAGGATAAGTGGACCCCCCAACAAACTCTTCGCCACAAAGGGCAAGAAGGTTATTGAAGAATAGCTCCTGTGGAGTTTCTGCAGGAACTTCTGGTGTTAAGTCTGTTTGGCCTTCGCCTCCGCAGGCAGCAAAGAGAATGGAAAGAGCAAGAAGAGTTACGAATTTTTTCATTGTCAGAAATTTAATTGCCGTTTTATGAGTTGATAAAATCTGCATTCAGCCGGTTAAATTCAAAACCTGTATCTTCTTGGCAAATGCTATCCATTTTCAATGTTTTTTTGATATGAGTAAAGAAATCGAATCGTACAAACTTGGCAATATCAACGTTGTAATTACAGAGACTGAAAACCCGAACCGCCTGCATGTGGATTGCAACGACGGCACCTACCATTCTGAATTTACAGTGCGGGTATATGAGTATGAGAACTATAAACGCCACATGAACCAGAAAATAACCACGGCGTATAAAAATCAGTACAACGCTGAAGATATCGAAAATTAACTATCCCAGATTGAGGGGCTGACAATCTCCAGGCTGTTCCCGGCGGGGTCGCGAAAATAGATTGAAACGGCACCATTTGGCCATGTAACTTCCGATTCGATGGGAATTCCCTCCCCGGCAAAAAACTCTTTCCAGCTGGCTATCTCTTCATTTTTCACGGAAAACGCAATGTGTCCGGCACCCTCAGCCCCATGGAGCGGTATTAACTCGCCCTTTACTTCTGTCTGCTCTGATGATGTATGATCCGGATTAAAAATCAGAAGCATGGCATTACCCACGCTGAAGAAAAGATGCCGACCCGGCTCCTCGCCTGCAAGTTCTACACCCGGCAGCCGGCTGTAGAACTCTTTCGCGGCGTTAAGATCCTTTGCATATAAGCACGTTTCGAGAATGCCGGAGATTTTCATAAGTCAATTATTTGTACAAAATGTAAGGAAAAATTGCATGCGCAAATATCTAGTTTGATCTGTCGGCTATAGCAAATTTAACGCTGATTCATTTGAATTGAGCCGAAATTCATAAAAGAATGGATATTTAATTATTTTCAATATCAATTCGATGAAAGCTAATAAATAACGGGATACTCTCTTCTATTCAGAATAATAAAAGGTGTTGGCATTAGAGTGTAAAAGTGTTTTCGAGCTATACATGCGAAGAAGCTGTTCCAAAATCAGCTTAGAGAAAGACCATTCGGCTGCGCACCGATTATTGGGCACAATTGTTCAGTATGGTTAACTACTGAAACCGAAGTAGCTTCCACTCCATAGTATCGATATCCACACTGCCCTCCAGCGGTATTCCAGCACCTGATGGATCATGAATCAGGAAATAGCCGTTGTCTCCGGGAAACGCATACCCACTGATACTACCCGCAGTGCCCGCATTGAGACTTCCCCGATAAAAGCTGACCCCCCAAATATTGGATATGTTCAGGTTCTCTGGATGCTGCCAGGAGCTGTGAAGAGGAGGGTAGTTGTATTGTTCGGCGGCACCGATGCCGCGGTCGTCGGCGGCGATGGAGAGCACGAATCGAAGCCGAGCGTCTACTGCGTCCCATTGCGGGTCACCCAGGGATCGCATTCGCGCCGTCAGGCCTGGCCCCTGAGGCAAAGACCACGGCCACACGCCCGAGGCCAAACCGTGCCAACCTTCTGTACTTCCAAGAACAACTGCTTCCAGCGCATCCTGCCATGGTACCCCGTACTCTTTGTGTAATTTCAATGCTAACCAGGTAAGAAAAGGCTCGCTCTCGTTATAGCCGCTCGTGAAATGGCCCTGGTGCGGTAAGCTAGCGCTATGCCACCAATTTTCCCACCAATTATCCTCATATGGAATGTTAGCATCGATTGGAACTCCGAGAAAGCTACGTAACACCTCCAAACTCATAACATTTGCTAACCCCTCGACCGACCACCTGCTACCACTCAAATCTCGGTGATAACAGTGCCAGTTGTGAGCCAACTCGTGCGCCAAAGTCCTGAGCAGCGTGCGCGCAGGCTGGGGACCGTTGTTGCCGAGGCCTGCTATTCCGGATCCCAAAGCCATATAGGCACCGACATTACTACACGACGCTAATCCTGATTGATTAATGTCTCTCATCATGACGAGAAGCTGTCCCGAACCGTCGCTGGTCACCGGGAGTTCGTTGCCGAACATTCTGTAGAATTCCTGGATTTCGTTGCTACCAATATGTGCAAATGCGGAGTCAATCTTCGCTATGGTTTCTTGCTGCCAAATTTTTATGGAATCCGGCCTGGCTACGGCGAAGACAAAGTTGGGTGGGTATAATTTCACCACAGACCATTCGAATACCTCACCGCGATCCTCCATCGTGAATATATCCCCAACAGCCCAGGGCGTTGACCGCACTAACACAGACTGCGCCGTAGTTTGATCAGCATGTATGATTGGATCCGCATGTTTAGCGGGAGCGGCATACTTGCCTAGGCTGTTGGGAAATGCCTTTACAGAACTTACTCCACTAATAGGTTCCGCATGTCGATCTGTGATCATGAAATTGTGCTGGGCGTGGGTGTTGTTGTCCCAAAAAGGTTCGGGTGTTGTCGAAGATTGATCTATCAGGTACCGATCCACTTGAGCCAGGACATACGACGCATCTTGAACAGGCTGCAGCCGGAGGCAGAAATCGCGGCCGCTGAATCTGCGGGTCTCCCCAATGGCCAGGCTATCTGTTGGCGTGGGTTGTTTGATAACATCACCCCAGAGGCTTACTACCCCATGAAAATCCATGGCCTGGTCAACCGATAGTACACAATCATTCGTCATAGCTAAGCCGGGATCGATTCGCAGCGAAGCCGAATCGGCCTCAATATGGTTAGGCACTTCACCATCTATTGTAATTGCATCCAGCGGTAAGTCGTCCATGCGATATCCCCGCACCTCAACTGTTGCTTCACCTGGCCAAAGCGGCTGTTGCACAAAGAAAACCTTCGGCGCTTCCAACGCAACGTTCACCAGTATCTCACCCATTTCGATTCCAAAGGCAGAGACATCAAGCCGGGCGTCACCAGGTGCCGCAGCACGAATGACACCTTGGTTCAGTTCATCAGCTTCGAGCACGGAGGCCTCTTCCAACCATCGATTTTCCGATGATACACGTAACGTGATGTCGGTGGCCTTATCCTCACCCAAGCGTGCCGCCACGCTCGCAGTATCCCCAACGGACGTTAGATTTACCTCTCTCGGATTGATCTCCCAACTACGGGCTTCGATAATGACAGGATCGATAGGGGGAACCTCAACAGTAAGATTGTTCATGGCAAGATCAGGCCCAAGTGTTCAAACTGCAGATGCCTGGCCTTGAGAGTCGGTGACTACATCTGCAGGCTCAACGGATCCCTCACCCAAGGTAACAGTAAAACTCACAGGTGTACCGGGAACGGGATTATTTCCCTGGCCGAGTACCTGGATACGAACAGGTTCGCTGAGAGGATTACCTGCCTCGGCAGCGGCGTTATCGCCAAATAACACCCTTACCTGGGTAGGAATGGAATCGCTATCTGTTTCAGTGGGAGAATCGCTACATCCGTACACTGTAGCAGTAATCAAGGTTAGTAAGATGAACTTCTTAACAGCGGAGAAGAAGTGGCCGGTGAAGGAATACTTTCTATCTAAATGAGATCCTGATTTATTATTCATAATCATTTAAAATTTATTTTTAAAAGCAACGGCTTAAAAGTAAAGTTGCATAAAGCAATAATTCTTAATAATTCATATAAATTGCTCAAGCTTTGCAGAAACCATCATTAGGGCCTTGCATTGGTATTTGAGAATAAGCCTAAAATCATATTACCTTAAAATATTAAGATCAATGAAATTTGAAATTTATAAAAACTATATAACAGTATTATTTAGTTAAAAAATGAAGTTAGTGATTTTTAATATGCTTGAAGATTAAAAACTTTAATAAAAAATGAAATTAATTTGAATCGCATAAACCTACCTAATCTACTTTGTAAATATTGGCACGGCTGAAATCTTCTTTACACCCTGGGGTGTTCGCTAAGTCAAAATACACCGCTATAAAATCAGCATCGCATCACCAAAAGAGTAAAACCGATACCGCTGTTGAATGGCGTGCTCATAGATTTTTCGTGTTTCATCGAAGCCGGCAAAAGCAGAAATGAGCATCAACAGTGTGCTTTTGGGCAGGTGAAAATTGGTGATAAGATGATCCACTGAGCGGAACCTGTAACCCGGCGTAATGAAGATATCCGTCTCTCCGGTACTTGCGGTGAATGCGCCACTCTCATCAGCCGCAGACTCCAACACCCTAACACTGGTTGTGCCTACCGCCGTTATACTTTTTGATCGGTTCAGTGCATCAGCCTGCTCTTTTGTAATGCGATACCACTCTGAATGCATGATGTGCTGGCCAATGTCTTCGGTTTTTACCGGCGCAAAGGTTCCAAGCCCAACATGTAGGGTTACCTCTTTCTTTTCGATTCCCACGCTTCCAAGGTTTGAAAGAAGTTCGGGCGTAAAGTGCAGGCCTGCTGTTGGTGCGGCTTTACTGCCTTCATCTTTTGCAAACACGGTTTGATACCGCCCTGCCAGGGTTTCATCCCGTTCAATGTAAGGGGGGAATGGCGTGTGCTTGTACGGTTCAATGAGGGCATCATCCAGAGAACAGCTCAACTCAAGCGTTCGGATGCCATCTTCTGCAATGGACGTTGTTGTTGCAGAGATTCCATCTGCAAGGTTAACAGTTTTGCCAATTCTGAACTTTTTTCCCGGGCGAACCATCGCCTCCACCACGCGATCATTGACTGCTTTGGTTACAAAAACCTCAACCTTGCCGCCATAAAACAGCAGCCTGCACTTCTCCACTTTGCTGTTATTAACAACCAGCGATGTTTGCGCCGGAAGGTGATTGCCTATGTTGTAGAAATGGTCATCCGTGATGGCTCCGGTTTGCCGGTTATAAACCAATAGCCGGGAGTGGTCACGCGGTTCAGCTGGTTTTTGCGCGATAAGTTCTTCGGGCAGGTGATAGTCGAAATCAGATAAGGTAAAAGCCACTCTTTTGGATCAAATCAGTTTACCGCACTCTTTGCGGGTGTGCATTTCGAATTAAAATACGGGTAATTCTTAGAATCTTTGAATGGATTATTGAGAACCTAAATTTTGATTACGTATTCGCTAAACTGAACTGTTCATGCAGTGATTTCTTTCCGTTGATTTTGAAAGTAGTGAGTATCGAATAGCAAGATGTTCGATGATTTTAAGGGCCGGGCTCGAAATCACAGGTTTTGGTTTGTGTATTTAATGATAAAAAACTATTTAACGTTGGAATCAAAATGTGACTACCATTGAAAGCGAAAGATTTTGACAAACTATTTGACGAAGGCAAAGATATAATTGAGCAACTTAACCTTTCTGAATCCCGCAAGCCTAATTTAGACACAAAACGTGTGAATGTGGATTTCCCTGAATGGATGGTACGTTCGCTGGGCCTTGAGCCCAGGCGATTGGGCGTTTCCCGCCAGTCTGTTATTAAAATTTGGTTAGCAGAGCGCATGGAAAAGGTTTGATGATGGGAAAATAAAGTTAAAAAAACTCATTGGATTGCAAGTCTAAAACCATCAAGTAAGAGGTAGCAAACCAATAGCCTATCTATTTTAACAAAGCAGAATTTTGCGGGTAAAATTCCTGCATTTTCGTGGTGAGACAAGCAATTTTTTACTGAACCATGTTATTGAACATTTCATGAAAAAAGACTGGCGGGACTCAGGATGAGCTTGCCAAACAAATTAATACCAAAAAACCAGTTACAATAAATATCTATATTTCATCCTATGATTAATGTCTGCAGACTATGTACCTAAGAAACATAAATAAGTCTTGACTAATGATAAAGACCATAAAAACAGGTAGAGTTTATTTAATAATCTTGGTTAGTCTATTGATCACTCTTTCAGCTTGTGATAATCAAGTAATTGATGTAATAGATACGAATGCTACGTTACCACCTATTCCAAGCCAAATCAATGGGCCTTTTATAATTGAAGGAGCTAATATTCTAAAAAATGGCGAATCAATTTCATATAAAGGCGTAAATGCAATGCAGACGTTTGGATTAGAAAATCCAGATTTGATGGAAGAATGGAATATTGAAATTAGCCGAGAGTTTATTGGCAATTTACGAGAGCAACCTATTTATGGAAACCCAATTCTGGGAAGTGATGATAAATGGTACCATCCATTACAGACTATTGTTGATCAGAACCGATCCAAAAACATTATTACTATCCTTAGTCCATTTGGATGGGTTGATGACAAAGGTGAACAAATTTTACTCACTGGACTCAATCCTTCATCACAGCCTTTCTATGAGGCTTACAAATTAAAAATGAAGCAGATAGCTGATCATTTTAAAGATCAGGCTGATGTATGGATTCAAGTATGGAATGAACCCTATCATTGGGATAATAAAAATGCATATAGCCATGAACTTTGGCTAAATGATATGAAAGAAATGGTGGATAATCTGCGATGGATTAACGGATTTCACAATATCATTGTCGTACCTGGTAATGAGCAGGGGCAATCTGAAGATGCTATTATTAATAAAGGAAAAGAACTGGTTGAGGGCAGATTTAATATTCTTTTCGATATACATGCCTATGAAAAATGGCTGGTTGATACTAATGAAAATCAACTAATAACAAGAATGTCAAACTTAAAGAAAATGGAATTGGCGTTTATAATTGGTGAGGTTGGCGTTCAAAATGTTGGTGAAGTGATGGAAGTAAGACATTTTTTAAGTGCTGCGCGTGCTGTTAACGTCTCCGTTATGGCTTGGCTTTGGAATAGAAACACTAAATATAATAATGCTCTAATGAAGAAGAATGGACAACCAAACTCTACAGAAGCAAATAATTATTGGGGAGAAACTTACAAAGAATTTCTCGGAACTGACTAATAGCTAAACAGAGTGTGTAGTAGAATAGCTGAATTACACCTTGTCTATACAACTATAACCAAGCAAGTTTACACCATCACACCAAGTACCCGCTTCACTTTTGCTGCGATGCCATCAGGCCCAATTCCTACTTCATCATGCAGCTGGCGTTGCGTGCCGTGTTCAATTATTTCATCAGGCACACCCATAATGGTAACGGGAATACCGACTCCTTTCGCTGCCACATATTCTGCCACGGCAGACCCGAATCCACCAAGCTTGGTGCCATCTTCGAGGGTGATGATATGGTCGTATCGGGCGAGTATGTAATCTATCATATCTGTGTCGAGCGGTTTGGCGAAGCGCATGTCGAAATGGCCAATATCAATGCCCTCTTCGGTAAGTGTTTCCCTGGCTTCCGTCACGTAATTGCCAATTGGCCCAAAACTCAGAACGGCAGCTTTTTCGCCTTCATGAACAATTCGGCCTTTGCCAATTTCAACAGCTTCAAAATCATCCCGCATCTGCATACCGGTTGATTTTCCTCTTGGGTAGCGAATAGCCCATGCGGCATCATCGTACTCAGACGCGGTGTACATCATGTCGCGAAGTTCCTGCTCATCCATTGGTGAAGAGACAATCATATTGGGCACAGCCCTAAGGTACGATATATCATACAAGCCATGATGAGTTGGCCCATCGGCCCCAACAAGCCCGGCTCTGTCGATACAGAAAACAACCGGCAGTTTCTGAATGGCCACATCGTGGATAACCTGGTCATAGGCACGTTGCAAAAATGTTGAGTAGAGGGCAGCAAATGCTTTTTTTCCTTGTGTTGCAAGGCCGGCTGCAAATGTAACGGCGTGTTGCTCGGCGATACCCACATCAAAAGCTCTGTCGGGGAAGGTGTGCATCATCGGCCAGAGGCTTGAGCCGCTCGGCATAGCCGGTGTTATGGCTACGATATCTTCGTTTTTAGCGGCCAGTTCTACCAGCGCTTCTCCAAATACATCCTGATATTTTGGTGCTGTAACGGCACTGCCACTTGGCTTGGCGAGTGACTTCCCGGTAATCTTATCGAACGGGCTGCTTTGCGCATGCCATTTGGTCTGTTCGCGTTCAGCCGGGGCAAACCCTTTGCCTTTTACGGTGACGATGTGCAGCAATTTCGGGCCGCTTACCGTGCGTAGATCTTCAAGATGGCGGCGGAGCGCATCAACGTTGTGGCCATCAACAGGGCCGTAATATTTAAAACCGAGTGCCTGGAAAAGTGCGCCGGGAGTGATGGCCGCAGTTGCAGCCCGCTCAAGCTTGGATGCTACTTTCCGCATTTTTTCACCGGCACCTTTCAGATGGCCGAGCAGGTCGTAGATTTCATCCCGCATTTTGTTGAACGTCTTGCTGGTGGTAATCTCAGCAAGGTACTCCTTCAATGCGCCCACGTTGGGGTCTATCGACATGTTGTTGTCATTCAGGATAACGAGCATATCACTTTTCAGGGCGCCGGCATTATTCAATGCTTCAAAAGCCATACCGCCGGTCATGGCGCCGTCGCCAATAATGGAAACAATCTTTTTGTCTGATTTATTCAGGTCGCGGGCTATAGCCATTCCAAGCCCGGCTGATATCGATGTACTTGAATGCCCAACACCGAAACTATCGTACTCGCTTTCGGTTCGCTTGGGGAAGCCTGAGAGGCCTTTATATTTTCTGTTAGTATGAAATTCTTCCCGCCGGCCGGTTAAAATTTTATGCCCGTAAGCCTGATGGCCCACATCCCAGATAATCTCATCGTGTGGGGTGTTATACACATAATGCAGGGCTACGGTGAGCTCAATCACCCCGAGGCTTGCACCAAAATGCCCGCCATAAACCGAAACCAGGTCGATGATAAATTCGCGCAGTTCATCACAAACATCCTGAAGCTGTTCCGGTTTCAGCTTCTTGAGGTCATCCGGCGTAATGATGTTTTCAAGCGTAGGGCCGGGTTTTGGTTTGTATACGTCCATCAAAATATTCGAGCTTTATTTATCGCTGTTATTCGATTGATCAATCTGTTCAATTTTTAGCGTTGCCTGTTCGAGAGTGTCCGTGCAAATTTTTGACAACCTCAAACCTTCCTCGTACAACTCAACAGATTTTTCAAGGGATATTTCCTGGTCACTCAGTTTTTCAACTATATCTTCCAGCTTCTCTAAAGCTTCTTCGAAGGTTGGCCGTTCCTTATCGGGCATAATATATTTTCAGCAGTGTGCTTAAGTTAACTTATTAATCAGAAGAGTAATCATTTCATATAAAGTACACTACTTATTTATCAGCATCAACTTTGGGAAGGATCGTCATAAGTTTAAAAGAATTTCTTCAAGATTCATTCGCAATTTCAATCACCTTTTCGATTAACTCTTTTGAAATCCTAAAATTCGTGTCTTGAATTTTATCCAAAATGGGCTTAACCGATTCAACATGCCCCTGCATTTTTGCAATCAAAATAACGCCCAGTGAACCTGTAATGTTTATCCCTAATTGCTTTGCTACCTTTCTTCCTTTTGCTTCGTCAATGATGAGCACTGAGTTTATATGTTTAGCTGCTAAAGCAATTGCAGAAGCCTCCCCAATGTCTAAATAGTTTGATAAGCTACTAACCAATGCGAAATCCGGTTCGTTTATTTCAATCCACTCAGGAAGGGGCCTCTTATATTCTTTCTTTATAGCTTCGGTAATGGAGAGCTTTCCGTACAGTTTTTTGAGAAGATTAAGCTCACCAATATTGTTAAATAGAATGAGGCAACTCGTATCAGATACTACCACGCCGGGCATTTTCTATATCTTTTTCAAGTTCGTCTGCAGAGTAATTTATGAGAGAAACATTATACTCCGAGAGCTTTTTCATAAACGTCTCTTTAGAATAACCCGCTAATTCAGCTGCCTGCCCAAGTGTAAGCTTACCTCTCTCATATAATTTAGAGGCTAATGACATTTTAGCTTCTTTATCATCAACGTCTGCGGAATTTGGTATTTGGATTGTTAAGGTCTTCATAGTACGAATGTAACTATTTTTTTTGATTAACGATATCTGGCTATAGTTGGCCTTTAAGTGAGGCTTTTTATCATAGTTTAACCATCGTCAAATACTCAATTACTATTCCGCCAGTTTACCTTTTCAAGGCTTTTTCCATCGGATTCAAAGATAATTCCGCCGCTAAGGCTTGTGTATTTTTGGCGATTACTGAACTGATGAATTCGCTCTACTGCATGAGTACCGGGATGCCCAAACACATTTCGAAAGGCAAGTGAGGCAACCGTAATTTCCGGCTCAACATACTGCATAAAGAAGTCGTTAGAGCTGGTATTACTCGCATGATGGCCTGCTTTATAGAGATCCGATCTCAAAAAATCACCGTAACGGTTCGCAAGCTGACGCTCCTGGTTCACCTCAGCATCACCCGTAAAAAGCAGGTGATTATTTCCATGTACCAGTTTAAATGCTACAGAGTGATTGTTTGGATTACGGTCGCGCGTAGAACCATCATCGGGCCCAAGTACGAAAATTCTTATGTCAGGGTCGGCATCAATCATACTCCCTGAGGTGGCGTAATAAACGGGTATTTGATGTTGCTCTGCCAGATGCATATATCTGTGATAAAGCTGGGAGTCATAAGGATAGTCCGCCTGATAAATTCTTCCTATCGAGAGATTTTCTATAAGATCGGGCATGCCACCAATATGATCTGCATGCGGATGCGACAGAATTACAGCATCGAGGTGATCGATTCCCAGATGGCTGAAATATGGCAGCAGTACCCGTTCACCACTGTTGCTCATGGGCGACCATCGGCCGGCATCAACCAGCAGATGCCTGTTGTTTGGGGTTTGTATGTGAATGGCATCACCCTGGCCAACATCAAGAAAGGTGACATGCATTTTACCCTGCATGGGTTTATTCAGGATGAGTTCAACCATAAAAAAGTTCAATCCCACAAGTAAGAGAACAACCATTTTCCATCGAACCGTCGGAATACGGAAAGATGCTACCAAAAGAATTGCGAATAGCCATACAAGAAAAAGCATTACCGGCGAAGCAGTAAATGAGAGGTAACTGAACGACTGGCTCCCAAACATAAATGCCACATGCTCAATCCACTGTAAAATTAACGTGAGCGGATAAGCTCCAATTTGAAAAAGCTGAGGTGAAAGTGGGCTCAAAAGCACAAACAGTAACGCTGCCGGTACCGTAAAAAAGAGCAGCGGAACCACAAGTGCGTTTGCAACAGGCCCAACAATGGCAAACTCTCCGAAGTAGTGTACCAGTATTGGAAACAATCCAAGTTGAACAACAATGGAAACCAGGATTATGGAGATGAAGCCTCCAATTTTCCCAAACCGCCATTTTCCGGGTACAAGCCGCTGAACTTCCGGCATCACAAGCAGAATGATGAATACTGCGGCAAATGAAAGTTGAAACCCAACATCAAAAAGCTGTCGGGGTTCTATCATTAGAATGATAACTGCAGCCACAGCTGTGATGTTGATGGAGTTCCTTACTTTATGGAACAGCTTTCCATAGGTTAGAAGCCAGGCCATCAGCGATGCACGGCTGACAGATGGGCTGAAACCGGTCAGCCCCGCGTATGAAATCAGTATAAGGGTCAGAATGATCAGGCCGGCCCATTTGCCGGTTTTGCTTCCCCATAGTAAGGGGATGATGAACCAAAACGGAGCCACTATAAACCCAACATGCAGGCCGGATACAGCCATGATGTGGGATAATCCCGCCCGTGAAAACTGCTGCCGTGTTTCAGCTGTAATCTCCTGTTTATCGCCAAGAATGAGTGCCCTCGCAATTACTGCCTGTTCATCATCAAAAACAGCGTGTACGTTTGCCCTTACTTTTACTCTAAGGGGCTCCCACCCAAAACGGTTTACCTGATTGTGCGCCAAAACCCGCTGCACTTCTCCATGTGCAATCATACCCCGGGCAAGCAGCCAGCTGCCGTAATCAAACTCGTGTGGGTTCCTTCTGTCAGGAAAGGAATATAGCCTTACCCGAAGTTGTACTTCATCTCCGGCAGTTATCGGCTCACTGTGTTCATTACTATCGTACAGTCTGATTCGATAGTTGCGGCTCCATGAGATTGAATCATCAAATATGGTATTCTCAACATCCAGTTCGTACACATTTCTGCCGCTCGCGCTTCGTCCTGAATTTCGAACACGCCCTTCTATAGCTACATCATCCCATTCATATAGTTTCAGGATTTCGTGAACATCATAATCAGGTGCATCTTTTGAGGCAGAAAATGTGTAAAGTGCCGCTGCTGAAAGCATCACAAATAGTGCATAGAGACTAATTGAAACCGTAGAGTATAAAACAGGCCGATACTTTCTGAGAATGAATTCGGCAGATGCCCAAAGAAGCAGCGTGGCCACAAGTATTGAGATGATCCAATTTAGGTTTCCTGCAAGCAAATAGTGTCCTGCACAAATTCCGCCCATTAGCCAAAACATTAGCCTAAGTGCCGGATAAGCCGCAAAGGGAAAGTGGTATGTCTCTTTTCTCTGCATACTTATATGAGGCAGATATGAGAGATACCTTACAGTTTTTTGCTAAAAAAAATTTGATTTGAAATGGAATGAACATCAGGTATGCGTTTCATATTTATCAGATTCTTTACGATACTTGGCGAAACACACACAGCAAGGCTGTTTTATGAGTTTCTCTTTTTTATTCACCATGTTTTTGTTGCCGGCAGCTATAATTCTTTTGGCTGTTTGGCTCGCTAAAAAAGAATCCGTAAAAAATGGATGATGCCCCCGTATTGGCCGTTGAGTTCGATGCTTATGCCATTGGTGCATTTGTTGGCTACCTGCTTCTGCTGATGGCAATCGGCATCTACTCCAGCAGGTTTTCTTCAAAGGGAATATCTGAATATTTCATAGGCGGGCGCAAAATGAACCGCTTTGTTGTGGCGCTCTCTGCTGTAGTCTCCGGGCGAAGTGCCTGGCTGCTGCTTGGTGTAACCGGCATGGCGTATGCCAGGGGGCCATCAGCTGTTTGGGCAGTGGTTGGGTATATTGTGGTGGAAATATTTCTGTTTCTCTACTACGCCAAAAGGCTACGAATTTTTACTGAGAAACGAAACTGTATCACCATCCCCGACTTTTTTGCTGAGCGGTTTGGCGATCAAGATGGCAGGCTACGGATAACCATTGTGGCCATCTTTCTTGTATTTATGATTGGTTATATCTCTGCACAATTTGTTGCCGGCGGCAAGGCGTTCGCGTCCGGCTTTGGCATGGAGATGAACACCGGGATTTTAGTGACCGCCCTTATTGTAGTTGCATATACAATAGTTGGTGGTTTTCTTGCTGTCAGCCTCACAGATATGTTCCAGGCTATTCTGATGATTCTTGCACTGGTCATACTCCCAATCATTGCTATTCTTAATGCCGGAGGTCTGATTGAGCTTTTACAACAGCTTTCTGCGATGGATTCCGCTTTTGTTGATCCGTTTGCCATATCTGTTGGTGCAGCAATTGGCTTTATGGGTATCGGGTTGGGCTCTCCGGGCAATCCGCATATTCTTGCACGGTATATGTCGATTGATGACTCCGCACAACTTCGTGTTGCCGCTATTATCGGAACGGTTTGGAATGTGCTGATGGCATGGGGTGCCGTTTTCATAGGGCTGGCAGGCCGGGTTTACTTCCCCGACGTAAATATGCTTCCCGCGGCCGATACCGAAAACCTTTTCCCGGTACTTGCGCAGGAGCATTTACACCCGGTTCTGTTTGGCGTGGTGCTTGCATCCATTTTTGCCGCTATTATGAGTACGGCAGATTCACAGCTGCTGGTAGCGGCATCGAGTGTAGTGAGAGATGTCTATGAAAAGATTGCTCGTAAAGGCGAGGACATATCGCAGCGCACACTTGTACTTTACAGCAGAATCGTTGTTTTTCTGCTTGTGGTTTTATCCCTGATTGTAGGTTTTCTTGCAGAAGACCTTGTGTTTTGGCTGGTACTCTTTGCGTGGGCCGGGCTTGGTGCGTCAATCGGCCCAACCTCAATTCTTGCCCTCTACTGGAAAGGAACCACGCGAGCCGGAATCTTCGCCGGCCTGATTACCGGTACCGTTGTTACAATTGGCTGGTATTACATGCCGGGTATGACTGATATCCTTTATGAACTCATCCCCGGTTTCATCGCTGCTTTTCTCGCCACCTGGCTGGTTAGCCTGTTCACCAAAAAAAATCCCGATACGGAAGAAGCGTTCAGGGATATGTTTTGAGATAAGATTTCCGAAGTTTTTGATAACTAAAGATAGCAGATAGTTATGTCTTGGAGAGGATTAACCCGTTTTTGCATAGATCAAAATTTGATACTAATGGTTTGAGCTCAAACCAATTTTTGATCTTCACCATAACATTGGTGGCCCTCAAAACAAGATTTCGGAGGTCTATTTAAGGGCAAATCCCCCCTCAATCAAACAGCTTCTTAATAAAGCCAAAGAGCCCTTTCTTTTTCTTTTTGCCTGTTCGGCCGCCCTCAAGCTGATCGAATGTTGGCCTTGGCAGTTCTTTCAGTTTTTGGGTGCTCTTGCCGCGTTTGGGTTTAGTTGATTTCGAGCGTTTGTTTTGACGCCCACCGCCACTTCTTTTGCCTCGCTTACCGGAACTCTTTTTGGCTTTGCCATTATTCCCGGCATCATCAGATGATATTTTTTGCTTTACTGATGTGGGCAGCGCCAGTTCTTCAGGGGCAAATCCAAGCGAATCACAAATGGTGTTAATGTCACTGCGATCCTGTTTCGATACCAGGCTTGTAATCCGGGTGGATTTACCGTCGCCCACAAGATCGGCGCGCAGTTTATACTCGTCAACTTCTTCAGGTACATCGTAATTGATAACTTGGGTTGCCTCCTTTAACGGCAACTTAGCCGCGGATAAATCCCCTGCCAAAAGATGCTGCACATTGCCTGATGTAAACCGCTCAAACCGTTCGGTGAAGGTTTTTTCATCCAGCTTGTCATGCAAGCTTACAGCACGTTTGTTATTCTTTCGCAGAATCTTGTAAAGGCGGTCGGCCGTTTTGGTTGATGCTGTAAAAATCACAACCGAATCGGTTTTGGTGTTATCAAGATGCGCGAGAAGCGTGGTGATCTTGGAGCGGGGCGGTACGTTGATGTAGTACTGGGTAAGATTTTTGGGGATTTCAGGCACCGCTTCTGCAGGGGGTG
>SLLL01000177.1 GCA_007134085.1 Balneolaceae bacterium
GAGCAAAGCGAATCGGGAAGCCCCTTCCCAGGTACTGTTTGAGTAGACAGTATTGAGTAGACAGTATTGAGTAAACAGTATTGAGTAAACAGTATTGAGTAGTGAGTATTGAGATATGAGATCTCAAACGAGTGCCTCACAGGAACATCATCTACGTTGAAAGTAGGATACCTCTTAAACCCACTTGCCCCGGCAGGAGCATTATCCCTGTTGAAGCCGGGATCTTCCCTTCAACCCATCTGCCCCGGCCGGGGCAGTATGTGGCACCCCATCCGGGGCGCGAAACCTGTTTCGGTGCATATTTCTTACAAAGATTTCGCACCTCTGGTGCGAAGCCCTAACTCAAATCTTGCAAGATACCTTTCTGTCATCATGATCAGGCAGTAGCATCCTTTTTATGAGAAAGTCTTTTACATAGATTCCCCACCTATGGTGCAAGGCACTCACTCAGATCTAACAAAATATCTGTATGAAAACCTACTCAGGCAGAATCATCTTTTTGAAAAGTAAGAGATCTTATAAGCCCACTTGAACTACAGTGGCTTAATAGGCCATACTAAGTGAATTTTAGGACGAGGTGTTTTCGCTGTTTTTGGTAGAGAAGGTGAGTATGAGCATCCACCCTGCTACCAACAACAAACCGAGAAATTCGCGGGCTTCTTCTGTGCCTTGCTGCATCATCGAAACATCTGTAAACATATTTCTGAATCCTTGAACTGAAAGATCTGGGATAATAGTAACAGCCCAGATCAAGGCAATGCCGGCATTTAACACTGCAAATTTCCATGAGAATTTTTGTAGCGAATAGAGTCCAGACAAAACAGCCGCTGCAAGGTAAATAGCCATCCATCGAATAGGGTCAGGATCGTTATACTGCACAGCAGCAGAAAAGAGAAATAAAAGAATAAAGAAGTAGTTGAGGTATTTAGTCATACTGCTTTAAAAATTTATATCTATTTACACATAGCTAATACTGATATTATGATAAGATTGGCTATAACATTCATTTATAATCTTACAAACAATCAATATTTCATCCAATTTTTAAATTGGGTACATTAACACTTGTAAGCAATATTAATAATTATTAATATTTCTTAATGTTAAACAATACAAATACTCGTTTGGTGGGGTTATGAAACAGAAAGGATACTACCTATCTATACTTATTTTTTCATTCCTGATACTTCTCTCCTGTGAAAAGATTTATGATCCCATAGAAATCAGGGGAAGTGTTGTTGATCTGGATACTTCTCAGCCGGTTTCGCAAGCCATGGTTTCAATAACCTCACCAGCTGATATTGCAGCACAAACTTTTAGTAATGCAGCCGGAGAGTTCTTCTTTAGTGAAGTAGCTGTTGACAGCGTTATTGATATAACTTTTCAAGTACAAAAAGAGGGTTTCTCATCTGATGAAGTCACAATACTTGCTGCACCGGACAGGGAATTAGTAGTACCTGCATTAAAAATACGTAACCTCGAAGGATCGGATGACGGAACCGATTTTGAATCACAGAGAGGTGGTGCAGCATTTATTGAACTTGTTAGCTTAACATCTCAATCTATCCGGATTACAGAAACTGGTGGTAGTGTGAACAGCGCGTTTACATTTGAGGTGCAAGATTCTACCGGCAGGGCAATCGGGCCTGAAAACGCTGTTGACGTTGAATTCAGAATTCTTGAAGGCCCGGGTGGAGGGGAAGCCATAACACCAACAGTTGTTCGGACAAACGAAGTTGGAAGGGTTACTTCAAACATTTTTGCAGGAAAAGTTGCTGGAAATTTAAAAATCGAAGCTAGGATTGTAAGGCCCGACATAAATCTGACCATTGTTTCTTCGCCAATCCTATTAACAATTCATGGCGGCTTTCCAAACGCCGACCACTTCAGCATAGCAGTAAATGTATTTAATTTTGAAGGATGGGCAATTAACGGAGTGAGAAATACCATCACTGTTATCGTGGGCGATAAATTCAGCAATCCGGTTAAAGAGAATACACCCGTTTATTTTAACACTACAGGGGGTGTTATTCAGGGCTCAGGTGTCACCAATTCGGATGGTATAGTTAGAGTTGACTTAATTTCCGGTAATCCAAGGCCACCTGATGGATATGCTACTATAAGAGCTCATACATTTGATGAAAACGATATTGAATTGGTTAATGAGGCTACGGTTCTTTTTTCAGGGCCACCAACAACAGAGAATATTACAATTACACCAACTACATTCGATATACCACCAAATGGCAGTGAACAGTTCCAGTTTACCGTAACAGATATAAACGGCAACCCATTACCTTTCAACACGTCTGTTACAGTTGAGGCACCTGATGGCATGGCTATTGATGGAGATACTTCAATCAGGATTCCCAATACGTTATTTGGTGGCCCCGGAGTTACTGAATTTTCATTCACGGCAAGAGATTCGGATGATGAATCGAATGAAAGGCAACAAGTATCTATCCGAATAGTGGTTGAAACACCTGGCGGTTTCCGCGCTACCAGAACAATTTCTGGCTTTAAATCTTAAACAGTTGGCAAGGTTGTTTTAAAAACTGTTAAAAGGGTGCAAGAACTAATAGATACTTTCTGATTCTCTAATGCAGCTCCGCGTAATCGTTGTATTCAGGTTAAGGCAGAACTTTTAATTTCATCTGAAACAAGAGTAGATAAATTGACTTAAGCCCTAAACCTATACCAATCTTCATTAACGAAGTTGGTATATTTCTTCCAAGAAATAGTAATCAGAGAACTACAATATCATCACATGAAATTAACTACGGCAAGCGAAGCCATTCAACACATTCAATCTGGAAATAATGTTTTCATACACACTGCTTCTGCTGCCCCTCAGCAGCTTATTGCGGAGCTTGCAAATCAACACGAGCGCCTGCGGGATGTCTCAATCTATCACATGCATACGGAAGGTGCAGCACCTTATGTAGCACCTGAGTTAAATCAGTCATTCCGCACAAAAGCTTTTTTTGTTGGTGCCAACGTTCGCAAGGCGCTGGAAACCGGTGAGGCTGACTATATACCTGTATTCCTGAGTGAAATTCCACATTTTTTCAACAGAGGCATTATCCCCCTTGATGTTGCACTGGTAAATGTAAGCCCACCAGATAAACACGGTTTCTGTTCTCTCGGTGTGTCGGTTGATGGAAGCCGTGCTGCCGTAAATAATGCCAAACTGGTAATTGCACAGGTTAACCCAAACATGCCGAGAACACATGGCGACGGAATCATCCACATGAGCAAAATAGATTTGGGAGTTGATGTGAATGACTCATTGCCGGAACACGCTCCCGCAGAGCTTACCGAAACCGAACTCAAGATAGGCCGATTTTGTGCAGAGCTGATTGAAGACGGCGCAACCATGCAGATGGGTATTGGCTCAATTCCTGATGCCGTTCTGGCATCGCTTCAAAATCATAAAGATCTTGGCGTACATACTGAAATGTTCTCTGATGGATTGATACCCCTGATTGAGTCGGGCATTGTAAATAACTCCCAAAAACGGGTGCACCCAAACCGAACGGTCTCCTCTTTTTTGGTTGGCACCCGAAAGTTGTACGATTTTGTGGATGACAACCCCAATGTAGCCATGCTCGATTGTGCCTATGTGAATGATACAGCGGTTATTCGCAGAAACCCCCGGGTTACGGCCATCAACAGTGCAATAGAAGTTGACCTTACCGGCCAGGTTTGCGCTGATTCAATCGGGATACGGCAATATTCCGGTGTTGGCGGGCAGATGGATTTTATTCGTGGCGCATCATTATCTGAGGGAGGCAAGCCTATCATTGCACTCCCATCGGCAACAAGACATGGGGAATCCCGCATTGTACCCTTTTTAAAACCGGGAGCTGGCGTAGTAACTACCCGAGCGCATGTTCATTATGTGGTTACAGAGTATGGTATTGCAAGCCTCTATGGTAAATCACTGCGCGAACGCACAAAGGCGTTGATTAACATCGCACACCCGGATAACCGCGAAGAACTTGAAAAAGCCGCCTACTCCCGATTTAAAATTCTCTAATTTTGAACAGAGAAAACCTTATCATTGTCTTTCACTAAAAACAACTGAATTAACCACGTTCAATGAAGCAGTCATCAAAACTCCGAACTCTTTCGCATACCGATAAAGAGGTTAATACCTTGATTAATGAACTTGGAGATATTAACCTCGAATCATCCCACTATTTGCTTCTTGCTGCCGGTTCAAACAGGTCAGCAAAAAAGTCTTTTATTTCTCGTGTGGAAAAGAAAAGAGGGAAACTGAAAGAGATTAGCCTGAGAAGTGTTATCACACCAGATGAGCAGGAATCGTTTAGAAATATTGATGAGCTGTTCAAATTCATCGGAGAAACCGAAAAAAATCTCATTTTTCGCCATGGTGATATTCTTGCAGGAGAGTACACTGCATTTTCTTACTCAACCGTTCGCTACGCCACACCTCAGGGCAGATACTTTCTGAGCAAAATTAACAACAGCGAAAAATTCTTTCTGATTGATATGAACGATAAAGACAGCATCGACAGAGCAATGCAACGCTATGCTCAGGCTGCTGTATTCTTCGATCATACTAATTCACTGCTTGGTAAATTGAAACAGATTCGCATCAATGGCCACACCTTCTCTAATAAACGGCCGTCACTTTTAGCGAAGTAGTTTCTTACACCGTTACCTTACTCTCCTGCTTGGGATCAAGGTCATGAAGGGATGATACGGTTGCCTGAATGGTTTTGTACCAGGTGTTGCCATACTTGTCGTTAATTTCGTAATAATCGGCAAAATCCGGCCGGCGGATTCTCATTTGCCACTCTTGGTTTTTTGCTTTAAACACCGGGTCAATATGCAGCAGCTCATGATAGAGCAGCATCTTTTTGGTGTCGGAATCGAGCATATCCCATAAATCGCCTGAAACCTCAATTAAAAAGTCGTTGCCTGAGTAATGCTTAACCTCCGGGGTAGCTTTCATACATTTTGCTGCTCGCTGTTTAGAAATATTCGGATATACAAGCAGATAGCCAACTTGTGCCGGGCCAAGCTCTATGTTGTGTGTTTTGATAACATCTTCAGCAATTTTTTGCATTTCGGGAGATTCCATCAGCTCTTTTCCGCTTAATGTAATCTCACCGGTAGGGTCTAAGTGGCTTGTTTCAGGCATATCGTTTTCCGGCATAGGTCTGTTTAATTTTTGATGATTTGTTCTGATTTTAAAGGGCATTAAAGATACAAAAGCTTCAACGAAATGATGGGAAAGAAACGATTTAAATTTTCTGGGTATTTATACTATTATATACATATCACTTAGAAAAAATAGGTTTCTAAAGCTGCAATAGAATCATCGAAATAGGCTTTAATCAACAAGTAATTTGTGGATCTCTTGAAACTGTAACACCGTAAACATTTCAAATTATGAAAAAAGGTATTCTTGGCGGGCTAATTGGGGTAAGCATTGTTTTAAGCATCGACTCTTTGAGCCGCGTGTTCATAGCACTATCGCTCGATACGTCCATTCTGATGTTCTCTTACAGTGAATATGATGGGTTTATCTGGCCTGTTCTTCTCACTATTATCGCAATGGTTAGCGCCTTTGCTGGTGCACTTTTTTCATTCACATACGGCAAATCGCACAAATACTCGAGCATTCTCTCTTATCTGCTTAGCCTTATTCTTCTTCGTTACGGGCAGATTCATCTTCTTTACGAAACCGAAAGCATTGTTTACCCAATCATCGCTCTGATTCTCTCACTATTAGCTGTTTTACTGGCATGGAAACTCGTTTTCCCGAAACCAAAAACGCCGGAGAGTAAAGATGAGAGCGAGAAGAACTATCACACAGCAAATTAAAGCGTACCGTCTACCCCGTCCGGTGGTACACCCCGCCATATAGATAACTGCTTAATTATTTCTGTACGTACGTTTTCCATAAGTTCTATGCTATCTTCCTGTTTTAACCCTTTTGTGGAAATTGGGTTAAGTACCTTTAGCTTCACGTAGACATCGGGCTCAAACAGCCACGACTTTTTGGGAAGGCATGCCTGAGTACCATCAAGAACTATCGGTAACACATCAACTTGTTCACGGATTGCAAGGTCAAATGCACCCAATGCAAAACGGTTTAACTTACCCGTGCGAGAACGTGTACCCTCGGGGAAAAAGATTACAGAAGTGTTTCGGTCCAGGTAGTACGCGCATTTTGTAAATACACCCAACCGTTTGTTTGAAGAAGCTCGATCTACAGGAATATCACCAGCAAATTTCATCATCCTGCCAAGAATCGGTATTGTAAAGAGCTCCTTTTTGGCAATCCACTTCATTTCCCAGGGAAGATTCGATATCAGCGGTATATCGGCATTTGAAAGATGATTGCTAACCATTATATACGGCTTTCGGTCATTGATTAATTCTGCACCTTCAATCTCAATATTCCAGTTGGGGTTAATCTTCGTGATATATAACCCCAGTTTTCTGAAAACCCTTCCTGTAGTATATCGAACAGGGTTTCGGTCAAAGAGCCTTGTTACCGCCAGAATGGGCAGCCAAATGAATACAAGAAGTGTGATAGCAGTCCAGATAAGTATAGAACCAACATATCGCATACCAAAAAAACAGTTATAATTTGGGAATAAAGCTTTTGATAATTCCCCAGAACCCTTTTGCCGGTTTGCGGGCGCGTTTATTTCGTTCTACCGCCTGTTCAATTACAGGGAGTACCACAGCTGGTTCTTTTTTGGCGGCGGGCTGTTTTTGTTGGCCGGCATTTCGGCTTTGAGGCTGCCTGTTATCCTTCTGGTTAGAATCTTTCTGATTGGAATCTGCCCCCTTACTTTTTTCTGAGGAACGTTTGTTGCGATCTGATTCTCTGCTATGCTGTTTATTGTCGTCCTGGTTATTGCTTTCCGCCCTTGGTTGTCGGGATTTTGTAGGCTTACCCCGCTTATTATTCCTTTTAGATGATTCTTTTTTGCGGTTATCACCACCAGACGATGTCTCCTTTTCATCTGTCTTTTGGCCAGCTTTATTATCCTTAGGCTGAGATGTCTTTTTGCCGGGTGTAAAGCCATCTTTCCATGAAAATTCTTCCGGATTTTTGAAATTATCAGGCACATTAATCGAATTGATTTTATTGCCTTTAATATTGCTAATCTCTTTAAATGTCCTCGAATCTCGCTTCGTTACAAATGTAATAGCAATACCGTGTTTATCATAACGGCCTGTACGCCCTATCCTGTGGACGTAATCATCCGAATTGTTCGGTACATCATAATTTATGATGATGGATACCTCTTTGATATCAATGCCTCTGGCAAGTACATCCGTAGCTACAATAACAGGAACCTGGCCGTTTTTAAAGGCATTCAATGCTTTGTTGCGTTCATCCTGCGAACGGTCTCCATGGATGCTTTCCGCTTTAATTCCCTCTTTCTTTAGCAGCCGCTGTAGTTCGTCAGTACCTTTTTTAGTGGATGTAAAAATGATGCAAGAATCCCAGTCAAGCTGATCAAAAATACCCTTAACCAATGGAATTTTTTGGTTGCTTCTCAGTGAATACGATCTCTGCTCAACCTGGCCGGATGGCTTTGAACGTTCAATTTCTACAGATGCAGGGTTTTTCATCATTGAACCTGCAAGCTTCTGAATTTCAGGCGGCATTGTAGCCGAGAAAAGAAGATTTTGCCTCTTTTCAGGAATCCAGGAGATGATTTTCTTCATATCGGGCAGAAAACCCATATCGAGCATGCGGTCTGCTTCATCAAGAACAAAAAACTCCAGTTTAGAAAAATCGATGTTCACTACTTTATTCTGGTCAATCAGCCGGCCGGGAGTTGCAACTATGATATCTACTCCGGCTTTCAGGGCTTTTGCCTGTACCGAAAAATCGCTGCCCCCTATAACCGTTGCTGAAGTGATTCCTGCATGATACCCGATCGCAAAAATTTCCTGGTCAATTTGTGTAGCAAGCTCTCTGGTTGGGCTCAAAATCAGCGCTTTTACGCCATCTCTTTTTGTTTGTAAAACCCGCTCCATAATGGGTATGATGAAAGCACCGGTTTTACCTGTCCCTGTCTGGGCAACTCCAATCAGGTCTCTGCCTTCAAGTACTACAGGAATTGCTTGTTTTTGTACAGGAGTGGGCTCAATAAATTTAACGTCTCTGAGCCCTGCTAAAAGAGACTCTGATAGATTTAAGTCTGTAAACTTCAAATGGGTTTTCTTTTACTTTTAAATTATTACTGAAAAATTTTCAGACTTGTAATATAACCATTTAAAGCGAGATTATAATCATAATTATCTGTTCTGCTGTCTCACTTTAGGCAGTTTTGTTCATCCTCTTCTTTCTTCATTCCTGTTCAAATCTTTACCTATTATAATCCTTACAACTTTTCTATAGGGCTAAAAAAGGTTACATTTGCACTTCATTAAACCAAAAGAACAGAAACAACTTTTATGAAACACTTTATCTATGTGCTGTCCATCTTTTTTACTTTCCTGATGATTAGCAGCGGATGCAACAGCTCTTACGAATCTACAACGGCAAACCTCTCATCTCAAGCTGACTCGTTGAGCTACAGTTTTGGATTTTTGCAAGGATCAAGCCTTGCAAATGAAGGTATTGAAGACGTTGACCTCAGAAACTATGTAGCCGGTTTGATTAAAGGGCTGGATGGTGAAGAAGCAGAAATTGACCAGATGGCCATGCAGATGCTTATTCAATCCTATTTTCAGGAGCTTCAGGAGAAACAAATGGCAGACCGCGCCGCACAGGCTGATATAAATATTGCACAGGGACGCGCTTTTCTTGAAGAGAACCTGAATAACGACGATGTTTTTGAAACAGAGTCCGGCCTGCAATACCGTGTGCTTGAAGAGGGCGATGGCCCCCGCCCGTCTGCTACAGACAGAGTAGAAGTACATTATCGTGGAACACTGCTGTCTGACGAAGTTTTTGACAGCTCATACGATCGTGGAGAGCCTGTAACCTTTCCTCTTAATCAGGTAATTCCGGGCTGGACAGAAGGCGTTCAACTGATGAATGTTGGTTCCCGCTTCCAGTTCTTTATTCCGGCTGACCTGGCTTACGGCAACAACCCACCGCAAGGTAGTATCATCCCACCCGGAGCGGTACTTATTTTTGAGGTTGAACTGCTTGATATAAAGTAGAATAACAAGCAATCAATTTTGAGCATTAAATATCGCACATCTGGTTCAATCCGGATGTGCGTTTTTTTTTGTATTGCACTTCCTTTCAATTTCATCAGGTTTTTATTAGCGTTATGTGATGGACCCAAACAAAGCAACACATTTAATCAGGTCAAAAGCTATAGAGCTTGGGTTTGATCTGTGTGGATTCGCAAAAGCCGGCCCGCTCGATGAGGAAGCTTACCGCCTTGAAGAGTGGCTAAATGCAAATATGCATGGCTCTATGGGATGGATGGAGAGAAACTTTGAGAAAAGGATTGATCCCACGAAACTTGTACCAGGTGCAAAAAGTGTGGTGAGTGTAATAGCAAGTTACCGTTTTGAAGAAAATGAGATTTTCGACAGAAATCACAATGGTGCTAAAATAGCAAAATATGCCCGTGGACGCGACTATCACAAGGTTTTTAAGGGGCGGCTTAAGAAGTTGTTTCAATTTACAAAAGAATCAATCGGGGATATAAACGGCCGCATATTTGTTGATTCTGCACCCGTAATGGATAAAGCATGGGCAGTTAAAGCAGGCCTGGGGTGGATCGGGAAGAACAGCAATTTGCTCAATAAGCGTTATGGCTCATGGTTTTTAATTGGCGAGATGATTGTAGATGTGCCTTTTGTTTATGATGCACCGGAGACTGATCATTGTGGAACCTGTACTCGTTGTATAGATGCATGCCCTACTGATGCCATATACGAACCATTTCGGGTTGATGGCAGTAGATGCATCTCTTATCTCACAATCGAGCTGAAAGAGAAAATGCCTGCTGAATTTCGGGATAAAACAGAAAAATGGATTTTTGGATGCGATATTTGCCAGGATGTTTGCCCGTGGAACCGTAAAGCAAGCTACGGCCATATTGAAGATCTGAGGCCAAGAGAAAAGGTTCTTTATCCGGATATCGATAGATGGCCTGAAATCAGCCAAGAAAAGTTTAATAAACTATTTGAAGGGAGTGCAGTAAGAAGAGTAAAACACCCGCTTTTTGTTTTCAATGCAGAACTTGCTGAGGCTTCTAAACAAACCAAATAATAGCCGCAACAAGCAGTGCAAAAATTATCCAGATTGAAAAAGCGATGCGATTAATTTTCTTTGCTTTTTCTGCTTTGTACCACGTTCTTGGGCTTATTCCCTGTAATTTAAACGTTGCAACTGCTGCTAGGTTTAAGCATATCACATTCGTTAAAACCAATACGAATGAGTAGAAAGCAAGCTCAAACTGCATATCCCCTACCAGCAAACCGGTTGTTACAAGGGGTGGCAACAACGCAACAGCTACCATCACTCCAATAACTGCCGCAGACATCCCTATGGTATAGGCTAATACCCCGGCCGCACCCGATGCAAGTGCAAGTGCTATATCTGAGAAATGCACTTCTGTACGGCTTGCGATTTCGTTAATGGTTTCATCTACGGGTAAAAACAGCCCCAGCAAGAGGGCGAGTAAAAAAGCAACCGTTAATCCAACGGCATTGGTGTTTATCGATTTCTTAAAAAGCTTTAAATCACCAAGGGTTGTTGAGAGTGCAAGCCCAACATTAGGGCCCAGTAAAGGGGCAATAACCATGGCACCAATTACAACTGCAGTATTGTCTCTCAATATGCCCAAAGCGGCTACAATTGTGGAAAATGATACCAACGCAATGTAAACAGAGTTTATACCGACATTATCTGAAATGTCGTTGTATAGCTCTTCTCTGCTTACCCTAACTCCCTGTAGTGGTTTTTCCCAGGGCTCGGCATCTCGCGCTTTAATTTCTTGATCAGAATTTTTTCCTTCATCTTCAATTCGGGGTAATGTTGCCTCTACCGCTGTAATGACAAGCCTGAACCCTTCTTTTCCTTCAATGATCTCTTCAGCTGCATCTAAAAATACTTCCGTGTTGTTTGCATCAACTATTGCTTTAAGAATGTACCCTGAATCTTCCGATGAATTAATCCAGTAGTGTTTTACTGACTTTTCGTTCAGTAGTTCATCAAAGTGGTTTTTCCCTTCTTCAGGCACTACTACTTCAATTTGTCGGAGCGGCATACACAGAAAGATTATTTTTTATTGTCAGCGCGAGTAAACTATACACTTTTGGCCTTATTTACTCAAAAACTATTCGATACGTAATCTCTGTTGTACGTTCAATTAAGGTGAGACTTTTTTAATATAATTGAACTAATGAAAAAATCGAGGTAACGTTAAGTAGAAAGCCCGGCTATCAACCGGACTTTCCTAACTACGTTGGCTTTTTCGGGGTACAACATGTAATATCAGACATGATATCACAATATCACTACTACACTTACTTTGAATTGTTCCCTGCTTCTTCTCAATATATTAAAAATTTATAATATAAAGTTGCACAACTACTTGCATCTGCAACTTTTTTTCTTTTTCTCTTCTCCTTTCACTGAAGCTCAACTGAAAAGAAAAAATTAGATAAGAGTGCTCAATAGCAAAGACAGCGATTTTCTTATTACATCGGGGCAACTCTGCCATGCTGAGGTTGTAGCGTAACCTCCTCAAGTACAGTTCGTTCGGAAAGCTCGGTGATTGTAACAAGTAAGGATGCAACATCGGTGGGATTTATCAACTTGTCGGGGCTCATGTCAGATTCATCCCAGCTTGTGGAGTGAGTTTGCCCCAGGTTTATGGCAGTAACGGCTACATTTGTCTCTTTCAACTCCTCTCGCAGAGATCGGGTATATCCGAGCAAAGCATGTTTAGCGGCTGCATATGCACCACTATCAGGAAAACCCCAAAGTGAAGCCACAGAGCATATGTTAATGATGAGGCCGCGTTCAAGCTTCATTAAATCGGGCAAAAACCGGTTTGTGGTATTTACGGCCGTGAAGAGGTTGATATCAATCTGTTTGTGAAATTCATCATTCGAGGTATCAGCGAGCGGCTTGTACAGATAACTGCCTGCATTGTTGATGACAATTCCAGGATTCGGGAAGTTTTCAGGCAAAGTAATGCTGTTCACATCCTCCTCTGAGGTAGCATCGCGTGAAAGAATCTCTACGTGATTAGCACCCGCTTTTTTACAAAGCTCTGCAGTTTCTTCAAGATTTGGCCGGTTACGGGCCAATAGCAATAACGGCCTTGTAGTTTTTGCTGCAAATGTAATGGCAATGCTTCTGCCTATGCCCTGGCTTGCGCCTGTTATCAGAACGGAAGATTCTCGGTATGTCATAGTTGCGTTTAGGTGAAAGAACTGCTTTTACCTAAGGAACATTCATGAATTTATGAGTCTGCAAACTTATGCCCCATTTTGGGTTTGCTTTTACATACTCCACAATAAGCGGTACAGAAGTTGGCGTATCCCATTCAGGTTGAAGCAGCAGCCTTGTAGATTCGGGGCATTTTGCGGCATTTTTTTCAGCCCATTCAAGATCTTTATTTTTCAAAACAACCACTTTCAGCTCATCCACATAGGGAAATATTTCATCGAGTGGCTGTTTAAACCGTTTGGGTGAAAGAGTAATCCAATCAAAGCTGCCGGTCATCGGTGAGGATCCACTGGTTTCGATATGAACGTTCAAACCTGCTTTTTTCAGCATCAGTGTGATTGGTTCAAGATTGTGCAGGAGCGGCTCGCCACCGGTTATAACTGCTATTTTGGCTCCGCTCTCTACAGCCCGTTTGACGATTTCAGATGACTTCTCTCTCGGGTGCTTCGATTCATCCCAACTATCTTTTACATCGCACCACCAGCACTGCACATCACAACCCGCCAAACGGATAAAATAGGCAGGTGTACCACTGTGGGCACCTTCTCCCTGAATGGTATAAAAGTCTTCCATCAGAGGATAGCTTATATCTGTTATCTCCGATTTTCGTTTCACGGGCAGTTCTGTTTCTTTGGTTCTACTCATCGCGGTCGGTGTACTCAACCCAGCTTGTTTCGGTTTCCCAAACGGTTACTTTCAGCTCAATATTTCCCGGTATGCGTGCTTTCGTCTCTTTGTGAATATATTCTGCAATTCTCTCAGCAGTTGTGGCAACCGGTAATGATTCATTCAAAACGGTGTGATCAAGGCCGCCCTTTAATCCGTCTGCTGCTGCCCATTTCAGCTCTTTAAAGTCGCACACCATATCCGGTGTGTTCAGGTATTTTGATGGGTTTAACTCATGCGATTTTGCAGAAATATGCACTTTATAGGTGTGCCCATGCATGCGCCCGCACTTACCATCGTACCCCTCGATGAAGTGCGCTGCATCAAATTTAAATTCGGTGTGTAACGTCCAGGTTGGCATTGAAAGAAAAAAGGATTTTGAATTAGCTTAGCAATATAAGGTTTTTTAAAGAATTCTACTTGTTAGAACAACCCATTTGCCAGATACTGAAATCGGTACTATTTAGCACCGGATAAACACTTACTCGCCAAACATATCCTTGTAATCCTCAACCGCAGCTTTTACTACTTTTTCTGCCTCTTCTTTACCAAATACCCTATCTACAAATACATCATTCTCCTTCTTTCCGGGTATCAGTTTGTATGTACCGAAATAGTGCCGCAATCTTTCAATAATAACTTCGGGCAGTTCCGAAATATCCATAATGTCTTTGTAATATCGGTCATTATGCAATACCGAGATAATCTTATCATCGGCTTCACTCTGATCAATCATGTGTAAGCCGCCGATGACTCTTGCCGTCAGGATTACCTCAGACCTGTCAATAGGCCGTTCACTCAATACACAAATATCGAGCGGGTCACCATCTCCTTCATTCGTGTGATCGGAAAGTGCCCCGATTCTGTCGCCACAATATGTTCTTGGAATAAAGCCGTATAGCGAAGGTGGCATTGATGAGCTTCGCTGAGGGCGGTCAACACGCATATAGCCCGTCTGTTTATCTACTTCGTATTTAATCGCATCGAATGATGTTACCTCAACAAATGCATTTACTAACGATGGCGGATTGGGGCCAACATCAAGCCCGTGCCATGGATGTGGACGCCAGCGGTAAAACGGATTGGGAAAGTTCATGTATTCAGATTGTCTTTAACTTATAATTTTAATTGAAATAATTTGGTGAACAGGTATCTCTTAATTCATGATTGCATTCAGTTTTTCAAGATTCTCTTCCACTCTGAGTGATTTGATCACATCACCAATATTTCCTTTGAGGATATCGTCAAGATTGTAAAGTGTGAGATTTATTCTGTGATCAGTGAATCTGCCCTGCGGGAAATTGTATGTTCGGATTTTTGCACTGCGATCTCCCGTAGAAACCTGACTTTTACGATCTGCCGCCCGCTCGGACCGAATTTTTTCCATCTCCATGTCGTAGAGTTTGGTTTTGAGCATAATCAGTGCCTTCTCTTTGTTCTGATGCTGTGAACGTTCCTGCTGGCACTCTACCACAACCCCGCTTGGCTCGTGAGTAAGGCGGATAGCTGAATCAGTTTTGTTTACGTGCTGACCTCCTGCCCCGCTTGAGCGGAATGTATCCACCCGAACATCTTTCATGTCGATGTTGATCTCAACATCATCATTCACCTCGGGAAGAACTGCCACCGTTGCTGCCGATGTATGAACACGCCCCTGAGATTCAGTTTCTGGAACTCGTTGAACACGGTGAACACCACTTTCGTATTTCATTTTTCCAAAAACTTCACTGCCCGAAAGTTCAAAAACAATCTCTTTAAAGCCGCCTTTTTCACTATCTGCTACAGATAACACACTCATTTTCCAGCTTTGAGAGTCTGCAAAGCGGCGATACATATCAAACAAGTCACCGGCAAAAATGGCGGCTTCATCACCACCCGTTCCGGCTCTGATCTCCACAATGCAATTTTTGGAATCATCAGGATCTTTGGGAATAAGCTTAAACTTAATCTCCTCTTCCAGTTCGGCAAGCCGCTCTTTCAGCTCTTTATTCTCTTCACGGGCAAGATCAGTTAGCTCAGCATCCTCATTCATCTCAATAAGTTCGCTGTTGCCTGTGTACTGATTTTTTATGGTTTGCCACTCATTGTAATCTTCAACAAGTTCTTTGAGCTGGGTATGCTCAATCGTTAATTCCCTGTACTCGTCCGGACGGTCAAAAATGGAAGGGTCGGCCATTGCCTGATTCAATTCTTCGTATCGCTCTTTAACCTGTCTTAGTTTTTCTTCAATGTCCATAAAACTGATAAAAATATTTGCCTAAAGATAGAGAATTTGAATAAGATCTACGGGATTGAATTTTCGCCATTAGCCTTAAATAATTGGAAGCGGTTTGATTTGGAAAGAGCACACCGGGGATTCTAAAACCTGAAATTCAAGGCCGCTACAACTCCAAAATCTCCATTATCTGGATTGAATGGTGTAATTGTGAGTTCCGTAGCACCGGTATCTCTCGCTCTGTTAAATGCGCTAATGGCACTCACCACTCTATTCACCGCCATCAAACCGATAATTGCGGGAAGCTGATTCCTGATTCTATCCCTATCCGACCGAAGCTCGTTATACATGATCCGGTCTTGTTCACTTGCCCAGTTCCACCTGTTTTCGGGATCATCAGCAATCAACCGGTTCCAGTTTCTGCTTCGAAGCTGAAAATCGTTGTACTCCTGAAGGGTGTTGTAATCCCCTATAGCAAGTTGAAATGTGCGCCCTCTGCCAGAAATATCAACACCAGCCCGTAAATTCGCGAGTGTCAGATATTGATTTTCGATGTTTGATGCCCTTGCCCTCAAACCAAAATAACCTGCAATCATGGCAAGGTCAGTACCGAGATGGGCTTTACCTCTATTCCAGTTGTCGGAATCAACATAGTGATGCCCCCAGCCTGGTACCGCAAGTGAGCGCAAAAAAGCACCTCTGGGATCAGGATCGTTTTGAGCTACAGTTTCATCGGTCAGTATGAACAGAAAGCACAAAACAAAACATCCTATGATTGCCATTCTCAACATACGTTAAACCTGTATTACTCCTGTTTTGAACTCTGGAATTTCCGGATTGTAATCGGCACATTGAATGGCTTTTGAGATTCGCTGCCGGGTCTCATTCGGGTGAATGATTCCATCAACCCATAACCTGGCAGCAGCATAGCGTACGTCTGTCTGCCTGTCGTAACGGGACTTAATCTTATCCAAAATAGCCTCTTTCTCTTCGTTGCTCAGTTTCTTGCCTTTTTTCTCAAGTGATGAAACCTGTATCTGGGTAAGAACTTTTGCTGCCTGTGTGCCGCCCATCACAGCGATTTGGGCAGTTGGCCAAGCATAGATAAACCTTGGGTCATAGGCTTTACCACACATCGCATAATTACCGGCTCCATAACTGTTCCCGGTGATAATTGTGATTTTCGGCACGGTTGAGTTCGCAACGGCGTTCACCATTTTGGCACCATCTTTGATGATTCCGCCGTGCTCACTTCGTTTCCCAATCATGAAACCTGTAACATCTTGCAGGAAGATGATCGGTATTTTTTTCTGATTACAGTTCAGTATAAATCGGGTAGCTTTGTCTGCACTGTCGGAGTAAATAACACCGCCGATCTGCATCTCACCGGTTTTACTTTTTACAATCTTTCGCTGATTGGCAACAATTCCCACACTCCAGCCATCAATTCGTGCATAACCGGTTATGAGTGTTTGCCCATACCCTTTTTTAAACTCAATAAAACTGTGTGCATCTGTAATGCTTTTTATGAGTGGCATTACATCGTAAGGTTTATTGCGGTCGTCCGGCAGGGTTTTAAGAAATTCTTCCATATCAAGCTCGGGCTCAACCGGATCAACCCTGTTGAAACCGGCTTTTTTTCTGGGTCCAATTTTATCAATCAACTTGCGGATGGTTTCCAGGCATTCGGTATCATCAGCCATTTTGTAGTCCGTAACTCCACTGATCTCGGTATGTGTAGTGGCTCCACCAAGAGTTTCATTATCAACATCCTCCCCTATAGCAGCTTTCACCAGATAACTGCCAGCTAAAAATACACTGCCTGTGCCATCCACAATCAGGGCTTCGTCGCTCATAATAGGCAAATAAGCACCACCTGCCACGCAACTACCCATGATGGCTGCAATTTGAGGAATTCCCTTTGCACTCATCACCGCATTATTTCTGAAAATACGGCCGAAGTGTTCTTTGTCAGGAAAAATTTCATCCTGCATCGGTAAATAAACGCCGGCAGAATCAACCAGATAAATTACCGGGAGTTCGTTTTCGATGGCTATTTCCTGTGCCCGCAGATTCTTTTTCGCCGTCATCGGGAACCAGGCACCTGCTTTTACCGTGGCATCGTTCGCAACAATCATACAGGTAATGCCGCAAACAGTACCGGTACCAATTAAAACGCCGGCTGCAGGGCATCCGCCCTCTTCTTCATACATATCATGGGCTGCCCAAAGCCCCAGTTCAAAAAATTCAGTTCCTTCATCCAGAAGAAAGTTTATTCTCTCTCTGGCGGTAAGCTTTCCTTTTTTGTGCTCTTTTTCAATTCGCGCAACGCCCCCGCCCTTTTTTATGTTCTCCTCCTGATGCTGCAATTCAGCAATCAAATCATCGAACCAGCTGTTCTTCATAATCAGAATGTATTAATTTAATTTATCCGAGTTGATAATACTGATTGTATCAGTCACGTTCCAAAAGATAAAGTACCTGCAGACAGCTATATTACCACTGAATTCAAAATAGATCTCATGCAACGAATAGTTTTTCTACTGGCAGCCCTGTTATTCCTGGCAATTTTTGATGCCGATGCGCAACGCCGCGCCACAACCACCTACGAATCGCTTCTTCAGCGAACGGATCAGCCATCATCCTACATCGATCATATTGTGGTGCCCGATAGCGACAGTACCGCCCAGCTTGCCGTTTTCTTCCGCCTGGATTACGATTTTATCCCTTTCCTTAGAATGAGGCCGGGTATGCAGCCGCCAACTCCGGAGTCGGAATTTTTTGCACCGGTGCGTATGGGCGTGGAAGTTTTTCAGGGGCCTCCGCCAAGTTCTCGCAGATCTTCAACACCCACCTCCGTTTTCAGAGACAGCTGGCAGGATACGGTTTGGGTAGATACATTTGAGGATACAAAATCCCGATTTGACTACACCCAGGGTTTTGTAGGCACTACATTAAACAGCGGTACATACCACTACGAATTGCAGTTAAGCCGTGCCGGTTCGGTACGGGAGCAGGCATCAACCCGCCGTGGCGTTAATCTTCCTAAATACAGCGAATTTGAAAGTGCATCATTCTATCTGCTAAGTGATTTCATTCTTAATGATGATGATTTCCATGCAACGCTCCTGAACTTCGGCAGTAACGTGCTATACGGACAGGATTACTCCCTCTTAATTAAGCTGCCGGCTGAAGGTGATAGTTTGAAGTTTAACAAGCACCTTCTTGGCTCCGGCTCGAGCGCTGAACCGGGAGAAGTACGTTTTGGGGAAGCCATCAATGATGAAAACACCATGTATTTCAATGGTGCCGAAATTGATGCTGCTGACGGAAATATTACGCTTAGAGCATCATTAGCTGATGAGGGCGTTCGATATGCCGTAATTCGTGTACCAAACCAGGATTTTGAAAATTCCCGTTTCCGTCTGCGTTTAATGCAGGAAGGCAAAGATGAGCCAATTGCTGAGCGTACCATCAACTCACAATGGATTGATATGCCGGTAAGCCTCTACAACCTCGATGTAGCCATCAGTATGATGCGGTTCATTGTAAGCGATGAAGAGTTACGGCGCCTCAATTCCGGCTCATCTTCAGATAGAGAACGCAGATTTCGCGAGTTCTGGTCAGAACGCGATCCCACACCGGAAACAGAATTCAACGAATTGATGGCTGAATTTTACAGCCGGATTGATCGGGCATTCAGAAATTTTTCATCATTGCAAACACCGGGGTACGAGACCGACCAGGGCCGGGCGTACATTCTCTATGGCGCACCCGATAATATTGAACGCCGTTTACCTGCCAATGCACCTGCAAGGGAAATCTGGCAATACCCAAATCGCACTCTCATTTTTGAAGCCACCACCGGTTTTGGGGACTTCAGGTTGATTTCTGAGTCATAGGCCGCAAAGCGAAACGTGCAATTACCGAAATTGCACGCTGTGTGTGAGCGTGGACTTTTCTATTTTTAAGCTATGAAACCAATCATCGCTGTAAGTATGGGAGATTATAATGGCATAGGCCCTGAAGTAGCCATTAAAGCATTCTCCCAAATCAATTTGAATGAATCAACCCCTGTCTGGATAGGCAGCAAAACTGTATTCGATTTCTACAAATCATCAGCCCAAGAGAACCTTTACTGCCAGTTAGTTGATGATAATACTAATTTTAAACCCGGATACGTACATATTCTCGATCCTTTCGCCGATGAAACTATTCTGCCTGAGCCCGGAAAGTTAACCGGACACGCGGGAAAGGCTGCTATGCTTGCTATCCAAACCGGAGCTGAACTTTGCAGTAAAAGCCTATGTGATGCACTTGTTACAGCTCCCATTTCGAAAGAGGCTATTTATAAAGCAGGCTTCAATTTTTCCGGCCATACGGAGTATCTTGCTCACCTCACGCAAACTGAGCATGTAATGATGATGCTTGTGAACGGCCAGTTACGTGTTGCGCTGGCTACCATTCATATTCCTTTGAAGAATGTTTCAGAGAGCATCACAACGGAACTGATTATCCATCAGCTGCGCACACTTCACGGTACGCTAATTCGTGATTTTGGAATCTCAAAACCTAAAATTGCCGTACTTGGGCTCAACCCTCACGCGGGGGATGGCGGTGTGATCGGAACTGAGGAAACGGATATTATTCAACCGGCAATCCGTGAGGCAATTGAAGAAAGTATTAATGCGAATGGCCCTTTTGCTACTGATGGTTTTTTTGGAAGCCACGAATACAAAAAATATGACGCCATTTTAGCGATGTATCACGATCAGGGGCTGATTCCTTTCAAAACACTCTCTTTTGGGAAGGGAGTTAATTTTAC
>SLLL01000197.1 GCA_007134085.1 Balneolaceae bacterium
AATGAGCCGGATTTTTTGGATGAAGCTGCAAAAAAAGCCTTCATCGCCACACCACATATTGCCGGTTATTCACGAGAGGCAAAGTTCAGAGCTTCTGAAATAGTGGTCGCCAAGCTTTGCAAGTTTTTCGGTTTGAACCGGCCCGCTGCCAAATTTGATGCAGATCCTCCCGAATTAAAACAATCTAATGAAAAAAACTTCGCGTCTTTTTTGTGGGATAATCATCAGATTGAACTGTACGACAGAGAGCTGAGAGATCTGATTAGCTTAGACAGTGACCAAAAAAGCAACCGATTTGCAACCCTCCGCTCACAGACAGAAACGCGGTTTGAATTTGCCTCACTTCTAAAAAAAGCCCCTGAAAATATCAGCTTACCGAAAGAGACAGAGATTTTTTTAGAAGAGCGATAAGAATTCGGAAGCCTATAAATTACAATTTCATAAATCAATTACTAATCAGGCTTTAACCAGAGATTTTCCTCTCTCCTGGCCTTCTCGTATGGCGAGCTGGCCGCAGCCGGCATCAATATCATCGCCGCGGCTGCGCCTAACGGTAGCAGTAACGTGATTTTTTGCCAGTATTCGCATAAATGCATTCAGCTTCTCCTCTCTGGCGCGGTGCAGTGCCACACCGGCCACGTTGTTGTACATAATGATGTTCACTTTCGAGGGTACCCAACGGGCAATCTTCACCAGATTTTGAGCATCGGCGGCGCTGTCGTTAAACTCATCAAAGAGCAGATATTCGTACGTAAGCGGCTTCTCGTTTTTATCGTAGTAATAGCGCACGGCCTCTTCGAGTTTTTCAAGGTTCAGAGACTCGTTTATCGGCATAATTTTATTACGCTTTTCATCATCTGCTGCGTGGAGTGAAATGGCGAGATTGCTGCCGAGATCTTCATCAGCCAGCTGTTTGATCTGTTTGGTAAGCCCAACGGTAGAGATGGTTATTCGGCGGGGTGACAGTTCGATACCAAGCGGATCAGCAATTATGCGAACAGATTCAGTTACTGGTTTAAAATTGTGAAGTGGCTCACCCATACCCATATAAACAATGTTGGTGATTTTTTTGCCAAACCTTTCCAGACAAAGCTCATTAATGGCATGTACCTGATCCACTATTTCACCGTGTGTTAAATTTCGGAAATAGCCCATCTTGCCTGTTGCACAGAACGAACAGCCAAACATGCATCCAACCTGAGAAGAGACACAAATCGTAAGCCGGTTTGCTTCGCCATCATCATAAAAATCAGGAATCATTACGGCCTCAACTTTGTGCCCGTCAGGGTCATCAAGCTGAAAAAGAAACTTGATAGTGCCATCTTTCGATTCCTGCCTCTGAAACTCTTTCGCCCGTTTGATCTCTGCTTTTTCACTGAGTTTCTGCCTGAGATCTTTGGAGAGATTGGTCATCTCATCAAACGAAGAAACTCCCTTCTGATAGAGCCACTGAAACACCTGATCGGCCCGGTATGAGGCAAGGCCCATCTCCTTCAGATATTCGGATAATTCCTGTTTTGTGAGGGATTTCAGGTCCGTTTTGGCGTCTGCCTGTGTTGCTGTCTTTTTCATGCCCTGAAGATACGCAGATTCGTGTGCAATGCACAGAATGGTTAAAAACGCGGGTTAACCACATTATTGAAAATTGAGCCAAACGTGTATGCAAGGCCAAAAGAAAAGCTATAATCATACGAAGTTGGCCGCTGCACGCCACGAATAATCGATTCGGGATCGTTCGGATCCACATTGGACGGAAGCTCAAGGGAAAGTTGATCGTTGATGATTCTATAGCTGCCGGATACACTCACAGATAATCCACGGGTAATACGAATATTGAATGCCGGATTGAATGTAAGCCTGTTGATGGAAGTGTCATGGAAAAAATGACTGCCAGACATTCGTATATCTACCCTTCCCCAGGGCTGATCATAGCGAAGCTGTCCGGAAAGCTCCTGAGACATCAGCATTTCGGAATCTTTCAGAAAAATCGTTGTATTGTAATATCGTCTATAGTTGGGAGTAATTTGATACTGTAGTACAAACCTTCGTTGCTGAAATTCGGTATAGGGAAAGAAATTATACTCTACTGCCGGAGCTATATAACTACTCAACGCAATGTTGTTTACTCTGTTAAAACTGGATCCGACAAAAGCACCAAACGACAGATGATCGTTTACTGAATAAGCTGCCATTCCCCAATAACTGCCCCAGTCTCTGTTCACATTCAGGGTTCTGTCAGACAGTTCCACATTTCTGCGCCTGATTTCGCCCCGCAGCCTGCTTCGGATTTTCCAAGTGTGTGTGGTTCTTTCAGCCTCGAACCCACTGTAAAGGCCCAAATTAAATTCCCCCTCCTGTCCCCACATATTTGAACGGACATTTATATCGAACACCCAATTATCCCATGGATCGTAAATTTCCTCTTCATCGTCAGCCGGTTCAGCTGGAGCATCATAAAACACATTTAAATTCATCATAGCTACAGTTCCCATTACATAGGGAACCAGGCCGATTTTAATATGTCTGTTCAGCCCAACGCGGCGCTCATCGGATGTATCGGTACTGGATGATACGTACCGCAGTGTATCGCGCCGGGTGCTGAAATCGCGAAGCCCTCTGTAGGTTAGCGTAAACTCACGGCCGCCTCCCGCAGTTCGCAAATCTGTGATGGTGAGATAGATGTCTGCATCGTCCTGATCGCGCACATAATTAACAAATGTAATGTTTGAGCGGATATAGGTAACATCACATACGTTACAATCCAGGTAGACGTTAGGTATGGGCTTTAAGCGAGACGGATTTTGAGCAAATACTACATCCTGAGCGAAGAGAAAAATTAAAAAAATTACAATTAGGTGAATCACAACAAACTGACGGGATTTTAACATTGTCTGCAGAATCTATAAGGTAATCATTTAGCGGAACGAATTGCCAATCAATAGATAATGAGTTTGTAAAATGAATGCGTTACATTTGTACATTACTTCCGCAAAAAAGCTATTATCATTTTTCCAGTAAAAAAATTACAGTGAACTCAACAAACCGACAACTTTCGTATTTCTTTGCGAAACGGAGAACAAAAACCAACATAAAAAAGCTGATTAAGTTTATCGGCTTTCTGTTTCTCATATATGCAACTTATGCATTGTTGTTCCATGTAGTTGTGTGGTATGAGGGGAGTGATTCATATTCATTCATTACCGGCTTCTATTGGGCTCTCACAACAATGTCTACTCTTGGATATGGCGATATTGTATTCAGCACGGATGTAGGTAAGCTCTTTTCGATGGTAGTGATGTTTTCCGGTATTTTATTCCTGCTTGTTCTGCTGCCGTTCACATTTATTGAATTTTTCTACGCCCCCTGGATGGAAGCTCAGAACGAAGCTAGAGCACCTAAAAACCTAGATCCGGCAATCAAAAACCATGTGATCATCACAAAGCTCGATCCTGTTGCGGACGCCCTAATCAAAAAGCTAAAAACATATAAAATCGATTATATTATCCTTGAACCGGACCTGCAGAAGGCTCTTGATCTTTCAGATGCCGGTTACAAGATTGTGAATCTGGATCCTACCGATTTTGAAACGTACGATAAAATCTGCATTCAAAATGCAAGAATGGTCGTGGCAACCGGTTCCGACACGGTAAATACTAATGTTACCTTTACCGCAAGAGAGCATAACCCTGATGTGAAAATTGTTGCAACCGCTGCCTCACCCGACTCTATTGATATTCTTCAGCTTGCCGGAGCAAACCATGTACTTCAACTGGGCGATATTTTAGGCCGGTCACTTGCAAGACGAACACTTGGTGGCAATGCCAGAGTACACGTTATTGGCCACATCGACGAACTGGTAATTGGTGAGGCAACAGCACAGGAAACACCACTGATTGGTAAAACGCTGGCAGAAAGTAAACTGCGTGAAACTACAGGGGCAACTGTTGTGGGGATCTGGGAGCGTGGCGAATTCAAACAGGCACTGCCCGATACGGTTATCACCGAGAAAACTGTGCTGGTTCTTGCCGGCTCTGTACAGCAGCTTCGAAATTACGATGAACTTGTAAGTATTTATCACGTCTCTGATAATCCTGTGATCATAATTGGGGCGGGACGCGTAGGCCGTGCTGCTGCAAAAAACTTTAAAGAGAGGCATATTGACTACCGGGTGATTGACAAAGACGCTGCACGTATTTATGATAAAAGTAAATACATTCAGGGAGATGCTGCAGATCATGAAGTTCTGAAGAAAGCAGGGTTGAACGAAGCGCACACGGTGCTAATTACCACACATGATGATGATGTGAACATCTACCTCACTATCTACTGCAGGCAGCTGAGCCCGAATATGCAGGTCATCAGCCGAACTACCTACGATAAAAACATTGCCACCATGCACCGTGCAGGTGCCGACTTTGTGATGTCTTATGCATCCATGGGGGCTAACTCAATATTTAATATTATTGAGGGGCAGGATGTTCTTGTTTTGGCTGAAGGGCTGAATATTTTTAATCATAAAGTAAATAACCTTCTTGCCGGTAAAACACTCATTGAGTCAGACATCCGTAAAAAAACCGGGTGTACTGTGGTGGCAATTAAGTGCAAAGAGGGAATGAAGGTAAGCCCTGAACCCGACAGAAAACTTGAGGAAGGCGAAGAGATTGTTCTAATCGGCTCAACAGAGGGCGAAGCTGAATTCGTAAAAGTTTACGAACCTGATAAGAGCTGATACTTCAGTTTTTAGGCAAACTCCTTTAATAGCATTTCACACTTCTGTGCCATAAAGCCACCACTTACCTCAATTTTCTGCTCGGTATATTGCAATAACTCTTCTGAAGGCAAGCTGATTTGTGGCATATATTTCGAGATTGTTTCGATACTGCAGCCAAACACCACACTATCAATTTTAGCCCAGATAGCCGCGCTCATGCACATGGGGCATGGCTCGCAGGTGGTGTAAAGTGTAAAACCGGAGAGGTTTGTCTTCTGCAAATGTTCTGCCAATTTTCGTATTGCAAGCAGTTCAGCATGTGCCGTAGGGTCGTGTAATTTTTTTGTTTGATTGGCAGCTGTTAGAAAAATTTGGTCACCCATTGCCAATGCAGCACCGAAAGAGGTTTGATGTTTCCTGGCAACCGCAATTGCTGCCTCCATAAGTTCTATTTGTGGTTTCAAGGTTTCAGGGTTCAAGGTTCAGGGTGCAGGGTGCAGGGTGCAGGGGACAAGGTTCAAGGTACAGGGTGCTGGATGAAGTAGGGGAATTTTGAATTAATTTTGTAAGGAATCTTGAATTTTTTGCTCATATATGTAAACTGTAATTAAAGGCCTTTGCAATGAGCTATAAAGATTTAAAAATCTGGCAAGCAGCGAAAGAACTATCTATTGAAATACATAAAATGTCAATGGAGCTTCCAAAGTTCGAATTATATGAAACCGGTAGTCAAATCAGAAGATCTTCAAAATCTATTCGTTCGAACATAGTTGAGGGTTATGGGCGCAGGAGGTATAAATTAGATTTCATAAAATTTTTGGTTTACGCTCATTCATCAGTAGATGAAACCCGAGACCACCTTGAAACTTTTTTTGAAACAGAATCTTTAAAAGACAAAAACAAGTTTGAAAGAATTCAAAACAAATTAGATCAAACCGGTAAAATGATTTACAGATACATTCAATGTATAGAAATGCGATAATTAAAAAATCTCGCTTTTACCACCTTCTCCTTACACCCTGCACCCTGCACCCTGCACCTTGAACCCTGAGCCTTGCCCTATTTCAAATGCCTGTTCAAAAAATTGGTATAAACCCTATGCAATAACAGGTAACTTTGCTGATTGTATGCTACACCATGGCCACCGGGGGGATAAATTCGTACATCCACATCTTTGCCGGCATTGGTGAAAGCCGTTAGCATCTGCATGGTATTTTGAATATGAACATTCTCATCCATAGCTGAGTGTACTACCAACATATTATCCTGTAAGC
>SLLL01000193.1 GCA_007134085.1 Balneolaceae bacterium
ATGTTTGCATATCAGAATGTATTCTACTCAACAGTAGAGCTCACCTATTTTGAAATACGGGACCTTGCAGGAAATGCACAGCCTCACAACTCTTACCTTAACATTTTAACGAGATTTGGTGCGCTTGTTTTTCCATTGTTCCTTTTTGCAATTTTTCAGCCATTGTTCAGAATCAGATATTTTTCTCAGAAGAAAAAAAGCTCAAGCACTCACGATTATTCTAAGTATTTGCTGTTGATAGGCTTTCTTATGCTTATGTATGTACTTGCATTTTTTAATGTTGTACTTGAAGGGCCACACCACTCTTTTCCGTTCTGGCTTGTAATTGGAATGTTGTTAAGTTTTGACAGAGCGGGTAACTTATCCCCCCAAATTCTACAGATTAAAAAGACGGTGGTGAATTATAGATGAATATCCTCCAGGTGCACAATAAGTATAAAATTTTGGGGGGTGAATGGACCGTATTACAGCAAGAATATGAGCTATTGAAAAATACCCATATAGTAGAGCAGTTTATTGTTGATAATGCAAAAGAGCTTTCCACAGTAATAGATAAGCTGAAATTAGTTTTCAAAACGCACTACAATAAAAAGGCGAAGAAGCAGCTGTTTGATAAACTTACTCGCGGAAATTATGACGTGATGCATACACATAACTTTTTCCCGCTTTTGTCGCCTTCTGTGTTTGAGGCAGCCAGAGAAGCAGGTGTGCCATCTATTCTAAGCCTTCATAATTTCAGGCTGATTCATCCAAACGGTTTGCTTTATCATAATGGAAAAATTGATCACAGAAGCATTAGTGGCAGTGCTTATAACTGTGTTTGGGATGGTGTTTACCGAAACTCAAAGGTTCAAACTGCGGTAGCTGCTCATATGATAGAATATCACAGGAAACATAATACATGGCATACGTTTCCATCGGCATTTATTGCACTATCAGAATTTTCTAAACAGATGTTTGTTGATGGCGGCCTGCCAGAAGATCGAATTTTTATTAAACCAAACTTTATTGAAGATCCTCTTAATAATGGCAGTGGGCTTGCTATACAAGAGAAAAAAGAAAATATGTTCCTTTTTGTGGGAAGAATTAGTACAGAAAAAGGCATTCAGGATTTGATTGAGTGCTGGGTTCAGCATAAAATTAAGGCGAAACTTGTTGTAGCTGGTGACGGGCCACTACGTGAGAAACTGGAAAAGAAATCGCAGGCAAATCCATCTATTCAATGGCTTGGGCAAATTTCACGGGAGGAAATTCTGGACAGACTTACGGTTGCTAAGGCGATGTTGTTCCCAACACGATGTTATGAAGGCCAACCATTAATTATTCTCGAGGCATTATCTGTTGGTTGCCCAGTAATCACATCAAAAATTGGAAACCCACAAAATATGATTAATGATGGCATAAACGGGCTACATTTTAAAACCGGCGATATTCAGGATATGTACGATAAGATTTCTGCCATATACCACAAAAAAGAGAAGAGAAGAGAGATGAGTAAAAACGCCAGAGAGAGCTATCTCAACAGATACACACCGGAAAAAAATTCTGAGATGTTGATGGAGATTTATAAAGAAGCTGCAGAACTGGAAAAAAAACTCACAGCCTGAATTTATAAGATGCCTCAAAAGGTAAACATACTTGATGTGGCGGTGAGCAGATACAATCTGCAAGAAACCATGGAGGAGTTTTCCCGTGCTATAAAAAAAAAGAAAAAACTGCGGGTATCTGTTACACCCGTAAACTGCATTTTATGGGCAAGAAAAAATGAATCTCTGAGAAGAATATACAACAGTGCCGATATTGTTACTGCAGATGGAGTGCCGGTTGTTTGGGCATCAAAATTTTTGGGTGATGCAATAAACGGAAGGGTAACCGGACTTGACTTGCTGCCACAGTTTTCTGAGATAGCTGCCAAAGAAGGCTTCTCCTACTTTTTTTTGGGCGCCGCTGAAGGGGTAGGGCAGCAACTTGCCGATAAGCTCACCGGAAAAAATCCGGGATTGAAAGTTTCAGGAATTTATTCACCTCCATATGCTGAAAAATTTTCTGATGAAGAGAATGAAAAAATGATTAAGCTAATAAATCAATCAAAAGCCGATGTACTCTGGGTGAGTTTAACGGCACCAAAGCAAGATTTTTGGATTGCAGAGCATTTCGATCGGCTCAATGTATCGGTTGCTGTTGGTGTTGGGGCTGCCTTTGATGTGGTTTGCGGCAACATAAAACGTTCTCCGCAGTGGATGCAGAAAGCCGGATTGGAGTGGTTGTATCGTTTTTTTCAAGAACCTGAGCGGCTTTTCAAACGATATTTTATAGAAGCACCAATTTTTATCCCGCTAATCATAAAACAGAAGCTGTACAAAAAAAAACAAAATGAAAATAAATAAAACGGATAAAATCTACATTGCTGGCCACAGAGGTATGGTTGGGTCATCCATACATAGATTATTAAATCAGCGAGAATATTGTAATCTGTTAGTGAAAACAAGAAATGAACTCGATTTAAGAAATCAGGAGGCGGTAAGCCATTTCATCTCATCTGAAAAGCCAAAAGCTGTAATCATTGCAGCAGCAAAAGTGGGCGGAATTCTTGCGAATGACCAGTATCCTTATCAGTTTTTACGCGACAATTTGATAATTCAGGATAATTTGATAAACAGTGCTTTTGAAAATGGTGTTGAAAAGCTCATTTTTCTGGGTAGTTCGTGCATCTACCCAAAATTTGCTAAACAGCCAATGAGTGAAAATTCTCTTCTTACGGGTGAACTGGAGCCTACAAACCAATGGTATGCAATTGCCAAAATTGCCGGTGTTAAACAGTGCGAAGCCATTAAAAAACAATTTGGGTGTGATTATATATCATTAATGCCAACAAATCTTTATGGGCCGGGCGATAACTTTGACCTGGAAACTTCACATGTGCTGCCCGCAATGATTAGAAAATTTCATGATGCAAAAGAAAACAACCATGCTCCCGTAATGTTGTGGGGTTCCGGATCTCCAAAGCGAGAATTTCTCTATGTTGATGATGTTGCGGATGCAGTTGAATTTGTATTGACGAGAAAATTATCAAGTAACTTATATAATGTTGGCTCAGGAGTGGATCTATCCATCAAAGAGCTGGCGGAAAAAATTCAGGAGTTGATAGGCCACAAAGGGCAAATAATTTGGGACGCAGATAAACCGGATGGCACCCCGAGAAAGTTAATGGATGTATCGAAATTAAAGGCAGAAGGATGGGAATATTCTGTGAAACTTGAGGATGGAGTAGAACAAACTTATGAATGGTTCAGGTCAAATTTAGAGCAAATTAGGGAAGTAAAATTTGATTAGGTAGAAAGAATGAATAATGTGATGGGTTGTGAAAAAAACTAAACCAATATTAGTTAATGAGATATATCGTTTAAGATGCGTTAAACTACAAAAGTGAAATTCATCTTGATTGTATTTCTGTTTTAAAATTTAGTTCTAATTTTTTTTAGATAAAGTTCATATTTGGGAACAAATATGCTTAAATTTGTCCGATATAATAAATCCGGACAGCGGCTGCTCTAAATGCTTAAGTAGGATTTTAGTATTTGTTGTTTCAGCATGGCGCCAAATTTTTTTGTAATGGATCTATATGTAAATGAAGTTCAGACAGTTCGAGAAAGGCTTGAGCAAGAGTCTGAAATAGCTGCTGAAAACCCCAAAGTAAGTGGTTACAAAATTTCGAGGTATAAAAACCTGAAAGTACGCCAGTACAAAGGAAAGAGAGCTTTTGATTTAATTATTGGTTCCATCGCTTTATTATTTTGTTTGATTCTTTTCCCATTCATTGCACTCGGGATAAAACTATCTTCCAAAGGGCCGATATTTTTTAAACAGAAAAGAACTGGGCAAAATGGTATCGTTTTCGTCTGTTACAAGTTTCGTACAATGCGAAATAACTCGGTGAAGCCGGTTAATGGTAAGCCGGACATCACAATAGAAGGAGACGACAGAATTTTTCCTTTCGGCAAACTCTTAAGGCTCCTTAACTTGGACGAATTGCCACAGATCATCAATGTACTCAAAGGCGATATGAGCCTTGTAGGGCCGCGGCCTTACCCCGTAGAAGAGTGTGCTTATTGGAATTCCACCTTCGACGATTTTTTCTATCGATATGCTGTTAAGCCCGGCATTACCGGTTTTTCTCAGGTGAAAGGATTTAGGGGTGGGACTTACGACGTTCAGCACATGAGAAAAAGAACCGACTATGATCTTATCTATGTACAAAAAAATACTTTTCTGATGGACTTATACATCATTATGAAGACAGTAACTAAGATGATAAATCTTGATACAAACGCTCATTAATCAGTTTCTCACACAAGTAATTCATATTAATACCCTATGAAAAGAATTTTACCACTTCTCCTTTCATTATCCATTCTTACATTTCTAATTCCTCAAACTACACAGGCTCAATTTGGTGGTTTTGGTATTAGTGATATTCAAAATGTACAGGTAGATAATTTATCTGATCAGGAGTTACTCAATTTTTACAGGCAAATGCAGGCTCAAGGGTTCACAATTCAGGAGGTGGGCAATATCGCTCGTGCGCGAGGCATGCCTGCCTCAGAAGTGTCGCGGTTAACGTCACGTCTTAACCAGATCGCTACCGGCAGAGACCGAACTGATTCTGCAGATACGCGTTCCATTAGCAGAACAGGAGAGGATGCTATGCTTTTATTTGATGCGCCCTTAATCCCTCTTGAAGAAGAGTTGCTAATAAGCGAATTACGTAGGCTAGTTGAGGAACGAAATGAGCAAGATCTTATCAGAGAACTTGATCTTATTCTTGAGGAGGGCTTTCCGGTTTTTGGTGCAAATTTATTCGCGGGTTCATCACTTTCTTTTGAGCCTTCTATAAATATTCCCACTCCTATTGACTATATATTCGGTACGGATGATGAAATTAGAATAGATATCTGGGGCGCTGCTGAAGCTGATTACAGGTTGATAGTTGATCCTGAGGGAAATATCAGAATTCCAAATATTGGCCCTGTACGAATTGGCGGGCTTAGATTTGATGAGGCTAAAAGTAAAATTTTAAGAAATTTACAAAGAATTTATTCTGGTATTAACCTTTCAGAACCCGAAAGAGGTAATACGTTTGCTGATGTTTCTCTTGGCAGTGTAAGAAGCATTAATGTTAGTATGATTGGAGAGGTACGCCAGCCAGGATCTTACACTATATCTTCTCTGGCAAGTGTATTCAACATGCTCTATGCAGCCGGTGGCCCAAGTAGAAATGGTACATGGAGAAGTATTCAGGTGATAAGAGGCGATAGTGTTGTTACCGAGTTCGACATTTACGATCTAATCGTTCACGCAAATCAACGGGATAATATTCGCCTCAAGGATCAGGATATAATCCGTATTCCACCCTATATGAATAGGGTAAGGCTAAATGGTGAAGTAAAACGCCCCGGCTTATACGAAATGAAAGAAGGCGAAACTCTTCGTGATCTTGTAGAATTTTCAGGAGGTTTTTCTGAAGAAGCTTACACAGACAGAATTGTGCTCCACAGAAAAACTAACATACAACGCAGTATTTCTGATGTAGCTTGGCCCGAAGGCGGAGATATTGAACTTCGTAATGGAGATTCAATAGAAATTCAGCCTATTGTAGACCGCTTCGAGAATAGAGTGCGAATTGAAGGTGCAGTTTTTAAGGAAGGAGATTTTGAACTGACCGAAGGCATGACACTTACAGACTTGCTCGATAAAGCTGAAGGAGTAAAGCCCGAGGCATATCAAGAAAGAGGTATTATTTTCAGAAGCCAGGATAATCTAATGCTTGAGAGCATCGCGTTTTCAGTAAGAGATATTGTTGAGGGAAATGCAGAAGATATTCTTTTGAAACGAGATGACCTTGTTCGGATTTCCTCACTTTTTGACCTACAAGAAACTTTCACAATAACTGTATCAGGTGCAGTGAATAATACAGGGCGATTTGAGTATTTACGAGGGATGACCTTGGAGGATGCTATTTATCTCGCTAAGGGCCTTCGTGATGAAGCAGCGGCATATCGTGTAGAAGTTGCCCGTAGAGTAGTTGATGAAGATACTCGTACAAAAGTAAATCAAATAGCTGAAGTATTTCAGTTTGAAATAGAACCAAACTTTAGTTTTCGCGACAGAGACAGCGAATTTAAGCTTCAGCCATTTGACAGGGTGTTTGTAAGAACTAAGCCTAATTATCAGGAGCAGTTAACTGTACGTATTGAAGGTGAAGTACAGTTTCCTGGAGAATATGTTCTTGAAAGGCGTGATGCTCGGTTAACTGATATAATTGAGCAGGCTGGAGGCTTATCGCAATATGCCTTTCCCCAAGGGGCTTCAATGTTACGTATACTTGAAATAACTAGCGAAGAGGTTGAAAGGGAGGATTTTCGAGAAAGATCTGAAGTATTAGCCGCACTGAATCTTGAAAATGTAGATTTAGACAGATTCGAAACCATTAATGATACAACATATACACCAGTAGGTATTCGCCTCCGAGAAGCGCTAAATAATCCAAGAGGCTTAAATGACCTTCGCCTTCAGCCTGGTGATGTGATTACCATTCCTCGAGAATTCCAAACGGTTCGTGTTGAAGGTGGGGTTCTGTCACCGGTTACAATGAGATATGTACCCGGACGTGGTTTGCAAAGCTATATTAATTCTGCTGGTGGTACTACAGATCGTGGACAAAAGCATCGTGCCTACATAGTATATGCGAATGGTGAGGTAGACCGTGTACGAAGATTTTTACGCATTAGAAGTAATCCTTCCGTTGAACCCGGTGCAACCATTATTGTGCCTGAAAAACCTGCGAGTGAGCAAATGTCACCACAAGAGACTATAGCACTTACTTCAGCTATATTGAATACCTCTATATTGCTTTTAACTGTTATCGACAGGCTTAACAGAGATTAAAATTTTAATCCAGATTTCCAAAGCCGAGCTTTAATCATCAAATACGATGCACTGCTCGGCTTTTTTCATATATGTAAGACTATCACTATAATTATTTCATCATTTAGTAAATATGGCTAACAAAAAAGTTGCACTTATAACCGGTATAACAGGCCAAGATGGTTCCTATTTAGCAGAACTACTTCTTGAAAAGGGTTACATCGTTCATGGCATAATACGCAGAGCGAGCCTTTTTAATACAGATAGAATTGATCACCTTTATCAAGACCCCCATGTTGAAAATCAGGTTCTTTTTTTGCATCACGGTGATTTAACTGATTCCATGAACATCACAAAAATCATTCAGGATGTTCAGCCGGATGAGATTTACAATCTCGCTGCAATGAGCCACGTTAAAGTAAGCTTTGAAACTCCGGAATATACCGCAAATACTGATGGCCTTGGTACCTTGCGAATACTCGAAGCAGTGCGTCTTTTAGGATTAACCAAAAAGACAAAAATTTATCAGGCTTCTACATCAGAGTTATATGGATTGGTTCAGGAAGTGCCGCAAAGTGAGAAAACGCCATTTTACCCAAGGTCTCCCTACGCTGTTGCAAAAATGTATGCCTATTGGATTACGGTAAACTATCGTGAAGCCTACAATATGTACACTTGTAACGGGATACTTTTCAACCACGAATCGCCGAGACGAGGGGAAACATTCGTAACACGAAAAATTACACGTGCAGCTGCAAAAATTGCATTGGGAATGCAGGATAAACTTTACATTGGTAATATGGATGCAAAGCGTGACTGGGGACACGCAAAAGACTACGTTGAAGCCATGTGGCTTATGCTTCAGCAGGATAAACCTGAGGACTTTGTTATAGCTACCGGAAATACAACATCTGTTCGCGATTTTATTAAAATGGCGTTTGAGGAGGTTGGTATTTCATTATCATTTAAAAACAAAGGAAAAGATGAGATTGGTGTTGTTAAGGAAATCTCCGCAGTTGGTGATGTTAATGCAGCTCAGAATGTTGCAGTTGGAGATGTTCTTGTAAAAGTAGATCCGAGATATTTTCGCCCAACTGAGGTAGATCTGCTAATTGGTGACCCTTCTAAAGCCAAATCAAAATTAGGATGGGAGCCAAAATACAATCTAAATATGCTGGTTAAGGATATGGTTTCTGCGGATGTTGACCTCTTCCAGCAGCAGCAGACACTCATAAAAAATGGTTACACGGTTCTGAAACAGGCAGAATAAAAATTTTTCGTTTTTTAGTGTAAGGTTTCTGTGATTTTTGGCTCATACTAATAAAAAAGGTATTTACGCATGAAAAAATCACTGATGCTGTCAAACTTTAGAGTAGAACTTCGCAGAAAGCAATCTTCATTCTCGAATGAACGTTTGATGCTAAACTGGATTAAGAAGTTTTTCGAAGAGATGTCTATTGTCCACTCATCACAAATCAGAGACTGGCAAAAAGAGATGTTTTTAGCCGATCTTCGCAAGAACGAAAATGTTTCTTACGAAGAACTACTCCAGGCAAAATCATCACTATTCTTTTTATTTGAAAAAGTGTTAAAGCAATCGGAGTTTTCAAAAATTAGTACCGATAGCGAACCCGGTTCGTTCAGGATTACTGCTTGATTCTGCCGATTAGTTATCTTCTGTTGATAATTGCCAGCGTACATCTTGAGATTGAAACAAGTTTTTGATCCTCAGTTTCAATGCGGGTTTCCCAAACCTGGGTTTGTGCCCCACGATGGATTGGTTTTGCAATCCCAATTACCGAGCCTCCAAATCTTACAGATTTGATGTGGTTGGCATTTATTTCAAGCCCAACTGCTGCTTTTTTTTCATTAGTAAGATTTAAATAAGCTCCCACAGATGCGAGAGTTTCAGCAAGTGCTACAGACGCACCTCCATGCAAAATTCCGAAAGGTTGAATTGTATTTTCATTTACGGGCATTCTCGCTCTTAATTCATTACGGCTTATTAGTAAATATTCGAGCCCCAGAGCATCGCCCATCGTTTTTCTTTTGTTAGAGAATAATTCTTCAAACTTCTGCTTAATCTCTTCTTCAATAATCATTGTGTTTTCTCAATTATATTTTCAGCTTTTGTGATTATGTATCAGGTTGAACCTTTCGGCTAACAGTCCAAGATATCTTATCTGTAGGAAAGTGTTCAAAAAAGTAAACTTTTTTTGAATCTCATTTTTAAAAGTCCCGGCAAAGTGTAAATTGTTAGGGTAACAGTGTTAACCTTTGTCTATCATCCAAAAAACCGCTTTTTTCTATGAATGAATATAACAAAACGCTGCCGGAAATTATCTTTGAAGGTCTTAAAAAATATGGCGACGGCCTTTTTTCTTCTACTAAAAGAGGTGGGAAGTGGCATCCCACAGATGTTCAAACTTTTGTAGAGAAATCAAAGAATCTTGCAATGGGGCTATACTCATTAGGCGTTAGGCCTGGCAGTAAAGTAGCTATCCATTCAGAGAATTCTACGGAATGGTTGATGTGCGATCTGGCCACCCTTTCAATCGGAGCTGCAAATGTTCCAATATATACTACGCAACCAGGCGATCAGATAAAATATATACTCGAAAACTCTGATTCGGTGGTTCACATTGTATCAAACGATGAAATGTTTGCAGATACAAAACCACTCATCAAAGCTGTAAAAAATGTAAAAGCTATTGTATCAATCCAGGGTTCATCACACCAAAAACTAAAATCTTTTGATGATGTTCTTGAGTCCGGTAAAAAACTGAGAGAAGAGAAGCCCGGGCTTTTTGATGAACTTATAAGTGCAATCAAACCGGATGATCTTGCTACACTTATCTACACATCGGGCACTACAGGCTTGCCAAAAGGGGTGATGCTTACCCATCGAAATATAGCTTCGAATGTTGAGGCATCCCTCGAAAAATTACCTTTCGATGCGAGTGAGTTTCATGGGCAAAGAGTACTCTCTTACCTGCCGTTATCGCACGTTTTTGAAAGAATGATTGAGTATATGTACATCAGCATGGGATGCAGAATCTACTACATCGAAGTGGTTGAAGAGATTCGGGATGATTTTGGATATGTTCGCCCATTCTTCTTTGCGACAGTACCCAGACTGCTTGAAAAAATTCATACCGGTGTAAAAGTGAAAGGGCAGGAGCTATCGGGAGCCCAAAAGAATATTTATTACTGGGCAATATATCGCACAGAAAATTATGATCCCGAAAATCCCCCATCGAAACTTAATGTAAGCCACAGGCTGGCAAACAGGCTTGTTTACAGTAAAATACGTGAACTTTTTGGTGGAAATCTGCGTGGAATGGTTAGCGGAGGTGCAGCACTATCGCCTGATATTTTTAAATTTATGAATGCAATTGGCTTTATTTGCGTGCAGGGTTATGGCCTCACCGAAACTTCTCCGGTAATTACTGTACAGGCACCCAATGCCATGAGAATTGGCAGTTCCGGAAAAACTATTCGTGATGTGGAAGTAAAGATAGCTGAAGATGGTGAAATTCTTTCACGAGGCCCGCACATCATGAAAGGATATTATAAAGATGAGGAGCAGACAAAAGAGGTAATGACTGATGATGGTTGGTTCAAAACCGGCGACATCGGCAAGATTGATGAAGACGGTTTTCTCTACATTACCGACAGGAAAAAGTCGATGTTTAAGCTATCCACTGGAAAATATGTAGCGCCGCAGAATGTGGAAAATCACATATCAGGGTCAGGTTTTATTGAGCAGGCTGTTGTAATTGGTTATCAGCGTAAATTCTGCTCTGCACTCATAGTACCAGCGTATGATAATGTACTGAAACGCTTGAAGCGTAATGGTTATGAACCACCAAAACCTTTTGCGAAAGATGAGAAAATACGTGAATTGATTCAGGCTGAAGTTGATAAAGCCAATAAACAAGTATCGCCATGGGAAACGGTAAAGAAATTCGTATTACTCGAAAATCCTCTCACAATAGAAAGTGGTGAACTTACTCCAACAATGAAAGTGAAGCGGCCCGTTGTGCTCGAGAAGTTTAAAGAGGAGATTGAATCTATGTACGGTGAGGAGTAGTCGTGAGTCCTGAGTCTTGAGAATTGAGAGTGGCAGGTATAATCCCCTCTTGAGAGGGGACAGAGATGAAGAAGAGCGCAGTGCGCTGCTTCTGAACTCAGGGGTGTGTTGGTCATGGCAATAAGTCGAACCCTAACACACCCCCCTCGCTTTGCAAAGTCGGCTTTGCCTGCGCTTTTCACCTCTTGAGAGGGGAGTTTTCTCAGCTACCGCATGAACAACGAAATTTGAATTAAAACAAAACCCAATGCCATCAAAAAAATTCAACATTCAATCCGCCCTCATCCTAGGCTCCGGCGTAATGGGCAGCCAGATTGCCGCGCACTGTGTGAATGCGGGGCTGAAGGTGAAACTGCTCGATCTGAAATCGGGTGATCTGAAGCGGCCGAACAAGACAGCTGAAGAAAGTATTCAGAGGCTAGTTAAAATGAATCCGGCACCGCTGGGTGACCCGGACTGGGCGAAGCGGATTACGCCGGGCAATTTTGAGGACAACCTGGAGTGGATTGCCGATACCGACTGGGTCTGCGAGGTGATTGTGGAGCGGATAGATATCAAAAAGGAGATGATGGCGAAGATTGAGAAGGTTCGCAAGCCGGGCACCATCGTCAGCTCCAACACATCCGGGCTTCCGATCTCGCAGATCAGCGAGGATGTGAGTGATGAGTTCAAAGCCCATTTCCTGGGTACGCACTTTTTCAACCCGCCGCGCTATATGAAGCTGCTGGAGATCATCCCGACCGAAAGCACGGATGATGCAGTGACCGAGTATATGACAGGATTCTGCGAAAAAATCCTTGGAAAAGGGGTGGTGCTCTGCAAAGACACGCCCAACTTCATCGCCAACCGGATCGGCGTCTTTTCGATGGCCTCGATGATGCCGTGGTTTTTTGAAGGGAAGTTCCGCGCGGAGGAAATCGATTTTCTGACCGGCACCCTTACCGGCTATTCCAAAGCGGCCACATTCCGCACAGCAGACATGGCTGGGCTGGATGTATTAAACCATGTGGCTAAAAATCTCTATCCGGCAGTCCCCGATGATGAGCGGCGTGAGATTTTCAAAGTGCCGGAAGGGTTCAAAAAAATGGTGGAGAAGGGAGCGCATGGCAACAAGAAAGGCCATGGTTTTTACAAAAAGGTGAAGGGTGAGAAGGGAAATGAATATCTCGTTGTGAATCCGGATTCACTGGAGTATGAATCGCAGAAAGACCCGGAGTTTGAATCGGCTGCCAAAGCGAAGAAAGAATTCAAAACCTCCGGTGAACGGCTCAAATACCTAGTGAATCAGGATGACAAAGCCGGGAAGTTCTTGTGGGAGATCCACTGCGATCTGCTGCTCTACTCGGCAAACCGCATTCCGGAGATCACCGACTCGGTGGAGGCGATCGATCGCGCTATGCAGTGGGGTTTCAACTGGGAGCTCGGGCCGTTCCAGCGGTGGGACGCGATTGGCGTTGAGGAGTCGGTGAAGCGAATGGAGAAAGAAGGCCGTGACGTTCCCGATTCCGTAAAGCAGATGCTGGAGAGCGGCCGTAAATCCTTTTACAAGGATGATGGCACCGTTTATAATCTCGCCACAGGTAAAGCTGAACTGCTCTCGCCGCCGGCAAAAGGTGCAATCACCGTTGCCGCATTGAAACGAGATGGAAAAGAGGTATGGGGCAACAATAGTGCCGCCCTGTATGATATGGGTGATGGCGTGGCGCTGTTCGAATTCCGCACCAAAAACCAGACGCTCGGTTTTGAACTGGTGAAATCGGTGGATAAAGCTGTGGAGATTGTGAAGGAGCAGTTCGACGCGTTAGTGATTGGCCACGATAATGAGAATTTCAGCTATGGTGCCAATTTGGGTGAAGCAGGCCATGCGCTGCAGAGTGGTGATTTTGGGATGATCAAAGAAGCAGTAGAGAATTTCCAGCGGGTAGCCGTAGGATTGCGATACCAGCCGTTCCCGGTGATTGGGGCCATATCAGGCCGCTGTTTCGGCGGCGGAGTTGAGTTTATGATACACTGTGACAAGGTGGTGGCGCATCATGAATTGTACTGCGGACTGGTGGAACTGGGCGTAGGCCTGATCCCCGCCGGAGGTGGCACCAAAGAACTGCTGCTCCGCGCTATGGAGAAGGTGAAGGAGGATGAGGATGCCGATCCGCTGCCGTATCTCAAAGACGCCTTCAAAACCATCGGCATGGCGAAAGTCTCCGACGGCGGACCGAAGGCCAGAAAACTCGGCTATCTCCGCGATACCGACATGATTGTAATGCACCGCGACCTGCTCCTCGCCACCGCCAAGCAGCAGGCAAGAGCCATGGCCGATGCGGGATATCGCCCACCCGCCGAGCCGAAGATCAAACTGCTGGGACAAACCGGCAAGAGCGTTCTCGACGTCACCGTCTACATAATGGCTGAAGCCAAATGGGCCTCGCCCTACGATAAAGTTCTCGCCGGCAAAGTGGCCAACATCATGACCGGCGGAGGCCTCAGCGAAGCACAGGTAGTGCCCGAATCATACGTACTAAAATTAGAGCGCGAAGCGATTCTGGAATGCTTTCAGGATGAACGGACGCATAAACGGATGGAACATATGTTGAAGACTGGAAAACCGTTGAGGAATTAGTCTTGAGTCATGAGTCATGAGTCGTAAGGGAGGGAAAGGGGATTAAAATTTGAAAGGAAGTTCATTTTATTAACGATTACATCAGTGCATTTAATAAAAGAAATTGAAACCAAAAATCTCAAGACTCAGGACTCAAGACTCAGGACTCAAGACTCACGACTAATAAAAAAAAGTGTAAGGAAATTTGATCTTCGGGTTCATACAGATAAGTCAATGTTAACTTAAGCTTATGAATCATGGATAATTTTAGAAATCTGATTGTATGGAAACGTGCTGTTGAACTGGCAACAAGTGTTTATCGTAAAACCGTAAACTTTCCAAAATTTGAACTTTATGGATTAACCTCACAAATAAGGAGGTCAGCAGTTTCAATCAGCTCAAATATTGCTGAAGGCGCTGGTCGAAGATCAAAGAAAGAATTCGCCAACTTTCTTGGAATCTCATATGGATCTGCGTGTGAATTGGAAACACAATTACTGATCGCAAGAAATCTGGAATACTTAGCTCAAACTGATTTTGATTCTCTATTCGAAGAATTAAACGAAATCCAAAAAATGCTCTACGCCCTGGAAAAGAAACAACGCAACTAAACCCAATATCCCTCATGACTCACGACTCACGACTCACGTCTAAGAACAACGAAGTTGTCATAGTAGCCGCAAAACGAACCGCCTGCGGAAAGGCCAATAAAGGCTCTCTCCGCTTCACGCGTCCCGATTCACTGATGGGCGAAATCATCAAGGACTTACTGAAATCAGCAGCCGCCGTAAAGCCACGAATGGTGGATGATGTCATTGTGGGGTGTGCTTTCCCAGAGGCGTCGCAGGGGATGAATATGGCGCGGCAGGCGGTGTTCCTGGGTGGGTTGCCCGATTCGGTTCCGGGGATGACGATCAACCGGTTCTGTTCATCGGGTCTGCAGTCGATCGCCATGGCGGCGGAGCGCATTATGAGCGGGAGCGCGGAGATCATGATTGCCGGGGGAGCAGAGAGCATGAGTCAGGTGCCGATGGGAGGGGTGTCTTTCCAGCCGAATCCGGAGCTGACTAAAGAGCGGCCCGAGGTGTACATCAACATGGGGCTGACGGCGGAGAATGTGGCCGATAAGTATGGAGTAAGCCGTGAGGATCAGGATCAGTTTGCGCTGGAAAGCCATCAGAAAGCAATCAAAGCGTGGGAGGAGGGATATTTTGAAGAGCAGATCACTCCCGTGGATGTGGTTCATAAATATGTGACTGCCGATGGTGAGGTGGCTGAAGAGTCGTTCACCTTTAAGCAGGACGAAGGGCCGCGAAAGGATACTAACCTTGAAGCCCTCAATGGCTTGCGTGCCGTATTCAAAACAGGTGGATCGGTGACGGCCGGAAACTCCTCACAAATGAACGACGCAGCTGCCGGTGTGCTGGTGATGAGCCGTAAAAAAGCAGATGAGCTTGGCCTGAAGCCGATCGCCAAATATCGCAGCTTTGCAGTGGCGGGTGTAGCGCCCGAAATTATGGGCATTGGCCCGGTAGAAGCGATTCCCAAAGTGTTGAAGCAGGCCGGCCTGAACCTGAAGGATATCGATCTGATCGAACTGAACGAAGCATTCGCTGCTCAAGCGTTGGCTGTAATTCGGGAAACCGGATTAGACCCCGAGAAAGTAAACATAAACGGCGGGGCAATCGCGATGGGCCACCCGCTCGGCTGCACCGGTGCTAAACTCACTACCCAGATTCTGCACGATCTCCACCGTCTCGACAAACAGTTCGGGATGGTTACGATGTGTATTGGAGGGGGAATGGGTGCTGCGGGGATTTTTGAGATAGTTTAGTATTGAGTATCGAGTAGTGAGTATTGAGAAGGGCGAGTACTAAAAGCCCCCTCTTGAGAGGGGATTTAGGGGTGTGTAAAATAAGGGTTTTATGCCTGCCAGGAACACACCTCTCGGCACCATGAATCGCGCTGTGCGCTCTCATGGTACCTTTTCCCCTCTCAAGAGGGGAGTTTTCGACTCCAGCTTCAAAATTAATTTTCAAAAAAATCAAAACTCATGTTCAAAGAAGACACCCTAAAAAACGAAGTTATCCTCATCACCGGCGGTGGCAGTGGGCTGGGGCTTTCCATGGCGAAGAAGTTTGCAGAGCTGGGCGCAGATATTGCTATTTGTGGACGTACAGAGAAGAAACTGGAGAAAGCGACAGAAGAACTGAAGGAGTTCGGAACTCATGTTCGATGGTATTCCGTGGATGTGCGTGATTATGATGCAATAGGAGAAATGTTCGACTCTATCATCAACGATTTTGGAAAGCTGACCGGTTTGGTGAATAATGCCGCAGGGAATTTCCTGAGCGCATCGGAGGACCTATCACCAGGAGGATTTAAAGCAATTGTCGATATCGTGCTGCATGGCAGCTTTAACTGTACTCACCATTTTGGCAACTATCTCATCAAACAGAAACAGAGAGGGAATATCCTAAACATCGTTACCACGTATGCAGAGGATGCAGGATCGGCTTTTGTGTTGCCTTCGGCCTGTTCCAAAGCCGGTGTGCTGGCGATGACTCGCTCCCTTGCCTATGAGTGGGGTACCTATGGAATCCGCGTGAATGCCATTGCACCAGGGCCATTCCCGACCGAGGGCGCGTGGACCCGCCTGTTTCCAACCAAAAAGTTCGAGAAAAAATACCTAAAAAAAATCCCGGCCGGCCGTTATGGGGATCATGAAGAGCTGGCCAATCTGGCCGCATTTATGATGAGCGACATGGCCAATTATATGACCGGAGAATGTGTAACCATTGACGGTGGCGAGAAACTTTCAGGTGGCCAGTTTAATTTCATAGACTCGGTGATGTCGCGTGGCAAGTTGAAACTGGCGTTTAAGATGCTGAAAATGAAAAAATAGGATCAGTTTTTCTGTAACAGCGATTTAATTTTATCTGCCGTACTGGCTGTTAAAAGTGCATCGTAAGGGGAAAAGAGTGTAGGCTGCTTAAGCTGAATCGATTTAATAAACTGAACCACAGACCATTCAGCCGTATCTGAGGGATCAAAAACTTTTTCCTGAATGGCTATCCGATTCAAGTCATTAAGTTTATGGATGCGAACTTTTTGTTTGATTACATCAAAATCAATCATCAGGTTATTGTTGGTAAAAATTCGCTGATGTTTTTCCTTATCTGTAGTAGCCAGAAATTGAAAGGAGGCTACGGCAGAACTCTCAAACCTTAGTGAGATATCAAGGCCCAAAGGGTACTCCCCAAGAGCAATAGGTTTAACTTCAAACCGGTGTATGTTTCCACCCATCCATTTAATAATCAGAGCCAGTTCGTCAATCCAATCGTGATCAAAATCTTCAATATCAATTACCCGGTAATTAAGTGGTATAGTCTCTTTTTTGACTTGAATAAGTGTGGGTTTGGGAATCTGTTGCCTAATCCAGTTTATAGAGTCAGAAAGAGAAGGCCAGTGTGAAAACTGTACATTTACCTCTGCTTCTTCCGATGCATGATACACTTTATCGAGCAAGTCTGTATCGGTTGGAAGCTTTGATATCAGATAGGTGTGATTACCGGCGCGAATGGAGTGTAACAACTGATGGAGATTGTCGGGGGTGTCATCAATCAGCAAAACTGTATCGGTATCATCGCTGCCTGCCAGATTATTGGTAATAACTACTTCCTGAACAATGGAAAGTTTGCGAAGGTGCTTTTCCCAGGCGGAAGCTCTTTCTTTTTTCCCAACAATAGCGATTTTCATAAGAATCAGCGATTAGTGCCTTTTTGGGAAAGATGGAGAGGAGTTGGGATTATTCCAAATATGTAAGAAAAATTAATCAGGCATAATTAGTGCCAGTATAAAATAGATAAGCACCATTGTGCCAAACGAAGAGAGTACAAGCAGTACAAAAATTATTCGAACAATGGTTGGATCCCATTTAAGGTATTCGCCAATGCCGCCACATACACCGGCAATCATCTTGTCTATACGGGATTTTCTGAGCTTTGCAGGCATTTCCGGTCCTTCAGATAATGTTTATAAATGCATTTATAGAGATACTACGAAACAATGATAACAAGGTTTCACTTTGTTTTATATTAAATGATTAAAAAAATTGTACAGTACAGCCTGTGGCTTCAGTCATATTACATTAAGCATTCTTGCTCATCTAAATAAGCAACGTACATAGGTTACTTTCATACTTTATAGCTAAAAACCAACTCTCTTTTTATAGCCCGCTATTGTTTAAATATTATGGAAATGGTACAATACTAATAAGGATATAAATATCTAAAATAATTTAATAACTAACATTGAGGTAGGCCGATGAAGAGAAACAGCTGCAAAATATCTTTTCTTACCCTTGTAGGCCTGATTTTAGCGAGCCCGTTTTTAAGTGCCCAAAATCAGGTGGAAGATGCTATCCGTCAGATGTCGGAAGAGAACGTTAGCGGATACTTGCAACCATTCTTGAATGCTTTTGGAGCTACAATGAATTCCGGGTTTTCCGGTACAGCAATCAAAGATGGTGAAGTTACTGTGCGTATTGACCTTGTAGGGATGGCAACGGTAATAGGAAGCGCTCAGGAATTGTACAATGCCCGGCCGCCCTCACATTTTCCACAGGAACGAGTTGAAACAGCTACCATCTTTGGAGATCAGGGAGCTGTGGTACAAGGCCCTCAGGGGCTCTCTTATAAGTTTCAGAACGGGCAGTTGAATATGGACTATTTCCCACTGGTAGCTCCGCAATTAACAATTGGCAACTTTTATAACAGCCAATTAGTAGTACGATTCTTTACCTATTCAAGTGATTCTGATGTGCCCGACATCAACATGCTCGGCCTTGGCTTTCGGCATGCTTTGAACCCCTATTTTGAAAATTTGCCGTTTGGCCTTACAGCAGGCTTATTCTATCAAAACTTCAGTGTAGGGGAGCTTATTAAAACAAATATGATTGCCCTAAATGGTATGGTGAGTAAACAGTTCAATATGTTTTCATTATATGGTGGAGCACAATTTGAATATGCCGGCATGAATCTAAACTATGAATTTGAAGGAGCAGCAGCAGGAGAAAATCCTGAGGTTGACTTCACTTTCAGCAGTGAAAACTTTGTGAGGGCATTCGCCGGCTTTAATATTGATATGAAATTTGTCCACTTTAGAACAGATGTAAGTTTAGGAAAAGTATCTGTATTAAGTGCAGCAATAGGATTCGGGATTTAACCCAAAAGCAGTTGTAAATAAAAAAAATTAAATCAATAAGCGATGAAAAGAAAAACATCTTTATTCACAATGATCTTACTGCTCATTATTACCCTTCCGGGATGTGATGACTTGCTACGGGATAATCTGGTGATTCTGGATACAGTTTCAAGGCTCGACTATACAATTAGCACACGGGATGTGAATTTCTCAGAAAATGAGCGGGTAAACCTACAAAGTGTAATTGATGATATTGATGGTGACGTAAAAGACGTGAGATTCTTCAATATTACTATGTTTGTGAGTGATATTTATAACAGTTCGCCCGAAACCTCATTTTCCGGCCAACTTACATCACGAATATCCGGAACTTCGCAAAGCCATACACTGGTAACTTTTAGCAATATAAAGTTTGAGGATTTCTTTCAGGAGGTATCAATTTTTTCTGATGATCTTCCCGGCCTCAGTGTAGTACCTAATGGAATAGACGGTTTGCTGGGGTACTTCAACAGAACACCCGCACCCGTTGTAAATTTTACGGTTAGCGGAACAATAAACAGAGCGGGAGGAGAAGACAGAGTAGAGTTCGATTTTGTGGTTCGGTTGCACACACAGGTTGAAACAGACCCATGATCCTGCAAATCGATCATAAATCAATTTCTAAAATGTCATGAATCATCAGGAAGAGTAACCCTGCAATGATATTTTCACAATGCTCTGTGGCAGTTCCATTATTCAGCAGCATTTGGATAATCTAAACCGCAGTTATCATAAAAATAAGGCGGAACCCGCAATTGCAGGTTCCGCCCATTTACCGTAAAGCTATGGCTCAGCTTTAGGTTGTATCAAAAGTTACTTTACACCAAATTGAGTTTATTACCGGGATTTTGAACAAGATTATGGCTTAACGTGAAGCTGTCATTGTAGCTGATCGATATCCAACAAATGAAAATTCCAGGGTGTATTCATTTGATTCGATTCCCCTTAACTCAAAATACCCCTCTAAATTTGTAGCTGCACCTCTGTTTGTACCGGCAATTGAGACACTGGCACCAACTAAAGGCTCACCGGATTCATCGTCCATTACTCTGCCTCTTATGCCGTTTTCAAGGTGGAAAATCTCTAATCTCATTTCTCTGCCAATTAATTCAGGCTCTATGCTACGAACTTCATTTTCTGTGCCACCATAACCAACCACATTGATTTCATTGAACATATTTTCTATAGGTTCAATACTGGTCTGTTCCGGCGTAGAATCACTTCCCGCCAGTCGGAAAAA
>SLLL01000173.1 GCA_007134085.1 Balneolaceae bacterium
GTATAAAAACCGGATGTCAGGTTGCACGCCCTGCTGTAGAAGAGAATGGTTTCATCATCAATCCATCGTGGGCTGTTCTGACGAAGGCATCTGCCTGTGGCTGAAATTTGCTCAGGTTTTGATGTTGATCCCGAGGATATTGCCGCAACTCTGGCTTTTTCAGCAGCATTTTTCTCCTCACTAAAAATATCATAAAGCTGGCCCGGCCATAGCCCGGTTGATCGCCGAAGAGCTGTTCCAAAACCTAAAAATGGCCATTTGTAGTGAAAATCGATCGCTGTTTTGATGGATTCATTGCCATAGGTATTGATCAGCCAGTTGCTGAATTCATAACCACCAATGTAGTGGCGGTCGAAAGGAGGAGTGAAGTCGGTGACGTGGAGAAGCTGCCCCATTGACCACTCTCTCCGCGTATCGAGATGGGCGTTGAATTGATTTCTGAAAAAAGCGTGGTGTCCGCGTCCGGCACCCGGTATGGTGTTATGGCTCTCGTGGTGAACGGCAATCCCCTCAAAAACCCCAAGCGGAGCTGCACTGTGAATGGAACGGCGAACATCGGGTGAGAAGAGCCCCATTGCACGCGAAAATGAAAGAGGGTTTACATTAAAATGTAATGCATGCACCAGTTCATGAGGAACTACAAGCTCGAGCCAGTCGCCCGATCGCGGATTCATGGTTTTACCCACAATGGGGGAAAGTTCAATTTCTGAGCGGAAATTCAGCGGAGACACAAAGCCGTTGGAAAGGTCGTTCTCAGGGTTGATGATAAACGGGAAACTGCGCAGGCTTCCACCCACCAAGGCCTGAATATCGGCATAATCACTTTCGAGAATTGCAAGTGTGCGGAATGCTTCATCCTGATATCGCTCCGGGTAGATCACCCTGAAGCGCTCGGTATTCATCTCCATCCAGTTTTGTCCAGGTGCTCTGTATTGTGTTGAATAGAGCTGTGCAATGGCTGCATCGGCGGCGAAAAGAGTGAGAATGAGTAGTAATATGATGCGTTTTTTCATAGGGTTTAACTCAAAAATAGAATATCCAATAAAGGTAAATAAGTGCAAGTAGTGCCAGGGAAATTATTCCGGATACAATCTGCTATCCTAATCTTGGTTTTGGCCTCAGCTATACATTCATTTCCGGTTGATAGTACAAAATTCAACATTTCAATAGAAGGGGCAGCAATAGTATGGCTGGTGAATAGGCTGTTTCTTATATCGCAGAGTGTTCATTTGCTTATAAAGCTTTATAACATTAAAAATAGTTGGCTTACAATATAGTAGAACATAAATTTACAACTACCATTGCTTTGAATTCTTCCGAATAAATAGGAACCTTTAAAGGTATATTTTCTTTATTTTTTATATAAGCACATTATAACATTAAGTAACAGGATTGAATAGGTATGGTAAGCGAAAAAACAATTCATGAACTCATCGAAAAAAATAGTGATGTCTCAGTAACCATAACCCTGCCAACACATAGAAAAGGAGAAGAATCAAAACAAGATCCCATCCGGTTTAAAAACCTATTAACAAAAGCCACCGAAAAAGTAACTGCTGTTAATCCAAAAAATGGCTTCGCCGATAACCTGCTAAAAGAAGCAAAACAACTACTTGATAAACCACTCTTTTGGTCGCATGTGGACAGAGGCCTTGCCATTTATATCTCTGAAGAACGTTTTGATGTCTACAAACTTCCATATGAAGTGGAAGAAGAGGTATTTGTAAACAATCATTTTATGATTACACCACTTTTGCCAATGACAAGCATGGACGGGGCATTTTCCGTTCTTGCCGTTAGCAGGCAAAAAATCCGGCTATTGTTGTGCACGCGTAATGAAGTGGAAGATATTACACCGGCTAACATCCCGCTATCTGTTGAGGATTATCTTGAGATTGACCCAGAAAAGCAGCTTCAATTTCATTCGGGCTCAAGAGGGCAGAGGGCTGTCTATTTTGGCCATGGTGCTAACGAAGAAGATAAACTGATTATCGTAGAAAGCTTCTATCGCGAGATTGAGAAAGAGATCACAAAAGTTCTTAAGCAGAATAATTATCCGCTGGTACTTACTGGGCTTAATGAGAATATCGGCGTGTATAAAAAGGTGAATTCTTATAACCGCACTCTTGACGAAATTGTGAAGAGAAACCCGGATGAGTTGAAAGATAAAGAGCTGAAAGACAGAGGCTGGGAAGTGATCCAAACCTATTTCCTGGGGGATATGTATAAATCGCTCGAGAACCTCAAAAAATCAACCAATGATAAGGTTTCGAATAACCTGGGAGAAATTGTTGAGGCTACGGTGATGGGTAAATCTCAAACCATTTTTATCTCAAAAGGAGAGAAGAAGTGGGGTTTTTACGATGAAGAAAACCATACCGTGCAATACAGTAACAACCCGAATGGCAATGATGTTGAGCTATTAAACTGGCTATCTATCACGGCATTCAAGACCGGAAGCAAAGTATATATGTTGCCGAAAGAAGAAATGCCTATACGTTCAACGGTAGCAGCAGAGTACCGATTTTAAAAACACAACTAATCTGGCCCATAACCGGCACTCATCTATCTTGATAGTGCCGGTTTTTTTCCATGTACGACCCCACTTTTCTAATCAAGCTGGTGAATGCCCGCATGCCATATGGGCGTTTTAAAGGTAGGTTTATAACTGAACTTCCTGTTTTTTATCTTGAATGGATCCACAGAAAGGGGTACCCGTCCGGTAATCTTGGGCAATATCTATCAACAATGCACGAGGTTAAGATTAACGGGCTCGAACATATTTTAAAACCAATCATCAGGGATGAACGAGTGAAGTGATCACCCGACATTCCCGAAAAAATCATTATTAACACAGAAATATATGCTAGTACTAGTAATTAACTGCGGCAGTTCTTCCGTAAAATACAACCTTATCCAAACGGATGACGAGAAAGAGGTATGCAGTGGTATGGTAGAGAGAATTGGCGCGGTAACGGCCATTATTAAACATCAGCCTGCGGATAGCCCTAAAACCAAACTCACTAAATTCGTTGCCAACCACAGCGATGCACTACAGGAAATTTTGAACTATCTGCTTGATGAGGGCAATGCCATCATCAAATCGCCCGAAGATATTAAAGCCGTTGGCCACAGAGTGGTTCATGGCGGTGAGATGTTTAAAGATTCTGTACTGATTGATGATATTGTGAAGGATGCCATTGAGCAGGCATTCGACCTCGCGCCGTTACATAACCCGCCAAACCTTAAAGGGATAGAGGCAGCAGAGGAGCGGCTGCCAAACATACCGCATGTTGCCGTTTTTGATACGGCATTTCACCATTCACTGCCACCCCACGCCTATCTTTACGGTATTCCAAACCGTCTGTACAGGCGGCATAAAATACGGCGGTACGGTTTTCATGGCACATCTCATTACTATGTAAGCCGGCAGTATTATAAACTGGCTGACAAACCAAAAGCCGATACAAAAGTTATCTCCTGCCACCTTGGTAATGGTGCTTCAATTACTGCTATTGATGGTGGCGATTCGGTTGATACATCCATGGGTTTTACGCCGCTTTCAGGAATGGTTATGGGTACCCGAAGCGGTGATCTTGACCCCTCCATCCTCTTCTACATCATCGAAAAAGAAGAGCTGCAACTCAACAGCTTACACTCTATGCTAAATCGCCACAGCGGGCTTTTGGGCCTTAGCGGCTATGCGAGCGACATGCGGGACCTCATTGCAGAAGCAAATAATGGGGACCGGCGCTGCCAGCAAGCTATTGATGTGTTTTGTTACAACATAAAAAAATATGTGGGCTCGTACATGGCTGCTATGAATGGCTGTGATGCAATTCTTTTCACAGCCGGTATTGGCGAGAACTCTGCTTACATCAGAGAAAAAGGTTTAGAAAATATGGAAGGATTGGGCATTGAGCTTGATAAGGAACGTAACAAAAATGTGAAGCCCGGTGAAATTACCAAAATAAGCACGGAGAGTTCTGCTACAGATATCTACATTGTACCCACAAACGAAGAGCTTGTGATAGCGATAGATGCCGCCAAGATTGCATCAGCCAGTAGCCAAAGCCCGTGGGTTTAGGTTAAACCCAAATTTATTCCTGAAATGAAAAACCCCGTGCGGTATTCTCGCCGGGGTTTGATTTCAAAATACGATTTCAGCTTGAGGTTAGTCTTCTATCTGAAAACTTTCCTGCTGTGGTACTGCACTTTCTGTTTGTGAAGGTGCTGTGAAATCCATCTGCTCAATTGGCTCGCCGCCAAAACCACTCTGCTGAATGGTGCTTTGTGTAGCGCCGGAGCGGTCAATCGCAAAATTTGCGAGTACACTTAAAGCTAAAAAAAGCGTGGCAAGTATAGTGGTAGTCTTAGATAAAAGGTCTGCAGTTCTGCGGGCACCCATAGATGCGCCTCCGGCCATACCGGCTGCAAGCCCTCCTGAAAGCCCCTCTTTTTGTCCGGGCTGTAGTAGTACCACAATAATTAGCAAAATGCATATCAGTGTGATGAAAGAAATAATAATTCCGTAAAGCATAATTTGTTCGGTCTATCAATTTGTGGCAAAGAACATAAAAATATCACTATTTCAGCTTTAAAAAAAGTAGTAAGATTATAACGGACCAGCTTCACATTATTGCTGCCCGGTTTCAGATATAATTTACTTTGGAATGGGCTGTATCAGTTTGGGATTGTCGTTCTTCTGATCGTTTACTTTTTTGCTGACTTTAAGAACAGAGAGATCTGTGAGCATAAACAGATTCTCTGATTTACTGAGCAGTTCATCCATGCTCTGCTTTTCATCAATCCAGCCTGCAGATAAGTTACGGTTTAGTAAGAGTGGCATCAGTTCCGACATCGGCTGAATAAGCGTGTTAGATTCGGCAGTGATCAGCGTAACTATCTCGTTCTTTTTGTCGAACAAACCAGCAGCCGACATGACACTATCGTTCAGCATTCGCACAAAAAACGGCTGCTTGTTGGGATCGCCTTTTTTCCAGATGTAGAAGCCGCTTAGTGGCACAACACATCTTTTAAACCTGCTCGTCTTAAGAAAATCGTTTAGGTCGCCTTTATAAACAGTGAGTCCGTCAGTGCCGGCCTCGTTTGAATGCCCCCAGCGGACCCGCGCAATTTCCTGCGCTTTTGTATCTTCATTCAGTGTAATAACCGGTAGTTGATTGCCGGGCGCTATGTTGTAAGATGGCTCAAAGATGGCCTCTTTTCTGGTTTTCATCCCATAGTAAGCTTCTATCTCTTCTTTGTTAGTAAAAAACGCTACCCTGCTAATCATAATTTTCACACCGCATTGTATTGTTATCGTTACTTTCGGTTTCTATCATAAAATGCTAACAAAGTTCAGGAAACCTCAATTTCATGTAAAGGATTTGTCTAATTCACAAGATATACCACAAATGATATGAAATCCATTTTTTACAATTCTGATGAAAAAAGGCTAAGAGCCTTCTGGAGAATTTCTTTTGTTACTGCTTCCATCCTAACGCTCTTTACCGTTTTGTCAGTTTATGTTTCCGGTTTTATCTGGTTGATGGCTGGCCTTGCTATAATTAATCTTGTAGTTATATGGCTTGCCTGCATCTCGCTCGACAGAAGGCCATTCCGTGAGATGGGATTTTCAATCAGCCTTCGATGGATGAAAGAGTTTGGAATTGGGTGCATCATTGCAGCAATAACGATGAGTATAATGGTGTTTGTGTTGCATCAAACAGGTTATGCAGTAGTACGGTTTGATACGGAAGCTGTATTAACCGATGGATTCCTTAGTTCAGTGTTAGGCCTGCTTGTACTGATGATTGCTGTTAGTATTTGGGAAGAGCTCTACTTTCGAGGGTACTTGTTGAGAAATATGAAGGATGGATTCTCTATCAATAACACGAAACCTAAAGTTGCTTTGACAGTAGCGGTGATACTGTCGTCACTTGCTTTTGGTTTTGCACATACAA
>SLLL01000134.1 GCA_007134085.1 Balneolaceae bacterium
CGTCTTGAGGTGTTTGATATGACCGGAAGGCAGGTAGCCACACTTGTAAATGAGACCGTTCAGGCCGGTGTGCATACGGTAACATTTGATGCAGGCAGCCTTTCAAGTGGCGTGTACATTTACAGGCTGCAGGCGGGTAATGTACTATTATCCCGAAAACTCACAGTGATTAAATAAACAAAAAGTTGTTTTGTAACATGGCTAAAATGGCGCGGGTGAGAGATTGCCTGCGTCATTTTTTTTGAAGGGGTGAAACCGCCCCGATTGTTTTGCATCGGGGCCAAGAGACGCAAAGATTGATTTATTTGCCACTGATACACAGATGGTATAATCAAGTTCTGTTGAATAGCCATGGCGTCCAACTTCAGTCTGTGGCATTGAGGTCTGTAATGGCAGTAACATACTCAGCCAGAAAATCAAACTGATTACTGTCCATGTTATTTCGCTCATAAATCCGGATTGTTATCAACCTGCCATGATGGTTGTAAAGAACTGGCTGTTCATTACTAATATCAGTTATAGCATACAGCATTTTGTTTGTCGGTGAAAGGGTAGAGTCGCGGTTGCCAGGATCGTTGATATCATTCATTGATGCATATCTGCTGTTTATGATTTCACCGTAATTAAATACATAAGATTGTATCTCTTCACTAAGATCACGCCCGTAATTGAGGGCATCAGACGTGTGCTGGCTATTCACTGTTGTATGCACCGATTGTACATACATGCTTCGTATGTTCATAGATATAATTGCCAAAAGTACAATTGATGCAAGAGTAAGTAATGTTTGTCCGGCAGCCATGTTTTTTCCTCGAACTACTCTTCTTTAGATTAAATCCAGTAAGCTATACTATACGCTTGTGATCCGGCACTTTCTGACTCTAAGTCTGGCAGTGTGTCTTTATAATCTTCACTGTATCTCACCAACGCATTACCCTCTGCGCTGAACGAATTGGTGATGATACTTCCAAGCACCCTGCCTGAGCCGGTCATATGTACGTGTGCATTGGGTGCATACAACATTCTTGCGCTGTTTTGGGCATTTCCTGAGATGGTTACATTATCGCCAAGGGTAATAACATTACCATTAAAATTACTGCCTCCGGTGAGTTCCACATCGGCTGATTCAACAAAAAAGTTAGCATTAACTGACTGAGCACCACCAAATCTAAGTTTTTCGGAACCGGAGTATGCAATAAGCAAGTTTTTGGGAGAGCGCTCGAGGCCGGTTGGATTGTCATTGTTATTCATAGAGCTGCTGCCGCCAATGTTGAATTTATTTTCCACAAATATTTCTAACCTGCCATCACCCTGAGTTACAATATTCAGGTGCCCTTGTTGAACATCTAAATTATTCACTCTGAGTGTGCGTACATTATTTCCAACATTTATCGTAAGGGTTGTATTACTTCTAATGGTTATATCAGGAATGAATGCACTGCCTGCCATAAGATTCAATTCTCCATTAGTATTACCCTGCAACTGAATACTGGGATAGTTGAGGGGTGTTGGGCCGAGCGTTGGAAAATCAGGTTCTGGGATCTCTTGAGGAGGCATTATACTACTTAAATTCCTTTTTTGGCCATTAACGTGGCCGGGATGCCATGGGCTAATATTAGGGGCAACTTCTTCGGGGTCTGCCCCCGGCCCTACATAGAGATTACCAGTAATTGTGCCACCCCAATTTGTAAAGGAGATAGAGTTGGGCTTTGTGGTATTTGTATAGAGTGATCCATTTAACGTACCGCTGTTGATTTGAACAACCTCATCGAGATCCTGGTTTACGGCAACAACATCACCGTTAATTGTTGCATTAGCGGGTATAGAAAATCTTCCACCTGCATAAAGGTTTCCATGTACTGTTCCGTTTGCGAAACTTAAATCTTCACGGGAATGAATTGCATTGGTATAGTCCGGCCATGGAAAACCGCCGCCAACAACACCTGGCATCAGGCCTACTCTAACCCGATAGGCACTGTCATCAAAAAACCCGTTGAAATAACATGTATCATGTTATCAGCATTGATGGAGTTGGTTATTCGAATTGTAAAACTGCCATTCAACTCGGGCCAAGCTATAGGCCCGGCATCAACAGTTTCCCCATCTGAAGGAATAGTTAGCTGGCTGTCATTTTCCTGCAGGTCTCTTATGGCGAACGCTAAAGCTGATTGCGCGATATTGTGTGCTTGATTAAGGCTATAACTTTGCACCATTCGTTCATTCGACATAAATAGTGCATTTCTCAAAGCTGATGAGTAGGTTATCATCGAGAAGATGAGAGCTGAGACTATGAGTAAAGAGTACTTGCCCATACGTATTGTTAATTGTTGTACTTATAGGTAAGATAATGAAACTGCCCAATAATTAAAATTAATTAATTACCCTTGTTTATTTTATATAATATTTTTTAATGTTTTTCTGTGTTGCACAACCAATGCGCACTCAATAATGGAAATAGCATGGAAAAGAGCAGAAAGTGCTTTGCTCTGTTATTTGTATTTACGCAGAACAGAGGCCGCCTGACTTGTGTAAGCCCCCCCAAAAAGGTTTACATGAACCAACAGTGGATAAAGATTATAGATGGGTATCCGTTCTTTAAAGTTAGGTGCCAGTTGCGAAACCGATTCATATCCACGATAAAACTCATTAGAAAAGCCACCGAACATGGTTGAGAAGGCGAGATCCATTTCAGGGTGACCGTAATAGACGGCGGGATCAATCAATACCGCTTGCCCGCCAGAATTGAAGAGATAATTTCCGCTCCATAAGTCACCGTGAATGAGCGATGGTTTAGCAGGTGGCAATAGTTCATCTAAACGGGAAGCAAGCATTTCAAGGTGTTTATACATTGACCTATCCATTTTGCCGGTATCGATGGCCATTTTTAACTGGGGCTGAAGGCGTTCAGTGTAATAAAAATCAGCCCACGAAGAATGCCATTTGTTGGACTGGTACAGGCTGCCAATGAAGTTATCAGAGTGAAAACCGAACTGATCAGAATGATTATTATGTAGGTTCGCCAATTCAGTCCCGAATTGGAAAGAATCACCGGAACGGCCTGTTTCTACATATTCCATGAGCAAAAATGCGCATCCGGTATCTGCATTTCCAGTTGTGATTATTCTTGGGACAATGATGGAGTGATTAGCATCTCGAAGAGCTTGTAAACCCTCAGCTTCTTTTTCAAAAAATTGATCGGGTGCATGGTGATTCCATTTCAAAAAATATTTTTGGTTTTTGGCCATAACCATGGCAGCACTATTAATGCTACCGCCATGCACTGCCCTCGATTCAGTTATTTCCAACCCTGCTTGCTGTCTGACTGTATGTTCTACCGAATCCGGAATCATCTATAAGGCCCCCTTAACCTAAATATTATCGTTTCTAAAATCAGATGCAGCACCGCCTGCCAACAAATCTGATAACCACCCATTTCCCCAACGGGATTCCCGGGGGAGAATTTTGCCTACTGTAAATTTTGCCCTTTTGTCAACTCACCACTCACTATCTCGCGCTAAGAAGATGCCCACCCGGTTAAAAGCCACATCCGAGCGTCCGAAGGCCCTCGGTTCGTGGCGGTTCAAGGCACATAATTCTCATAACCGAACTGGCCGTCCTCAACTCACAACGCTGCGAGGGCCGCCGGACGCTCGCAGGTTGTTACTGCCAAGCCATTACAATTTGCATGAGAGACTTCGGAAGTCTTTTTCCGCCCAATGAATAGTTAATAGCGCGCCATTTCTAAACCTCAACCTTAACCTTACGCTCAACCTAAACCTCACCCTCAATCATCCCTTCCAACTCATCCAGCAAATTTACAGAGCTTCTCATAAGCACATCAAACACATTCTGAAACCCATCCATGCCGCCATAGTATGGGTCGGGCACATCCATTTCATCCGGCTGTGGGCCGAACTCCCGCATCATTTTAATTTTCTCTGTAAATAACCCGTCACGGTCCAGGCGTTTAATATTGGTATAGTTTTCGCTGTCCATAGCAAGAATCAGGTCAAATTCTTCAAGGTCAGCGGCATTGAACCGGCGGGCTTTTGAGTGCAGTTTAACCCCCTGCTGATTGGCAACCCATTGGCTTTTACTGTTTGCCGGCTCGCCGATATGATAGGCTGATGTACCTGCCGAATCCACAAAGAAATAGGGTTGGAGGCCGCGTTTGTTTACCAGATGCTGAAAAATTCCCTCAGCGGTTGGGCTGCGGCAAATGTTGCCAAGACAAACAAAACAGATTTTGTAAGGATTTTCTTTTGTGATAGTTCGCTTCATAAAGTGCGTGATAAACAGTTGTTAATTCTGCTGTGATACGTCAATGTAGTTAAGATGAAATCGATATAATTCTGAAGGTCTGATTAATCCCCCTTTGAAGGGGGCAGAATCCGCAAGATGGCGGATGAGGGGGATGCCCCTCCGAGCGTTGAATTGGTTCTTATATTCATTTATAGGGTAAAAATACATTACTGATCATCCCCTCATAACTCTTTGCCTGAGGCGGAAAGAGACTCTTCAATTACTTCTATGTCAATTTCAAACTAATATCATTTTAAACATAAAAATGAAGAGATGCAGGCAAAGAGTGGCAGCATTTTTATTTTAAAAGAGTCATTCGCCTTATCAATTGAACTTCTCCTGCTTGTAACCGGTAAATGTAGAGCCCGCTTGCGAGGTTAGAGGCATCAAAGGTTATTTGATGGCGCCCTGCATTTAGGTTTCCGTTCTGTAGTGTATGTATCAGCCTGCCATCAACACTGTAAACCTCTAACCGAACATCTGCAGGTTCAGGCAGCATATATTCAATTGTGGTAGATGGATTGAATGGATTGGGATAATTTTGTTTTAATGCAAAGTCTGTGGGTAAATCAGATCCGGCAATGCCCTCTCTGTTTGGTGAAATATGAAGCTGAAAGCGTTGAACAGGTTCTTCATCAGGGGAAATGGCTATTCCTGGGTTATTTGAAGATCTGAGGTTGTAGTTATTACCGGTAAAGGTATCTGTAAGAATTACATCCCAGTTTTCTGGAACGGTTTCCGTGAAGTCTGCTCTTAGATTTACTGTACCTTCGTATCTGCTCTCAATACTTACAGGAATATATATATCTTCAGCCAAATCGGTAGGCAGATATCGGATCATCATCGCATTGTCTTCATAATGACTGTATAATGTTATTTGATGTTGCGCTGGTGGCCTCAGATAATGTGCGCCGGGTCTATGGGGGCCGGCATCCTCAACAGCACGAAATGATGTACTTGCAGATACGTACTCATTTTCAAGATAGAGCTCAATGAAAGCCGGTTCATCAGCAATTGGCTGCTGTTTGGGTGCTCCACTCCAGGATGGGTCAAACGTGAAGGTAGAGTTACTACCGTTCGATAGCACAAAAAATCCTTCAAAGGGTTGAATTTCAAATGATCCGTTTGAATCATTGATATCATAGATGTCAAAACTGCCTACTGCATCTTTATTAAAACGCCATACAACACCGGTGACATTTTGGAAATCGCTGCCGGTTGCTTGTCCCAAATTGATAACATCATTGTATGGATTTCCAAGCAAAATGAATTCATTTTCAGGAATTTGAACTGTAAACTGATTTTGGAATGGAAAACCATTGAGTGCAATGTCGAATTCACTGAAGTTGGTGGGCGCCCCGGAACCGGTTGGATCTTGTGTGTTATAAGCATATACAGCAATTGAAGTGGCCGGGGGAATAAGTGAGCTGGCTGAGGATGCTGATTCCCATGCGTTTGCTTGTCCATTGTATTGAATCACGTTGGAGCGGGTAGGCTGGCCGGACGGTATATCATTACAAAATGGGGCTTCATTAAATGTTGCGCCGGTAAAGCATTGTGTCCACAGGCCCGTGGTGAGTTCATCAATAGTGGTATATACTTTAGGGCTTGAGAAAATGTACCAGCCTTC
>SLLL01000180.1 GCA_007134085.1 Balneolaceae bacterium
CTTTGATCCCTCAAGTTCCATTATCATAATGGGTCAGGAGCCGGGCATGAGTAATGTCCGGTTCTTTTTTTGTCTGGGAACCAAAGTAAAAGCATGAGTATAGGAAAGATCATAAATAGTGATTACCATTGTGAAAAATGGAGATTAAATTTATGTGTCCTGAAAAAAAAATAACGTTAATAGTCCTATTTGTAACACTGTTTGCACTGTTTCAAAGCGAGGTTTATGCCCAGGTTGATGAAGTGTACCGGGTGGAAACAACAGACGGTAATGTGGTTATGGGTGTACTTGTTTCGGAAGATTCTGAACAGATAATATTACGGGTTGAAGCTCTTGGCGAGGTTACCATTCTGAGGAGAAATATCAGAAGAATTACACAGATAGATGCGGATCGCATTCGGAATGGAGTTTATTGGTATGAAAACCCACAGGCCACACGATATTTCTTTGCACCTAACGCGATAGGTCTCAAAAAAGGTAAAGGTTACTATCAAAACACCTGGATATTTTTCAACAATGTAAATTACGGTGTGAGTGATAACTTCTCTATTGGCGGCGGTATGGTGCCCATGTTTTTATTCGGGATTTCTTCAACCCCGGTTTGGATTTTGCCAAAGGTTTCATTTCCTGTTTCTGAGGATAAATTTCACATTGGTGCCGGGGCAATGTTGGGAGGTTTGGTTGGCACTGAATCAGATTTGATTGGTTTATTTTATGGAGTAGGCACTTTGGGTAATCGAGATCGTAACCTTTCTGTTGGCCTGGGTTACGGCTACGGAGGAGGGGAGGTTTCTACCACCCCGCTTATTAATGTAAGTGGTATGCTGCGCACCGGCCGCAGAGTTTATCTGCTAACCGAAAATTATTTTATTCCGGAAGCAGGTGTAACCGGAATAGTATCTTTTGGTGTAAGATGGTCAAATGAGAGCCTTGCTGTAGATTTTGGTTTATTTAGTCCGCTTGATGAGGCGGGCGATATTATTGGCATCCCATGGCTGGGTGTAACAATTCCGTTTGGAAGGTAAGGGGAGAGGTTATGGGTTACTTCAGGTATCCCATATTTTTTAACTCCTGAGTATAATTCTTACCCAAATCGTAACACTGCTTATTGTGCATCAGAGACCCTCTATTTGCCACAACAGAAATATATCTATGCAAATGATCGGTTAATAAAATTCCCCGCCCATTGTTTGCTTCATCTCGCATTTTGTCAATAATCAAATCTATAATGCCGGGCTCAACCCCTGTGAATGGTTCATCCATCAGAACGTATTTTCTTTGGAAACTAAATAGAATTGCAACTTCCAGGTATCGCTTTTCACCCCCAGAGAGCTGAATTACTTTTTGATTGAGAACTTTATGAATGAGTGGATCATCCGTCAATTTATCTGATCCGGGCAGAGCTTTGACGATTCTTTTTACGGTTAGGTCTGCGGGCAGCATAGAATCCTGGGGGAGGTAGCTGATTCTTTGAAATCGTTTCTTCAGCGATTTGTTGTGAATTCTTTCTCCGTCAATAATAGTGATACCTGAGGATGCTTTGATCTGGCCGGCCGCAACTTTCAAAAGTGTGGATTTACCCGACCCGTTTCTCCCGATGATTGCAGTAATTTCTCCGGGGCTTGCTTTCAGATAAGCACCTTCCAGAATAGTGAGTTTGGGCACACTGAAGTAAATTCCATCCAATATTAAAGCAGAAGATTGTTTCAAATAAACGGTTTTATGAGATAGTATATCAGTTGAAAGCCAATAAAACAGATGAACAGAATGAGAAATTTGGAGTGTCTAAGGTTATCGTAAAACGGCCAGATATTGCGCTTTTTAAAATCATAAAACGCATAAACAGCCCCGAAGATCCCGCCAAAAAAGAATCCTCTTACGATTACGTAACCTATGTCATCAGAGAAGCCAATGGGAAAGATCACCAGGCCAACAAAAAAAACCGTGGAGTATAGAAAATATTTCCGGGCAAGGTAAAAATCATCAATGATAAGATATGTGATCAAGTTAGCCAGTAAGCAGGCGGCCAGAATCCAGAAGTATGGATTTAACTGAATATACTCTCTTCAATTAAACAGAGAGCTAATTTTTTGATGTATGCCTAATCCTGTGCACCCAGAAGGAACATATCCCCGGTTGGCTGGGGCATACCACCTTTCGGCTCAAGAGTAACGGCAAATGCGTTTGAAATTGGTGAGGGATCTTCTGCAATCTGTTCAACCTTAAAGAACAGATCAGACGATGGCTGATCAAACGAAAACACACCGGCACTGATTGGGTTTTGCCCGTCTTTTATGAGCCATAACTGGTAATCTTTTTCATCGGGTGGAGCGGGAAGGTTTGCAAGCTGCAGAACGGCACGCCTGCTGTCAGTATCCCAGATAATTTTACCGAAACCTTCCGGGCTGGGGCCGAGCCCACCCATCATAACCAGGGTAATTTCCCTTGCGGCCAAAACATTCAACAGCTGATTCTGCCTTTCAAGCTCGGTTTGTAGTTGCGTAATTTGTGCCTGTTGATCTGCTACTGTATCTGTGAGGCCAAAATTTAGGTAAGTAAGGGTAAGTGCACCAATCAACAGGAGTGCTGCTGCGGCTTTATACAACCAAAGAGGAATTATATTTGATGCAGGCTCACTGCTCTTACCCGATACTTTTTCTCCCGAAATTGATGAAAATATGGATTCTTCAACCTTGGGGGAGGGAATATCAAAACCGGATGCAAGAGCCATTTCATCACGCACAGATTTCATCTCTTCAAAAAGCTGACGCTGTTCGGGGGTAGCCTGCTTAAGGGCTTCCTCAAACTCAGCTTCTTCAGATGTGCTCAGTGCGCCGAGTACATATCCGGCACACAGGGCTTCAAAATCGTTATGCTGTTCTTGTTTTTCCATCAATTAATATCCTCAGATATTAATAATTCTTTTAATTTTATCATCCCCTGGCGCATTCTGTACTTCACTGTGCCAAGGGGAATGTCCATTTTATCTGATATTTCAGATTGACTCATTCCATTGTAATAAGCAACGTATAAAACCTGCCGCTCCTTATCACTCAACATTTTGAGAGCATTTCTCAGTTTACTCGCCCTTTCATGCAATTCAAGATTTTCATGGGGATTTTTGCCTTCACTTTCGGGTGTGAGTGTAAAATCGCTGATCATATGATCTTCTTTGCGGGCATCTTTAAATGCCCGTGACCGTGTTCTGTCTATCGCTTTATTTCTGGCCATCGATACCAGAAAACTGTACACATTACCTTTTTCGGAATCGAATTTACTTGCTTTCTCCCATGCTTGCGTAAACACATCCTGAAGGCAGTCTTCGGCTTCTTCTCTATTTTTAAGGATGGATAAAATCAACCCAAAAAGAAGATTTTTGTATGCATGGTACAATTTCCGCAACGCTTCTGCATCGCCGTTTTGTACTCTGTACATCCATTCCCGCTCCTCTTCTTTCGATTGCAGAGCGAATCCGATAAAATAAATGAGCCAGTAAATAATCAAGCTTCTATAATTTAATACGACTTATTGGTGGGGGTTGGATGGCTTTATGAAAAAAAGATTTTAAAAACTGTTATTCGATAACACAAAACAGAATAAAAAAAGTTTACCACACTTCTTAGCATGATTTAGAAATTAAGAAGGTAGCCCTAACGTGTTGGAGCACATCAAAAACGGTTCTAGGAAAAACAGCCAATCCATTCTGAGGTTTACTTCGTATGTACTATCAGAGTCCAAAATAAGGGAACTAAATTCTACAGAAATGAACTTCAAAGAAAACTATCAGTAAAAATTAACCCCATTTGATATGAACAATAAAGACTTTAGCCGAAAAGATTTTTTAAGAACAGCCGGATCCGTATCCCTTTTTGCAGCGCTTGGCATTGGCTTTTACGGATGCAGCAGCTCAACTGATGCAACAGATACCACTCCGCCAACGATACCTGATGATGATGATGCTATCACCATTACAGGTGGCGGAAATACAATCTCAATTGATCTTTCCAACAACTCTGTGGCCAACCTCAGAGAACAAGGGGGGTGGCTATTAATCACTGCGGCAAATACCCTTATTGTAAATGTTGATGGAGATACATTCAGGTCGTTCACAAGTGTATGCACCCATCAAGGCTGCTCAACCAACTGGCAATTCAGTAATGAGCTTTTTGAGTGTACGTGCCATGGGTCCAGATTCAACACTTCCGGTAGCGTAGTACGAGGCCCTGCAAATGCAGATCTTGCCGAATTTACCGTTTCTGTTGAAGGCGATATCGTTACCATAAATAAATAGTTATGAAGGTTCTGAAGCTCTTGTTGTTGTTTTCGCTGATTATTTTATTTCGGCCGGATGCAACAACAGCACAAAAATTCATGGCGGAGGAGGGCTATGTGGAATTTGTATCCAGAGCACCGCTGCTTGAATTTAAAGGAACAAGTAATAACCTTACCGGCCTCATTGACCTGGATGAAAACCTCATCGATTTCTATGTTGATTTGAACACATTAGAAACAGGTATTCGGCGCAGAGACAGAGACATGCGAAGCACGTATCTAAAAACAGACCAGTTTCCTTTTGCGGAATTTACAGGTGAGCTGCTAACCGGTTTTGACAAAGAGAACCCGCAAGAGCAACAGGTAAAAACCCGTGGTATGTTTACTATTCACGGTGTTGAACGCGAAATTGAAGTTGAAGGCACGCTGGAGCTACGCGAAGGCGGGCTTAAATTAAATGCCAGCTTTACTGTTCTGCTCGAAGATCATAATATAGACAGGCCTCGTGTGCTATTTTATGAACTTGCCGATGAGCAGATTGTTAATATTTCGATACTTCTTGAGCCGGTTGCCAATTAATAAACCCCTATTATGAAACTTTTCATCTCAATTATACTTCTCCTTTTTCTAATTCCCGAAATTCTCTTCGCCCAGCTTGAAAGGCAGCGCACGGTGGTTGATCAGCCGGTTGAGCTAACATTTATGGCACCGAGAAATATAAACCTGTTAACGGTTGAGCCACTTTCAAAGGGCGAGCTGCACTACTCCATCATGCACACATTTGGCGAGGTTACCGGTGGGGCAAGAAATTTGTGGGGGGTAGATCAAGGCGCAAATGTACGGTTCAGTTTTGAATATGGTTTTGGTGATAACTTTTCGGTTGGGTTTGGCCGATCAAGCATGGATAAAGTGTATGATTTCAACGCCCGTATAGCACTGCTGCGCCAAAAAAGAGATGGCTCCATGCCGGTTTCGGTTTCTTTAGCTCCATCAGTGGGAATAATTACCTCCAGCTTTGGCTTTCTTGATGAAGACTACTCCTTTTCAGACCGCCTGAATTTTACCCTGGCTGCACCCATCGCAAGAAAATTTAGCGATGATTTCAGCCTGATGATTGTACCAACGGTTGTACATTTTAACAGGGTAGGTGCCGAATTGAATATTGCAGACCCAAATGTTAATACCTATTACAGTGTTGGCGTTGGCGGGCGATATAAGTTTGCTGCAAGAACAGCACTAACCTTTCAATACATACCTCCAATTACAGACGCAGATAATCTCGATGCAAATATTGGCATTGGAATTGACATCGAAACCGGTGGCCATGTATTTCAGATGTTTTTCACCACGTCAAGGGCATTAAACGAATCATACCTCATAGCCGGCGAAAATGGAGATTTCTTCGATCGCGAATTCAGGTTTGGGTTTAATATCAACAGGCTGTTCAGAATCAGGTGAGGCAAAAGTGCGGACGGGTAAACTAAAGATGTGAGAAATATACCTATGATCGAGATTCCTTTTTAGACAAGATCTGTCGGCCTTGAATTCGTACCGCGCAGCCGCAGCGAACTGCTTCGGGAATTCACCGCCTTGATTTTTTCGTTCTTTTGTAGCGTCTCCGACTCCCGGCGGATCAAGACAAAAGAA
>SLLL01000103.1 GCA_007134085.1 Balneolaceae bacterium
AGGAATAAGATTGCCCGCAGCACTCACTTTCAAATTCAAATATCGCAACAACCCACACAGACGCTTGAACTTCACTCTGTAAATCAACAACATAAGATGGCTGCTTCGCAATCAGATCGCATTTTTATACGCCATCAAGATGATACTATTTATGGCAATAAGGTGAATATGGAATCTTTCGCAAATTTTCTAACAATGATACTGTCCAGTGAAGTAACTGACCAAACCCATTTGGCTGGCACTTTTGATATAGAATTTAAAAGCACCAATTTTGATAATTATTCTGAATTATCTGCTGATTTGGAAGAGCAGCTTGGGATAGCATTAAAACCAGTAATTAAATCAAGAACTATTCTGGCTGTAAGATAGCGGCATTAGAAAACTCAGTGCTTCTGTGGCAAAAAAAACGGGGCTTTCCTCTCAAAAGAACACCTCTTCGGCCGGGAGATTCTTCGTCAACATCATAGTAAAACACCATGATGTTTCCTCAGAATGTCATGTGGTAGACAATTATGCGAAAAGAACAGAGCTCCTACTCCCCCATAATGAGAAAAGTCTCCTCGCCCGGGCCAACCGGTATACCGAGGCCAAACACCATTGTGTAGAATAAAATAATCCACCCGATCAAAAAGAAGATGCTGTACGGGAGCATCATGGCAATGATGGTACCGATTCCCAGGTCTTTATCGTATTTGTTGGCAAAGGCAAGGATCAGCCCAAAATAACTCATCATGGGGGTGATGATGTTGGTTACCGAGTCGCCAATTCGATAAGCTGCCTGAATTACCTCGGGCGTGTAGCCGATGAGCATCAGCATGGGTACAAAAATGGGAGCCGTAACCGCCCACTGCGCCGATGCCGACCCAAGCATCAGGTTCACTGAACCGGAAACCAAAATAAATCCAATGAATATGATAGGCCCCGTTGCACCGGTATCCTGCAGGAACTGAGCACCCTTCACCGCAAAAATCTGACCCAGATTGCTCCAGCCAAAATAAGCTACAAACTGCGCGGCAAAGAATACGATGACGATGTAAAGCCCCAGTGTTGACATCGCCCCGGCCATGCCTTTAATCACATCACGATCATCCTTCATGGTGCCAACCAGTCGCCCATAAATAAAACCGGGAATCAGAAAACAGATAAAGATGAAAGTTACAATTCCGCGGAGGAATGGAGAGTCTTTCCAGTCGCCCGTTTCAGGATTTCGGAGGACACCGTTTTCCGGTACAATGGTAAGTGCAAGCACGCCAAACATGATGAGCACCCCGATTCCTGTCCATTTCAACGCATGAATTTCCTTATCTGTTAGCGGATCCATAGATACATCATCAGACAGATCTTCCATCGCCATGCTTTCATCATACTCGCCCAGCTTGGGCTCTACAATTTTCAGGGTAACAAAAGCGCCTACTCCGGTAATCAGAAACGTACTTGCAAACATGAAGTAGTAGTTAGCCGTTGCCACAACTATATATTCGGGGTCAATAAGCTGAGCGGCTTCCTGTGTAAGGCCGGCAAGCAGCGGATCAATCGTACCAAGCAGCAGATTGGCGCTGTAACCACCCGATACGCATGCAAACGCACAGGCCAAACCGGCCAGCGGATGGCGCCCCATCGAATGAAAAATAACAGCTGCCAGCGGCACCAGAACCACATATCCCATTTCGGAGGCTGTATTCGAAATCACCGCAGCAAAACAGATAGCAATGGTTACAAGATTTTTTGGTTTGAATACAAAATTAAAAATGGGACGAAAAACCAATCCTAAAAGATATAACAGGTAGCGGAATGGCACCGTAATTAAACTGATTGCCTTGATAAAAGCAGACTCACCTTTGAAAGGATACACTTTAAAATCTGAACCGCTCTCTTTTGGCTGAAAAGCTGCTGCTTTCAGCACGATGCCGCGAATTACGGCACTGATTAGCCCGGAGTGTTCAGCTACTCCAACCCCAAGCAGAGCCACCAAAACCACACCAAGCGGCGCAAAACCGGTAAAGTTTGAAACCATGTTGGTTACAATCATACGCAACCCTTCGGCATTCAGAAGGCTGATGGGCCGGATGATTCCATCCTCTGCCCTGCCGGCTGAACCTTCAGGCCGGGGATCGGGGGCGCTCCAGTCGAGCCATTCAGCAAGCCCGCTGAGCAATACCACACCCAGTGCAAACAGCGCAAAGAGTGTTACGGGATGAGGAAGCAAATTTCCCAGCCATTCAACAAAATCGAGAAAGCGGGTGAACAGGGTTTTCTTTGAAGGAGAGGTTTCCGGAACCTTGGGGCCGTCGGTTTTTGGATATTCACTCATAGGTAATTAAATCGTTTTTCTGATCATGGTCATCGGTCCGGCCGTCTCAGGCAGCAACCGTTTCCGGATTTTTCTTCAAATTAAGTTTCAGCAAACAGCCCGTTACAGCGCCGGCTGCCCCGGGAAGCCCGCCAAGCAGTAATGTTATAGCCAAAACCAGCCAGGGTGAACCGAGGCCCATCATTTCAGCTACGCGTGTGGTTGCTATGGCATCATTTGCAGTATGGATGTATAGCGCCTGCAAAAACCAGGCTAAGCCCGCACCTGAAAAGCCAATGACTATTGCTGTAAGGGGCTTTTCGATCAGCCATACACCAAATATGAAGGCGGGTAAAAAAAGTATCCACCATGGCAGAAAAAGTGTGCCAAGCCATGATAAAAGTAAGATGCCAATGAATGCACGCATGAATGTTTAATTTACTGAGCGTTTGCTAATGAATTACAGACATCAGAGTATATGAGTTTGCAGAATAAACTCAAATAAGAGTTCAGGCTGTTTCGGGGTAAGCTCTATTTTGATCTGATAGCGATTATTCTGATCTTTAGAACTACTTTATTTTTGAATTATGTTTACTAAAAATCCTCAAAAAAGAGCGTAAAAAAGAATGGCAAAGGTTGAAGTTGTGATGCCCCAAATGGGCGAATCGGTAATGGAGGGCACTATCATTGAGTGGGCCAAAAAAGTGGGCGACAAAGTTGAAGTAGATGAAATCCTGCTCGAAATTGCCACCGACAAAGTAGATACCGAAGTACCATCACCTGAAGCCGGTGTGTTGGTGGAAATACTTGTACAAGAGGATGAAACCGTTGAAGTAGGCCAGCCTATTGCCATAATCGATACAGACGGAGAAGCATCCGTTTCTGATTCAGATTCGGATGACAGCGAAGAAGCGCCGGCTGAAGAAGAAACTGCTCAGGAAGAAGCACCCAAAGAAGAGAAGAAAGAAGAACCAGCCCCGGCAGCTTCCGGTGGTGATGGCGAACGAATTGAAGTTGTAATGCCCCAAATGGGTGAATCGGTAATGGAAGGCACCATTATTGAGTGGGCCAAAAAAGTGGGTGATACTGTAGAGGTTGATGAAACCCTGCTCGAAATTGCCACCGACAAAGTGGATACCGAAGTGCCATCACCCGAAGCGGGAACTCTGGTGGAAATTCTGGTTGAGGAGGGCGAAACCGTGGAAGTTGGCCAGGCTATCGCCATTATTGCAACCGGTAATGCCGCAGCTGCCGAAAGCGGAAAAAGTGCTACTGTCAAAGAAGAGCCGAAAGAGAGTGCACCGGCCAACAAGGAAGCACCGACTGAAACTGCCGGTTCTGAACCTCAGCGAGTAGGTGCCGATGGCCGGTTCTACTCTCCGCTTGTGCGATCTATTGCCAAAGAAGAGGGCATCAGCATGGAAGAGCTGGAATCCATTAATGGCAGCGGGAAAGACGGGCGCGTATCGAAAAGTGATATTCTTGCATATGTTGAAGATAAGAAAGCCGGAAAAGTAAAAGCCCCTGCGAAGGAAAAAAGCAGCGGACTACAAAAACCGGTGCCTCAGCAATCTACTTCTTCATCATCAGGTGATGGCAAAATCTCTGCCGGTGAACTAAATGTTTCGCGACCGCATCAAAACGTTGAGATTGTAAAGATGGACCGCATGCGCAAAATGATTGCGGAGCATATGGTTCGCTCAAAGCAGACCTCCGCGCACGTTACCACATTCAGTGATGTGGATGTTACCAACATTGTGAAATGGCGCGAAAGGAATAAGAATAAGTTTTACGAGCAGACGGGCATCAAGCTAACCTATACCCCGATCTTTATCGAAGCATTTATCCAGGCAATTGGCGAATACCCGCTGATTAACAGCTCCGTTGATGGTGATGAAATTCATCTGAAAAAAGACATCAACTTTGGTATAGCAGTTGCACTTGGTGAGGGCGGAAAAGGCGGCCTGATTGTTCCGGTTATTAAGCAGGCTCAGGACAAAAACCTTGCAGGCCTGGCTAAGGCGGTGAACGACCTTGCTACAAAAGCCAGAAATAAAGACCTCAGCCCCGACGATCTTGTTGGCGGCACCATTACTCTTACCAACTACGGAAGTGTTGGAAACCTGATGGGTACGCCAATTATCAATCAACCCCAGGTGGCTATTCTTGGAACCGGAGTTATTGAGAAGCGTCCGGTTGTAATTGAAACTAAAGAGGGTGACCTGATTGGTATTCGCCATAAAATGTACATCTCCATGAGTTATGACCACCGTATTATTGATGGCGCCCATGGCGGGGCATTTACCAGCAGAGTGCAGGAGCTGCTCGAGAGTTTTGATCCGGACAGAGCCATCTGACCTGAATCTTACAAACCTGTATCGAAGCGATAGGTTCACCTCTATCGCTTCTTTTTTTTATGAAGTGATGGCATCAAATAAACATGCTTTCTATGGAATTAACCAAAACCATTGATGAAGCCCGGCAGCAAATCACAAGCCTGAGATCAGGCGGGAAAAAAATTGCATTGGTGCCTACTATGGGCGCCCTTCACAAAGGGCACATCACGCTGATTCAACTGGCAAAACAACATGCCGATCATGTTGTGGTTTCCATCTTTGTGAACCCCGAGCAGTTTGCCCCAAACGAAGATTTTGATACCTACCCCCGCGAGCTCGAAGAAGATCTGGAGAAGTGCCGTAGTGAAGGGGTATCTCTGGTATTTGCCCCGGCAAGAGAAGCCGTTTATGATGATGAGAAATTTCTGTCGATAAAGATCAACTCTCTGAACAACCACATGTGTGGCGGCAGCCGTCCCGGTTTTTTTGAGGGTGTACTGCTGATCGTGAATAAGCTTTTTAACATTATTAAGCCTGATGTGGCTGTTTTCGGGCAGAAAGATATTCAGCAGTTTCAAATTATCCGGGCAATGGTGCAAGAGTTTAATCACAACATTGAACTTGTACTGGCACCTATTGAGCGTGCTAACGACGGGCTTGCTCTCAGCAGCCGTAATGCCTACTTGAATAGTGAAGAACGTGTGATAGCACCCGGTTTATATCGCGCCCTCACCTATGTTGAAAAACAGATAGCTGATGGCGTGCTTACCCCGAAGCTTCTGCTTGAACATCAGAAGAGTGAGCTTGAAGCAAAAGGTTTCAGAATTGACTATCTTAATGTGTTTTCGCGTAAAACGTTACAACCGGTAAATACGTTAAAAGAGAACGCTCAATACATTATAGCCGGGGCTGTTTGGTTAGGCAATACCCGGTTAATTGATAACATTTTGATAGATTTATAAGCTTATTGACATGAGATTAACAATGTTCAAATCGAAACTGCACCAGATGAGGGTTACAGAAGCCAACCTCATGTATGAGGGCAGTATCACCATAGACCAGGACCTGCTGGAGATGGCCAATATCTTGCCATACGAAAAGGTTCAGGTAGTAAACATAACCAACGGCTCACGCCTCGAAACATACACCATACCCGGCGAGCGTGGCAGCAGAGTATGCTGTTTGAATGGTGCCGCTGCAAGGCTTACTCAGGTTGATGACCGCGTTATCATCATGGCATACGCCGAAATGGAACCTGAAGAAGCCAAAAACTACAAGCC
>SLLL01000261.1 GCA_007134085.1 Balneolaceae bacterium
AGCATGCGCTGGAGAAAACATCCCGGATTTACGATACCACTCTTGAGATTTTCCGGTTTGCCGACGAACACGGTATTACTACGAACGAGGCCTCCAACAGGCTTGCAGAACGCAGAATAGCTGGTGTTGGAAATTTAAGCAATATCTATTCTTCGAAAAGCCATTTTTCGAAACGCATGGGCGAAATCTATTTGAGAGGCCGAGCCTGATAGATTACCCTGATGGTTCACAACAGAGCAGCCTGTTTAACCGCAGGCTGCTTTTTTATTGCTTCTTCATCATGTAAATAACCTGTGTCTGGTTTTAAAACTGTGAATATGATTAGAGAATTTTTCAGAAGAATTGCGGAAAGCTAAGGCATATCAAGCCATAGAATAGGATTGGATATAGTCACCAGAAAAATACTATCTCTCTCTTTATAGTTAGCAGTAAATCGAGGTAAGAGCGCTAGTAATTGTGATTTTACCCAAAATGATAATGACATTCTACGCCAGGCAACCTATTTTAAAGTTATAATCACGAATTTCTTTCATGCCCCATCAAACCATCGGCTTAAAACACCTGCTCGGCATTGTAATTTTACTTTTACATTTGTGGACCGTACCGGTTGCTTCTGCTACAGATGTGATATCTGCCGATTCAACAGATACCACAGCCATTCCTGAAGATCATCCCAATCTTCAGCCTTACGAAACAACCTACAATATAGCTCAGCACATTCTTGCACTACCATCCACCCTATTCTACTGGGGCACCCGGCCAATTGGCTGGGGAGTGCAATATGCCGAGACGAGATTCCCACACCTGTTTGAAGGTGAAAGAGGAGACTATGGATTTTTTCCACTGTTTGAATCAGGCAGCCAGGTAAGGTTTGCTGCAGGCGCTCTTCTGTTTCATCAACATCTTTTCAGGCAAAATCATGAAGCCAGAATCCAGTTTTTATACGGAACCGATAATTACTGGGATGTGAATGCCCAATACCGGGTGCCTGTCTCACAAACCTACAGCAGTGAGCTCCTCTTTTCCGGAAACTATAAAAGAAACCCAAGGCACCGTTTTTTTATTGATGATAGCAGGCTGTTCTATTCTGCTGAAGATGCTACATTTCGTGTGCGATACAACAGCTCGCTTTCTGCCAGATTGCGAATGCAAAATTCAGTAACCTATTCTAATCACACCGCCAGAACAAGCAGTGCCGAGCTACAGGATAAGCCTATTACCTTCCCCGATGAATTGAAAGGGAACTATGAAATTCTAACATTCGGCAACCAATTTACACTTGATTTCAGGCGGGGCGAGATGCGCAAAGTTTCCGGTACGCAACTTATCGCCGGGGCAGATCTGGCTACATCCCTGAAGAATTCAACCAGCTATTTCACCTATCATATCGAGGCTCATCAATTTATCCCGGTACCTTTTTTGCCTGAATCCCGCCGGTTTGGAATTCGTGGCAAACTTTTAAAATCTGAGCTCTTGTCGGGGGATGAGATTCCCTTTTTCGATTTGCCCACTCTTGGCGGCAGCAGAGATCTCCGGGGCTTCAGAAGCGACCGGTTTCGTGGTAATGGCGCCCTGATTTTTACGGCAGAGTACCGATACCCAATGTGGGATGTGCTTGATGTGACGCTGTTTATGGATCAGGGACAGGTGTTTAACAATTTTAGTGACATCGCTTTTGATCGGTTTGAAACAGGTTACGGCTTTGGGGTTCACCTGCTCACCGCAAAGGGGCTGGCTTTCCGGGCGGAAATGGCATTCAGCAGCGAAACAACACGCTACATCCTTAGCATTACACCAACGTTCTAACAGTTATGAATTGCAAAAGATACATGCTTGCAAAAAAACCTAAAAAACGGACACAGCTATTGAAGCAGTTTAGCCCCGTACTGGTTATTGCCCTCGTATTCTCTATGGCTGCAATACTGGCTGTAGGCTGTTCATCGAGTAAACCGTACGCTACCGGGCCCATCAAAACATTCGATCCTGATACAACCCGCATCCCAATGCCTTCCCGAAAAGAGCAGTTCCAGTACTGGGACCGCATCGACAATACCACTTTCCATCAAATCGGGAAAGTGCTTGACCTAAACCGTGTACTCCGTTTTATCGGGAAACCACTTGGGCTTGCTTCCCCCCGCGAGGCCGACAATGTGAATAAATTGGATGATGTACCCGAATCGAGCTGGTACACCTACCGGCACTATCACAAACCGATGTCCCAGGAAGAGCTTGCCCGCGGGCCAAACACTGTAGAGCCGGACACCTCAGGCCCCTGGTACATTTTTCGGGCAAAACTGGAAGGTGCAATGGGCGGCTTCTTTTTTGAGGATGCCAGCGGAGAGCGTTTTCTGGCCAAATTTGACGGGCCGTTGTACCCCGGCCTTATGTCGTCGGTTGAGGTAATAGGTTCACGGATTTTCTACGCCGCCGGGTATACGGTTCCTGAAGCAACCGTTGCTTATTTCGATCCGGAGAAGGTGTTCATCAGGCCCGGTGTTGAAATTGAAGACAACGGCGAAATGCGCCCAATGACAATGGATGACTACCGTTCAATTATTTCGAGCCAGGGATTGTACAAGGATGGCACCATTCGGGTATTTGCCAGCAAATTTGTTGACGGTAGGCCACTTGGCCCGTGGCGCTTTAGGGGAACCTACCGGGATGACCCAAATGACAGGGTGGCCCACGAACACCGCAGAGAATTACGCGGAATGCGTGTCATAAGCTCCTGGGTAAATGATACCGACCGCAGGGATGCCAACTCCATGTTTGTTTACAATGACCGAGGATATATTGACCATTACGTTCAGGATTTTGGAAACATTCTTGGCGCCAATGGGCATACCATCCACCGGCCTATACAGGGGCAGGCTTACCTGATTGACCCCCGCTTTATGCTGCTGAACACAGTATCACTCGGCACATACGTACCGCTTTGGGAAAAAATTGATGGCAGCTATGAATTCCCGCAGGTGGGCTATTTCCGTGCCGATGTGTTCAAACCCGGGAGATGGGTACCCACACACCCAAACCCCGCCTTTGAAAACATGACACTGCGGGATGCCTTTTGGGGAGCAAAAATTGTGATGAATTTCAGCGATGAGGATATCCGCATAATGGTAGAAACCGGCGTGATTTATGATCAGCGTGCCGTAGACTATCTCGTTGAAACACTTATAAAACGCAGAGATATGATCGGGCGCTACTGGTTTAAGAAAATTAATCCACTCGACCGTTTTGAAGCCGCCCTGAATGATGAAACACTCCAAATCTCTTTTTCCGATTTATATATCGCAGGTAATTTAGGCACGCCCGATGCCCACCGCTATCAATATCACATCGAAACAGTGGATGGTGAATTTCTTGCTGAAGGAATTTCTGGTGAGTCATCTATTGAACTGACACTTCCAGAGCATCTGCTGAACGGCAATAACTACCAGGTTATTAAAGTGGAGCTTTATACTCTTAGAGATTATAAGCATTCGGGAGATCAGAAAATTGATGTTTACTTTGAAGTTGGAAAAAATCATACCCGCCTGGTTGGTATCGATCGGGACGTTTAACAAAAAACTATTCTGATCAAACCTTTCTTCAAATCTGCGTACCTTTGCAACGTTTAACAAACCAATTGTTGTTTTCTTGATGTGCCATTTTGATAAATGAATGGCGGTGAGATGAAACTTCCGAAGCCTATACGGCCTCACCATCCTACGTTTCACAAAAGAAAAGTAATAATCATAAAGAATATCAGGTTTACAGAAGATGTCATTGAAGGAAAAATTTAAATTTAAAGACCGTTTAATAAAGGGAATAGAAGCCAATGGGCGTTTTAAAATCAGTGTGGTAAAAACCACAGCTGTTGTGCAAACAGCTAAGAACAACCACAACCTCTCTTTGTTGAATACGGTTCTGCTCGGGCGCACACTTACAGCGGCCATGTTGCTGGCATCCGAATTGAAGGGAGAAGAGCGCATCACCATGCGCTTTGAAGGCAACGGGCCGGCTGGCATGATACAGGCAGAAGCCAATCGCGTTGGCGAAGTTCGTGGCTTTGTTCAGAATCCTACAGCTGAGCTCAACTATGCCGGCAGTGAAACGGAAATAGGGCAAGGCATAGGATTGGGGCTGCTCACTGTTTCGAAAATACTCTACAATGAAGCCGAGCCCCGATCCAGTACCATCGAAATTATCCGGGGTGATATTCTTTCAGATGTAGCTCACTATCTGGTTCAATCAGAGCAGGTTCCCTCTGCCGTTTTGCTTGATGTAAGCCTGAAAGATAATGGCGATGTGGATCAGGCCGGAGGTATCCTGATCCAGCGGATGCCCGGCGCAGACGATGCCGTCATGAAAACCCTTGAAAAAACTCTTGAAAGGCTCCCCACCATATCCGAACTGCTTGCTGATGATATGTACATTGATACCATCATGGAGCTGGCCGGATCTCCCTATACCATAAAAGAGCTTACCCGACAACCGGTGCATTTCTTCTGCAGATGCAGCCCGGAGAGATTTAAAAATGCACTCGCACTTCTAAGTTATGAAGACCTCAAAGAGATGGAGGGCGAGGATCAGGAGATGGTTTGCCACTATTGTGGCAAAAAGACACTTGTTTCAAAGAGTGAAATTCATTCTATTGTTAAAAGTGCTAAAGCTAAGCTTAACTAATGTATAACGAGAAAGACATTCACTCCATTTTAAAACGTGCCATTCAGTTACAGGGAGATAAAGAACGATTTAATGGCACAGTTGAAGAGTTATCACTAAAGGAGATAGAAGAGATTGCCAGAGACTCTGGGGTAAGCCCAGAATTTGTGCGGCAGGCAGTTTTAGAGTATGACGGCGTGCCAGTTGAAGAACCACTACTTATAGATTCAGGCAGCAAGAGAAAAGTTGAAATCTTAGGATTTGCAAAGGGGGATATCAGCAAAAAATCGTGGACTGAACTGGTTGCAGAAATTGAAAAACAGCTTAAATCCAAAGGAGATGTAAAACGGCGGCCAGGCCGGCTTACCTGGATAGAAAATATTGGCCAGTTAAAAAGATTTACCCCAAACTCAGCCCCGGCAAGAATTGATGTCTCTTTGAAAACAGGCCAGCGCTCCATTCGAATGCAAAAGAAACTTCCCGCTCAGTTTGGATTGAGAGGTACTTCTATCATATGCTTTGGCTTCGCAGCATTTTTGCTTTTCATGATTTTAACTGGGCAAACAAGCAACAGTGCAATTCCTCCATTTATATTATTCTCCATGTTGCTTTCACTTACAGGGTTTGGAACATGGAAGCTTGCGGACAGGCTGAGGGAAGGCACAAAGCAGCGTTATAAAGATCTGGTTGAGTCGCTCCAAACAATCATCACCAGAAACCATCAGGCCTCAGGTAAAATATTATCTACTGAGAAGTTCATTGATCTGGGTGAGGATGATCTTGAGACAGTAGAATCAAAAATAAATCGAACGAAGCAAAAAAGTTAAGATAAAAAAAGGGCTTAAACCGCAAACGAAGTGCCACAACCACAAGATTCGCTGGCGTTTGGGTTATCGAACGTGAAACCGCGGGCATCGAGCCCATCAGGATAATCAATCTCAATTCCGTTTAGGTACATCAGATGCTTGGGGTTGATGATGATTTCAAGCCCCCGGCTGGTAACTACATTATCTTCATCAGTGCGTACATCAAACCCAAGTTTATAGCTAAGCCCGGAACAACCCCCACCCTCAACTGCCACCCTAAGATAGAGCCCTTCATCAAGGTTTTCTTTCTCTTTGATTTTTAAAACCTGCTTCGCCGCGCGCTCTGTGAGGATTACAGGATCAACATCCGCAGAAACCATGGGTTGTTGTTCTGCTATTTCTTCTTCATCTGTATCGAAATCGATAAGTGAAGCAATTACATCATCTAA
>SLLL01000102.1 GCA_007134085.1 Balneolaceae bacterium
CCGCTTCCATTTATCAGCTATGGCGGTTCCGCTTTTCTTACAAATACCATACTTCTCGCTATCTGCCTGAACCTCGACTTCAATAAGCGCTCTTTCAGTATCTACAGGTAGGCTTATTTAGAAAATTTTTTCTCTGTTCTTAACCTAAAAGAAGTACGGTGATGCTCTGTATAACCAAATTCATCAAGAGCTTCAAAGTGCTTTTTTGTGGGATACCCCACATTTTTATTCCAACCATACTGTGGATACTCCTCATGAATTCTCTCCATGTACTCATCCCGATACACTTTGGCAAGTATGGAGGCAGCAGCGATTGTTGTGGATTTGTCATCTCCCTTCACTATGCATTGATGTGGAATAAGAGTATTTGTGAAACGGTTGCCATCAACCAGTAAATAATCGGGCATAGCACCACTGCTCTCCACACACTTCATCATAGCTGTTATGGAAGCTCTTAAAATGTTTAGTTGATCTATCTCCATTGCAGAACACTCTTTTATAGTATAGTAAAGTGCAGATTCTTTTATCTCTTCAGCAAGCTCTTTCCTTGATGCGAGTGAAATTGTTTTACTGTCACGAACAGATTTATGCAACCTTCTTCCCGGTTTTAAGATAACTCCTGCAGCTACCACCGGCCCACAAAGGCACCCCCTGCCTACCTCATCCAAGCCCATAACACGCTGATACCCTTCAGCCCATAATCTTTCTTCGAAGTGATATCGAACTGTTACATCTAATTTGTTAGCCATAAAATTTAATACTGATAATCTGCAATGATTTTGTATGAAACAGAGTTTTAAAGGTAGCAAACAGACTCATTATAATTTCTGGTTTATGCACTTTATCTACTCAAAATGGGATGAACGCTTTCATGCAGAGCAGGGCAAAAGTTCGTTTGATACACTATTCAATCTTTTTCAGGATTTGCTTTCTATTGCCGGCGGAGATGTTTCTCAGGCACTTAGATGGCTAAATCAGCTTGATGAAGAATACAAAATAACAGGCCAGTTTAAAGATGGTTATGGAATGGGAGATTTTATTGATGAGCTGAAAGAGAGAGGCTATATAGAGTTTGATGATCAAAATTCAGTGATGATCCCTACGTCCAAAACAAACAGAAGCATCCGCCAAAAGGCGTTAGAAGATATCTTTACGCAACTTAGAAAAGGAAATCAGGGCGGGCATAAAACACCTCATACCGGTAAAGGATTGGAACGGCAGCCAGAAAGCAGGCACTGGAAGCCGGGTGACGATATTTCGCACATAGATAGCACCGGTACTATGATGAATATGCTGAAACACAGCGATATTAACCAGTTCAATCTTCGGGAAGATGATTTACAAGTTTACCACACAGATCACTATACGTCAGTTTCAACCGTTTTGCTTATTGATTTAAGCCACTCTATGATTTTGTATGGGGAAGACAGAATAACCCCCGCAAAGAAAGTGGCTATGGCACTTTCAGAACTGATCATGAATAACTATGCGAAAGATTCGCTCGATCTCGTGGCATTTGGCAATGAAGCTTGGAGAATTGAGGTTAAAGATCTCCCTTATTTACAGGTTGGGCCTTATCACACAAATACGTTGCAAGGCTTACAGGTTGCCCGCCATATTTTGCAACGAAAAAAGTTTGCTAACAAACAGATTTTTATGATTACGGATGGAAAGCCATCATGCATGATTGAAAACGGAAAGATGTACAAAAACAGCTTTGGGCTCGATCGGAAAATCGTAAACAAAGTTTTGGATGAAGCTGTAAAATGCAGGAAAGAAAATATTGATATCACCACCTTTATGATTGCCCACGACCCCTATTTGCAAAATTTCGTGAGAGAACTAACAGAAGCAAATAAAGGACGAGCCTACTACTCTTCTCTTGATGACCTGGGCGGTTATATTTTTGAAGATTACATCAAAAACCGCAGAAAACGCACCAAATAAAAAAGGCGGACTTCCAATGAAGGAAACCCGCCTTTTAAAAGTAGTTAGGATACCTGTTAAATATCCAGATCAGCCATTACAGCGTCAGTAATATCGTACTCTGCCTGTACTTGTGGTGAAACATAAAGTATGATTACATCACCGGTAGAAGTGGTGGTATTGAGTACATAATCAAGGCCACGCTGTGCAGCTACATTGTTTATAGACTCCTGAATCTGCTGAAGCAGTGGTGCCATCAGGTTTGCCCGCTGTTGTTCAATTTCTTGCTGTGCCTGATTTTGCAGCTGTCTGAAATCCTGATCGAGTTGCATAAGCCTCTCTTCTTCGTTCTGACGGGCCTGCTCAGAAATTACACTCGCTCTTTGCTGAAACAGTTCAATTTCAGTTTGTAGCTCACGCTCTTTGGTAACCAGTTCATTCTGTTTACGTTCAACGAGGTTCTGAAGCCGTTGTTGAACTGCACGCATTTCTGGCATTCTTTCCAGGATAGCCCGTGGCTCAACAAAACCAATCTTCATATCCTGTGCCTGTGCAGCAGGTGCAACAAAAAGTGTTGAGGCTGCAATAATCAGAGTTATAAAAACGATGCTTAAATTTTTCATAGTAGTGTTTTTGTGATATTGGATCGGTTTAATTTTGTGTGAGTTTTTCGATGACGCGCTGAGTAATGTCTGATGCACGCTGTGAAGCATAATAGACGATTGGGTCGCCGGTATTTGAAGTTCTGTTTAGTACAAAATCCAGGCCCAGTTCCTCAGATACTTCTGCCATGGCATCTTCTACTTTGATTAGAAGTGGATTAAACAGGTCGTTCTGTCTTTGCTGAATCTGATTCTGAATTCTATTCTGGAAGCTGTTCAGCTCTTCCTGCATTTCCATTAAACGTTCTTCACGCTGTGCTTGCTCCTGCTCGCTCAATACGCCTGACTCAACCAGTTCAGAATATTCTGTAAGCTCATCAATCCATTCCTGATATCTGTTTTGGAAAGCGTTTTGGCGATCCTGGATATATTGTTCTAATTGTTGCTGTACCTGTGCTGCTTCAGGCATGGCATCTAAAACATCATCGGGGCTCATTATCCCGACTTTTAGTTGAGCCATTGCCATAGCAGGCAAAAGTAGTAACAGTGTAGTTATGATTATTTTTTTCATTCTTGGATTTTTTAGCACCAAATTTAAGGGTTATAGTAATTAATTTCTTGCACCATCTATACCTAATTCTAACATCACTTCATCGGTTAGGTTCCATTGTTGCCTGGTAAAAAGAAAGCGTGTTTCACTGGCACGGTCAAAGACAAAATCGAAATCTTCTCGGTTTGCCACACGAGACAACGCATCAAAGATCAATCTTTGTATAGGCTCCAAAAGTTCTTTTTGTCGGGTAAAATAATCGCCTTGTGGCCCGAATCTTTGCTCTATTAATCTGTTCAGTTCTACCTGTTTTTGATCAATATCCCTTAGGCGCTGCTCACGAATTTCATCCGTAAAGAGTATTTCACGAGCTTCAAAATCCCTTTCAAGCTCATCTAATTCGCTCTCGAGCTGATTAATCTCCTGTCTCCACCCGTCACTAAGCAGAGAAAGCCGCTGTTCAAGGCCGGAGTATTCCGGCATATTTTGCAAAATAATATCAGAATCAATAAAGCCAATCTTTTGATTTTGCCCTGTAACTTCTGTTACAGACAGTGCAATAATTGCCACTACCAAAATTGATATGGGCAGCTTGCTTATCATATTAAAATGGTGCGCCGATATTAAATAAAAATTCCCACTCACCCGGCCTCAAACCCGGGCCTTCTATTGATGGTGCTGTTCCATCGAGACGGTAACCGTAACTCAAGTCAACGAGTCCCAGAATCGGGAGGAATATTCTCGCACCAAAACCTACAGAGCGCTTTACATTAAACGGGTCAAAGTCTGACATACCGTTGAATGCATTACCGGCATCCATAAATACATAAGGAATCAACTGTAGCTGTTCTGAACTTACCGCAGGGTAACGCAGCTCGAGTGAATACTTGTTGTAAACACGGCCACCAATCGGGTTTTGATTGTCATCTAATGGGGAAATACCGCCACCCCAACCTCCCGGGAAACCGCGCAGCTCTATATTATCATTGGTAAAACTTTGCCTTTGCTGTAACTGAGTACCACCAAGGAAAAATCGCTGATAATTACTTCTGTTAGAATCACTGAAGTATCCCATGTATCCATATTCGGCTATACCACTGAGTACAAGCCTTCCTGCAATGGTGTAATGGTGCTGATACTCTGTCTTCAATTTATAAAATTGAGCCAGGCCTGGTAATGGCAAGGCTACCTCACCTGAAATACTGAACTTTGAACCATCTCGTGGAGAGATTGGATTATCCGTTGAATTTCTTTCAATAATTTGGCGAATAGTAACAAGATCGGCCCTGCCATCATCAAATACCGTACCCAACTGGGTAACGTCGAATCTATTATAAGTAAGTATAGTTCTTTGCGAGAAGAGGTCATCAGGCCATTGTAACCTTCGCCCAAGGCTGATACTTGCAGAAAAAAGCTCAAAGCGCCTATCTGGCTGCTGGAATCCAATAAAAGACCGCTGCCGGTTGAAGTTCAGGAAATCGTAAGATACACTAAAACCTAAAGATGTTGGCCTTCCTCTGAACCATGGCTCAGTGAAACTAAAGTTATAGCTTTGATAACCACGGCCGGTTACCTGCATGCCAAGTGAAAGCCGTTGCCCGTCGCCTGATGGTATTGGAGTCCAGCCGCCGGGTTCAAACATTCTTCGAACAGAAAAGTTGTTGAAGTTAACTCGTGCTGCTAAAATAACCCCTATCTGACGGCCACCGAAACCGCCCGAAAATTCAAAGTTGTCTGTTCCCTGTGTCTCATCAAGCCCATAAATAATATCAACAGTTCTGTTTTCCCGGTCAGGCTCAAGATCAGGTGTAATGCCTTCGGGATTGAAATATCCAAGCTGGCTTAACTCCCTGATAGACCTGATTATATTCGATCTGCTGTAGGTTTGCCCCGGCCGTGTACGGATGGTACGGCGTACAACATCATCATGCGTTTTTGTATTTCCGTGAAATGATACTTTGCGAATAGTGGCAATCTCATCTTCAACTATTTCAAATGTTATATCCAAAGAATCGCCGGGTACAATCTGTATATCGGGATAAATATCAAAAAATAGATACCCAATATTCTGGTATAAACTCAGTATATCGCGTTCGTCTCTTCTACCACTAATATTCTCATCAAACCGTCCCTGATCAAATACATCCCCTTTTTGGAACTCGAAGAAAGCAGTGAGCTGCTCATCTGTGTATACTGTATTTCCTTCCCATTCAATATTTCTAATTCGGTATTGCGGGCCTTCTTCAATTTCAATATTGAAAAATACACCCTCTTTTCGGCGCCAGTCATCCACAAAAATTGAATCAGCTAATACCCTAACATCCATAAAGCCATTATTACGATAGTAACTGAGTATGTTTTCAATACCCTCTTCGTAATCGTCCTGAGTAAATACGTGGCGTTTGAATATTCTCCACCAGCGGTCCTGCTTTATGGTAGAAAACTCTCTTCTTAGGCGCCGGTCAGTAAACTCTTCATTCCCAGAGAAAGTGATATCACGCACCTTAATTCGCTCACCGGGATCAATTTCAAAAGTAACAATAACGCGGTTGCGCTCATCATCTGTAAGCTCCTCTCTGATGGTTACTTCTGTATTCCAATATCCTCTATCACGATAGTAACGGCGTATTGTACTCAGGGCTTGCTCTCGTACCGGATTGGTGAAAGCAAAACCTGACAGAAGGTTCAATTTTTCACGCAAATCGCGCCGGTGAGACCGCCTCACTCCTTCAATTTCATAGCGGTGAAGCCTTGGCTGCTCCTGCACCTTTATCTCGATATTCACGCCATTGCCGCCTACGCGTTCGTGCAATATTTGCACATCGGAAAAAAGGCCAATTCTGTGCAGCTGCCTGATTGCGTTAGAGATTGCTTCACCGGGAATTTCTATCGTGTTCCCTGCTCTCAATCCACTACTTGCAAGAATATGCGCTTCACGGCCGGTTACAAGCCCTGTCACGGTTACTTCACGAATTTCAAATTGGCGCGGCGGGTTCTGAGTGGGATCCTGAATTTGAATTCTCCCGGTATCCTGTGCCTGTAAATCCTGAATGAAAAGTGTTCCCGATAGCGCAATAAATAATAATAAACAGATGTGCTTTAATCTTAACACGTGATACAAACTTTCTTTCCTTACGTTTACGATGTAATATGCTTTATAACTGATGCAGATATACTTTTGTTATATCCGTTTTTTACTTTCCCGAATCTGCGATCACGTTTCTGATAGGAGAAGATTGCTCTGTAAAGCTCATCTCTTCTAAAATCAGGCCAGTAGGTTTCTGTAATGAAAAGCTCTGAGTAGGCCAGCTGCCACAAAAGAAAATTACTAATACGGTATTCTCCGCTAGTCCGGATGATTAAATCGGGATCCGGAATAGCTGCAGTTGAGAGATAAGAGCCAATAAGGTTATCATCAATTTGATCGGGATCTATGTTGCCATTTTCAACTTCTTTGGCAATATGTTTTACTGCTTCGGTGATATCCCATCGGCCTGAGTAACTCAAAGCCAGGCAGAGCTGCATACGCTTATTATCTTTGGTGAGATCTTTAACCTCTTGCAGCTGTCGTTGACATTTGGCCGGTAAGCGCTCGATCTGGCCGATTGTGATAAGTTTAATATCGTTGTCATTCAGGCGGTCTGCTTCATCCCGCAATGATTGAACGAGAAGCTTCATCAAGCCATTAATTTCTGCCGAAGGCCTGTCCCAGTTCTCGGTTGAAAATGCATAGAGTGTGAGATATTTCACACCAAGCTGCGCACAAGACTCTGTAACATCGCGAACCGACTTAACTCCTGCTTTGTGGCCATGTAATCGGATATTTCCTTTTTTCTGAGCCCAGCGCCCATTACCATCCATAATAATGGCAATATGTGCCGGTAAAGAACCGGAAGCCTTTACCTCTTCCTGAAGTTTTTTATCCTCTTCTGACTGCTCAGTATCTGTAAGTGTTAGCGGTTCGCTGGCCATTTTTTAGAAATCTTTGTAGCTCTATATATTAGAGCTATTTTAACCTTTTTTCAAGCCCTATTTACCACCCCTAAGTGCAATAGCATGCTTCAATTCTATCATTTCACACAGGGCAATAGCTGCTTCAGCGCCCTTATTTCCTTTATCCACACTTGCCCTTTCTTCTGCCTGCTCAACATTATCTGTGGTAAGAATCCCAAATGAAACTGGTTTTGAAGAGCTCATATTAAGGCTGGTTATTCCGCTGGTAACTGCATCACAAACATAGTCGAAGTGTGGAGTGCCACCACGTATTACAGCACCAATAGCTACTACTCCATCAACATCCAGATGTTCCAGGCACCACTTGCACACAAGTGGAATTTCGAATGAACCGGGACATCTGTAAACAAAAATATTCGATTCAGGCATGCCTTTATTTTTCAGGGCATGTATAGCCGCACCCAGCATCTCATCTGTAATAAAGGAGTTCCATTTTGCCGCAACTACAGCAATTTTAATATTACCCCAATCTATATTCTGTTCACTCATGGTTTTCTACATTTAAATATTAACAATCCTCTGCCGATTTTCTGACGTTCGCTTTAATGCCTCAATGTGCTGATCTCCGAGGGTTACAATCCCAAAATAGGGGTCATATTCCGATTTTCCTGTGCCATGATAGTCACTCCCGCCGGTAATAAGAAGATTTTCTGATTTGGCAAGCGCCGAATATTTTCGCTGAGCTGTAAAATTGTGGCTGGGATGAATACATTCAAGCCCGTCGAGGCCAAGATTTATTAAGCTAGTTATCTCTGTATCGGAATAGAGCCTTCCAGGGTGTGCAAGTGAGATTACACCACCTGCTTCTTTCACGACACGTATCACTTCATCGATGGTAGCATATTGAGTTTGAATTCCTCTCAACCTTTCAGATGAAAGATACCGAATAAAGGCTTCTGCCACACCGGAAACGTACCCTTTTTTAATTAAAATTGAAGCGGCATGCGGCCTGCCCACATTACCCATGTTAGCCTCGGCTAAAACTTCATCATACTCTATTTGCAACCCCTGCGAATTTAGCAGGTTAACAATAGCCTGCATGCGCAGCTTACGTGCCGTACGCTGGTTTAGCAGTAAATTTCGGAATTCAGGATAGTCTTCATCAAAATTGTACGCCAATAGATGTACTTCTTTAGAGTTCCAGATTGCCGTTATTTCCACGCCGCTTATCAGCTCAATACCAAAGTCAGCTGCTATTTCTTTAGCAGCAAGATACCCTTTAATGGTATCATGATCGGTTATAGCGAGGGTTTTTAGTTTCTTAGATTGAGCTTTTTCTAAAAGTTCTTGCGGTGAGAGGTCGCCATCGGATGCATTGGTATGTGTATGTAGATCGGCTTTGCCCAAAAGATTACGGCCTTAGTACAGTTTGATATTCAAACGGGTTGGACAATTTTTGAAGCGCTGTAAGTATGTACTCATCTATCTCTAACAGAGCTTCGTTACGCCTGTTTTCCCCGCGGGTTTGCGTAACCCATTCAACTTTTAAGTTATGCTCAATTGTCTCCTGATTATCATAAATCTGAGAAATTTTATAATCTCGTAGTAATGCCTTTAGCTCATCAAGCTTATTTTGCGCTGAATCTTCCTTAGCAAAATTACCAATATTTGCTTCAATTGCTGCAAGATGTCGGTCAACCGGTGTTTCGAAGGTAAAACCATCTTCCACCAAATGGCGGGTAAATTGCTTAAACAGGCCATTCGGCATCGAGTCTCCGGCACCTTCGCCCATCTGCGCGAGAATATCATTCACAAAAAAGAAGTATTGGTTGCTCTGTTGCAGTGCCATTTCAATCAGGGATGATGGCCTTCCGTCCATGGCTACATCAGGCTCAATTCCTCTTCCGTCAAAAACCACTCTTCCATTTTTAGTTTGGAAGGCTCTTCGAGGAGTATTTACCTCAGAATCATCTGCATCCGAAAAACCGAGTGGCTCTATACTTCTGCCGCTTGGTATGTAATACCTTGAGATGGTGATTTTAAGCGAAGTATTATACGAAAGCGGCCTTATGGTTTGTACAAGCCCTTTCCCAAAGCTTGTTTCGCCAATGATAACGGCACGGTCAAGATCCTGAAACGCCCCTGCTACAATTTCCGATGCACTGGCGCTGCCTTCATTTATAAGCACTGCAATGGGCAAATCTTCGAACATTGCCGGCTCTTTAGAAACCAGTGTACTATTGTGATTTTCTGAGCTTCCTCTTGTCTCTACGATGGTAACACCGGGCTCTATGAATTTGTCAATTAGGTCAACAGCTTCATTTAACAGGCCGCCGGGATTGTTTCTGAGATCAAGCACCAATCCCTCAAAAGAGCCTGACTCACTGAACTCAATAAGTTTATTGCGGACTTCTTCTGCAGTTTGCTGGCCAAACCTGGCGAGGTGTATGTAGCCATATTCATTGTTATCGCCAATTTTTGCAGCATAGTTAATGTTGTTTACCTCAATGCGTTCACGCTCCAGTTCAAACGTAATATTTTCATCAAGAACAGGCCTTCGTAATGTAATTTGCATCTGTGTACCGGCGTCTCCCAACGTTAGCCTTTGCACCTCCTCCGGCGACATTCCCCTCACCTCCACATCGTTCACACTCACAATAATATCGCCTGAACGAATACCGGCCCGCTGAGCAGGGTAGCCCTCAAGTGGCGCAATAATTACAATCTGATCACCCCGAAAGCCGGCTTCAATTCCAATCCCTCCGTAAGAACCGCTCGAAAGAATTTCCATCTGCTGTTGCTCACCCTCATCAATAAAAACAGTGTAGGGGTCAAGCATCTCGAGCATTGCATTGATGCTTTTGTTCATCAATGTTTCGGGGCTAACATCTTCCACGTACTGCGTGGCAACTTCGCGATAAACATCGCTAAAAATAGTTAGCTGCTTTTTGATCTGAAAAAAGAGATCGCTGTTGCTCTTAACGAATGCAACACTTGTTGTTAGAAAGAGTGTTAGGGCGAGAATTGCCGCTAACCTGCCTACATGTTTCATGAAAAAATTATCTTCTTCGGATCGTCAACGTTTGGCCGGCATAAATTCGTGATCCGCTAATATTATTATCGCGCTGAATGTCAGCTACAGAAACGCCATGTCTGTTTGCAATGCCAATAAGGGTATCATTTCTTCGAACAGTGTATCTGATCGTTCCATCGCTACTTGATGAAGAGCCATCAAAACGAAGTGCAAAAATATCTTCGCCGGCACGTTGCCTTCTTTCTAATTCCTGTTTTTGGGCAAAGGTAAGCCCATCAACTTGTCGGTAGTAATCTGCACGGTTTGAAGGAACATGAATGGTTAAACGCTGGCCCACCCTTATGGTATTGCCAACTCCATTCCAGTTTCGAATTTGCCATGCGCGTACGTCAAACCACTCGGCAATATGGCCAATGGTGTCGCCACTTTTTACGGTATAGGTAACCGGCGTTGTATTAGATGGCGCCTGTGACTGCTGTGTTTGCCGGTTAGATGAAGTTGTAGCTCTCTGTGGCTGGCTCGACGAGCTGCTTGCTGATGCAACCTGGCGCGCTGAGCTTGCCTGAACCGGAACAACAATTCGCTGCCCCGGATGGATAATATTTGATAAACCTTCGTTTGATTCATAAAGCGCCCGAACAGAAGTGCCGTATCGCTGAGCTATTACACCGAGAGATTCTCCTCTGCTTACGGTATGCATCGCGATGTTTTGTGCCCTATTCTCTTCGGGAATCTCTTTATATGCAGCAAGAAATTCATTCAGTGTGCCTTTAGGTATTTTCAGCTGATAACTATCTCCCGGAGGGGTTGCCCATCTTAAAAGTTCAGGGTTTAAGCTTCTTAGCTCTTGGAGGGTTATTCCTGCTGCATCAGCAAGGTCTTCGAGCGGCATAAGCCCTGCTACTTCAGCAATATCGAATTCGTAAGCCACTCCATTTCGTGGCCGCTCAAATCCAAATTCTTCCGGGCTCATGGCAATCATTGTTGCCGCAATATAGCTCGGTACGTACCCGCGTGTTTCCCGTGGCAGGTGCGGAAACGCCACCCAGTAATCTTGAACTCCCCCCGCAGCATTTATGGCGCGCCTTAACCCTCGCGGGCTAAGATTGTAATTTGCCAGTGCAAGGTGCCAGTCTCCCCAAACATCATAAAGATCGCGAAGATGCTGCGCAGCTGCGCGGGTTGATTTGATAGGGTCGCGGCGTTCATCAACCCACCAGTTAACATCGAGGCCATAAAACCTACCGGTAGCCTGTATAAATTGCCATAAACCTACTGCCGATGCCCAGCTTCTTGCCGTGGGTACAAGCCCACTCTCTATCATGGAGAGGTGTATCAGTTCAAGTGGTGTTCCTTCCTCTTCAAAAATTTCCCGCATCATGGGGAAGTAGTACTCCGATCTTTCCAGCCAGCGCTCCATCACATCAGGCCGGCGGACAGTGTAATACATCAACATGCGGTTTACATGCTGATTTTGAATTAGTGGTACGTCTGTATTATTGATCGTGAGGTTCTCTGGCAGTACAAACCCCTCTGCAATCCAATCATCCTGATCAGAGAAAAGCTCTGATTGTATTTCAAAAATATCTCCTTCCGTTTCAGTGCGTACTTCTGTTATACCATAAAATTCACTGTGCTCAGCCATAACTGAACGGTAGAGTTCAGTAAATCGGCGAGAGTACTGTATCTCAGGGTATTCATCGAGCAGGGTTTGAATGGCACCGAATGACTGATTTATATAATTTTCTGCCTGTACTAAATCTCCTTGAACCTGAGCATCTATTGCAAGAACATGTAAGCGATAGACATTCGATATTCTTCGAAGCATTTCAGCATCCATCTCTGTTGACATAGCCGATTGGTCGATCACCCGTAACTCTCCGCGGCTTTCAAGAAGTGGATTTGTATAAGGAAGCAGCTTGGGAGGCATTTCTACTTCGGTTGATTCGGTTTGTTGTGCAAATACTGATGTGCCAAAAAGCAGAATGGTGAGAAGTAGCAATAGCTGTTTCATATAGATCTGACGGAATTCGGAAAAATTTAAATAGTTAGCGGCCTGTAAACGTTTTGTGCAATAAACACCTAACGAAGCGTTGCGGTTACAAATTTTATAAGAATATCAATTTGTTTGATTTTTTGTCCAGCGTTGTACAATCGGCCATCTACGCCCACTGCCAAACGCTTTAGAACTTAACTTGAGTACCGGCGCAGCCTGATATCTCTTAAACTCATTAAAATCAACAAGCCGTAACACATCACATACAACTTCTTTTGGATGGCCGGCATCTTCAATTTGCTGCGCACTTTCAAGCAGTTCAATATAGCGATAAAGTATGTCATCCAACACCTCATAATCGGGAAGGCTGTCGCTGTCTTTCTGTCCCGGGCGTAGTTCTGCACTTGGCGGTTTGACAATGCTGTTATAAGGAATAACCTCCCTGCCGAAATAATCGGAATTGAGCCATTTCGCCATCTCGAAAACTTCGGTTTTATATAGGTCGCCAATTATGCCAAGAGCACCATTCATGTCTCCGTAAAGAGTGGCGTAACCAACTGCATATTCTGATTTGTTGCCTGTAGTTAACAGAAAGTGCCCGAATTTATTGGAATAAGCCATTAACAGCGTGCCGCGAATGCGGCTTTGAAGGTTTTCTTCAGCCACGCCAAAATCAGTTCCGGCAAACAGAGGGTTCAGTTTCTCCGAAAATTGATCAAACAGAGGCCCGATAGATACCTCAAACAGTTCTATTCCCAGATTTTTTGCGAGCTCGCGTGAATCTGCCACACTACCCTCACTCGAAAAACCACTCGGCATAGTAATGGCTTTCACATTTTCTGCCCCCAGCACTTCCGCGGCAATGGTGCAGACAAGGGCAGAATCAATTCCACCGCTAAGGCCAATCACAGCCTTTGCCGTGAGTCCTGTTTTTTTGAAGTAATCCAACAAGCCACATTTTATTGCCTCAAAGTGCCTGGCTGACCCTTTCTGAGGATATTTAACCAGAGCTTTAGAAATTACCGGTTCAATATCCTTTTTATCTGATTTCCAGATCACATCGCAAAAATCGTGGGCAAAAGCTTTTGTATTTGCAACTACTTCAGCCCGGGCATTTATCGCCATACTGTCTCCATCAAAAACAATATCGGTATGCGCTCCTGTTTGATTGCTGTAAAGAATCGGCAACTTCAATTTCCGGGCATGATTTTGAAGCATTTTCTTTCGGTTTTCATGCTTAGAAACGGTATAAGGAGATGCGGAAATGTTAATGATTACATCCGCACCAAGCTCTTTCAATTTTTCTGCGGGATCTGTCTCGTACGTGTGATACTGAACCTCATTTTCGTTGTACCAGATATCTTCACAGATGGTAATTCCAAGCTGAACGCCATCAAATTCAACACAACGAAACTCCTTGTTGGGTTCAAAGTATCGCAGGTCATCAAAAACATCGTAGGTGGGCAAGAGTGTTTTATGCACAACGCTTAGCAACCCGCCATTTTTTGCGAGCAGTGCAGAATTGAACATTTTACGGCCAAAGCCACTGTTTGTAGTAACTGACCCAAACAAAATTGCGGTTTTTTGGGCGGCTTTTATGATGGTATCGTTGGCAGAGTAGCATGCATCGCGAAAAGATCCGTTTTCATAGAGATCCTGAGCGGGGTAACCCGTTACCACCAATTCCGGCAAAACCAATAAATCAATGCCATCTGCTGATGCTTTTTGGAGAGCCTGAAGTATAGCTTCCGTATTTCCTTTGATATCCCCTATGATGGGGTTGAGTTGCTCGAGCCGAATATTCATCTCTGCTTTTCAAACACTTTTTCGCCGGCAAGCCAGGTTTGGAGCACTTCAATCTGCCATATTTCTGATGCGTCCACATTAAAATAATCCCGGTCAATTAGTATAAAATCTGCCCATTTACCCGGCTTAAGTGTTCCGATTACCTCTTCCTGGTGGGCGGCATAGGCTGCATCAAGAGTGAATGAGCGCAGGGCTTCAATTCTGCTCATCTGGTGTTCGCTGTACCAGCCTCCCGGCGGCATTCCTTCATGATCTTTTCTGGTAACTGCTGAATAGAGGCCGTAAAAAGGGTTCACATCTTCCACGGGAAAATCGGAACCGGCCGCAATTACAGTGCCCTGATTGAGGAAAGTTTGCCATGCGTACGCACCGCGAATTCGATCGGGGCCAACTCTGTCTTCAGCCATGTTCATATCGCTGGTGGCGTGAGTCTGCTGCATAGATGCAATCAGGTTCAAATCAACAAATCTGGGGATATCTTCAAGCGCTACAATTTGCGCATGCTCAATTCTGTGCCGTAAACTGCTTTGATCGCCCAGCTCTTGTTGCACAAATTCAAATCCATCCAAAACCTGGCGGTTGGCAGCATCTCCAATAGCATGGATGTTCATCTGAAAACCGTTGCTTGCCCCCTTTAGAAGCATTTGATTCAATTCATCCTGCGAAAAGAACAATAGCCCCTTGTTTCCCGGATCATCGCTGTAATCCTCTATAAGTGCTGCTCCTCTACTTCCAAGCGCGCCGTCGGATGAAATCTTTACGCTCCGAAGGGCAAGTAGGTCATTGGCATAACTGTTAATCGGGCCATTAGCAGCCATCTCATCAAATATATCCCCAGTGCCTGCGATCATGGCATAGATTCTTGCTGTAAGCCTGCCCTCATCAGCAAACGCCTGATAGAGTGCCCACTCTTCCACATTTGTGCGGGCGTCGTGTACCGATGTAATACCGTATTTTGCCATCTCAACAAGAGCAAGCTCAAGTGCAAGTTCATAATCCTGTTCATTTCTCTCAGGAATTACTGCCCGGAGGTAACGCATGGTTGCATCAACAAAGATGCCTGTTGCGTCTCCGTTGTTATCACGCAGAATAACTCCTCCCTGTATATCGGGAGTATCACGATCAATACCGGCTAATTCCATAGCCCGGCTGTTTGCCCAGGCTGCGTGCCCGTCAACTCTGGTAAGATATACGGGCCGATCGGGTACAACCGCATCGAGATCTGCAGCAGTTGGGAATTCATTTTCCTCCCACAGCACCTGGTTCCACCCCCTTCCGGTAATCCACTCCCGATCGGGATTGTCTTCCGCAAAGCGCCTCACAGTTTCTACTGTTTCTTCAAGAGAGCGAATCCCGGCAACGTTTACATCAAGCTCCCTAACTCCCAAACCCATAACGTGAGCGTGCGCATCAATAAGGCCGGGCAGCATGGTTTTTCCGTTTCCATCAATTTGTTGAAATTCGGCGTATCTATTGGTGATATGGTCATTAGAACCGTGTTCAACAACAAGGCCATTTTTTATAGCAATAGCATCAAATGCCACGAGCTGGCCATCATTCAGCAGAGTGTAGCCGTTTACGTTATGCAGAACAAAGGCATTTTCCGGCTGCTGCGAGCAAGCCGTAAGTAACAGAGAGAAAATCAGGATAAGAGCTAAACGCATCACTACTTTTTAAGATTAAAGTTTTCGATGCAAATATAAGAAAAGCCGTGCGGGCCTACACACCCTTTATCAATTTAACCGAAACGAGATAAATTGATTGCAGCCCAATACTTTTAGGCTTTATACCGCTGGGCTGGTGATTACGTGAACTACATTGTCGGGTAGTTCTCCCTTATTTTTACAGCTTTCTTTCAAAAACGATGGATATAATGGGAGTGAAGCCGTTTCTTTGAAAGGAATAAATCTTAAATCGAGTAAAATCTGATCATTAGAAGCGTGTTCTGGGTCTTCTCCCAGCTTTAATGCTCCGCCTGCAATTGAACATTCGAAATAGAATTCGATGGCATGAAACGGGTCTTCCAAAAATTCATGAACCCAGATCAGCCGGGTTGGTTCAACAATAAGGCCGGTTTCCTCTTTAACCTCGCGTATTAACGCTTCTTTTGCCGGTTCACCGAACTGTATTCCGCCTCCAGGTGGCATCCAGATTGGCTCTTCACGGGTAGGTGAATTGTGCTTTGCCAGCAAGATATAATCATCACTTACAATTACGGCACATGCGCGATTTCGTAATTTGTTTTTATATAAATCCTGATCAGCCAAACTACACCGGTTGATTATTTTTAAGTTCTTCTCTATTTGAAATGTGGGCTGCATACTCAAGTGATGCCTTCACAAAGGAAACAAATAGCGGATGGGGTTCATTAACGGTACTCATTAACTCCGGGTGAAACTGCACCCCCACAAACCAAGGGTGTTCTTCAATCTCAATAATTTCCACAAGATCCCTTTCAGGGTTAACTCCCGAGACCACCAGGCCATGCTGCCGAAGGGTATCCCTAAGCTCATTGTTAAGCTCAAAACGGTGGCGGTGGCGTTCGTTAATCAGCTCTTCACCATAGGCTTTTCCGGCATTTGTGCCTTCACTTAGTTTACACTCATATTGGCCAAGCCTCATGGTTCCGCCTTTTTCCGTGATATTTCGCTGATCGGGCATGTAATCAATTACAGGATATGGTGTTGATTCATTAAACTCTGCGCTGTTTGCATCCAGAAGATTTGCACAATTTCTTGCAAATTCAATCACAGCACACTGCATGCCGAGACAAATCCCAAAAAATGGTATACCATTAATTCTGGCATATTTAACTGCGGTAAGTTTTCCATCAATTCCCCTGTCGCCAAAACCGGGGGCAACCAACACGCCGGAGGCTCCCGCCAATAAATCAGCCACATTATTTTCATTCACATAATCTGACTGAATCCACTTTATATTGACGCGCGAATCATTCACGGCACCGCCATGAACCAGCGCTTCAACTATGGATTTATATGCATCATGGTGCTCAACATACTTGCCAACAAGTGCGATTGTAGTTTCTGATTTGGGGTTTTTAACTTTATCAACAAACTGTTTCCACTGGACCAGGTCAGCATTTTTCGCAGGCAGGTTTAGTTTCTCTATCACCCTTCCGTCCAGGCCCTCGTCTTGCATCAAAAGGGGTACTTCATAAATACTTTCGGCATCAAGCGAAGCGATTACATCTTCTACATCAACATTACAGAACTGTGCAATCTTACGCCTGATGGAGTCATCAAGCGGATATTCTGAGCGGCAGACCAATATATCGGGGCTGAGGCCACTTTCTGACAAGGTTTTTACAGAGTGCTGTGTTGGTTTTGTCTTTAGTTCTCCGGCTGCTGCGAGATACGGTACAAGAGTGAGGTGAATGGAAAGCGTATTTTTTCTGCCAACATCGTAGCGAAGCTGCCGCATTGCTTCAATGTAAGGCAAACTCTCGATGTCGCCCACTGTACCACCGATCTCGACGATTACAATGTCATAATTTTCAGATTCGCCAAGATTTTTTACGTGTGCTTTAATTTCATCCGTAATATGCGGAATTACCTGCACTGTTTTACCAAGGTAGGCGCCCTTGCGCTCTTTTGTTATCACATCGAAATAAACCCTGCCGGTGGTAACATTATTTTGCTGTGACGTGCGGATTCCAAGAAACCGCTCGTAATGGCCAAGATCCAGGTCTGTTTCTGCGCCATCATCAGTAACATAAACTTCACCATGCTCATAGGGGTTCATGGTGCCGGGATCCACGTTAATGTATGGATCAAGTTTTTGAACGGTAACACGTAACCCTCTTGCTACCAATAACCTGCCGAGGGATGCACAAATAATGCCTTTCCCGAGTGACGACGTTACACCGCCTGTGATGAAGATATATTTTGTTGCCATGATCGATTACGTGTTAGGTTAACAGAAAGAAAATAGCAGGCTAAACACTGCCATTCAAACCAAATGAGTAAACTGCAAAAAAAAGTTTTTTGCCACCACTACCGCTTTTTTAATGAATTCTCAAAAACTATTCGAAGCAGATCGGGTTTATCGCTAAAAATGCCAAACGAGCCTCTTTTTATCCATTTTTTCATACCCCATTTTCTGTTTACCGTATAGATCATAAAAGGGATCTTCTTTCGCTGAAGATCTGCTACCCATCCTCGCTTCATTTCTCTTGAACTGCAGTGGAAAAAATCCGCACCGTATTCCTCAACCAAAACAGATGGCGTCTTTCCGGATGATTGACTTTTCTCGTACAATAAGCCTGTTTTAATACGGCTATTGATCTCTTTAAACCGTTTCACAGCGAGGTAGCTGAAACTTGATAAAATCACGCGGTCTTCATACTGATGCTCCATAACAAGCTCAATTACTTTCTCTTCAATTCCGCCTGATTGATTTTCTGAAACAGCCTCCGGTTTTATTTCGATATTCAGAAGCATTTCATCAGGCAGCCAGTCTAAAACCTCCTGAAGCGATGGGATTTTCTCACCTGCATATGTTTTGGAAAAGTGCGATCCCGCATCTAACTCTCTTAACCCGGCAAATGTAAAACTGTTCACTTTTCCGCTGCCATCCGTAAGCTTCTTTACATCCTCATCATGAAAAACCACCGGCACGCCATCTGCGGTAAGCTGAACATCAAGTTCAATCATATCAGCCCGCATTTCGTGGGCTGTTTTAAAGGCAGCCATAGTATTCTCCGGCGCATATTTGCTTGCTCCGCGATGGGCAATAATCAGAAAATCTTTTTCAAAATACCTGATATGCTGCTCCCTTTTTTGGTTGATTTTACACAGAAAAGCCGCGATCCCGCTCTCTATTTATGTGATCAATCAACACATTGATCTGTTTCACCTGAAAATAGATCAAAAAAAGATTGAGTGAAAAAATGCCAAACAACAGGTAGTAAAACCAGTCGTCAAAAGTAGTTAAACCCTGCGTGTACATATAGGCAAAAAGCAGAATGATGGAAATATTCAAAACCAATTGAATCCACTTTGAGCGGCGTTTTTTTTCGAGAAACGGTACCTTTTCCTCATCTGAGAGTTCTCTTTTCGTCCGCAGATGAACTTGTTTATAAAGTTCAATTTTTTCTGAATCAACCGATGAGTTAGGCATAAGTTAGTTTTGTGAATTTATCACTCTGCGAATGGCTTGATTCAGCAATCCATCAAAACTGCCTTGTTTGGTGATAGTGTTATAGATAAGGAAAACACCAGCCATACTTAGAATACTGCCGAGAATACTTAGAACAGCCGACAACCAAAGAGGTTCAATAAGCCCTAAAATTGTGATACTTACCAATACAAGGCCAACAAAAATCTGAAGTGCGCCGGAAAGCATAGGAAGAAGCGTATGAGTGTGGCGAAGCAATGTCCAGACACGGTTGTGTGATGGCTCGCTGCCGCTATCTTTCTTTGGGTAATTTTCTACATACCCAAAACCTGTTTTTTTAGGATTTTCGGTCATCGGTTTTGGCCTCTATTTTTTACTATTTTAAATATTCGAACTTTGGTAAACAAGTAAAAAATTATTCTCTGTTGGAAGAAAACAATCAATTCATTTACGGAAGAAAACCAGTTGAAGAATTGCTCAACTCAAATCCGCAACAAGTGGAAAAAGTGTACCTGAAAAAAGGTGTTGGTGGCAGCTCTTTATCAAAGATTTCAAACCTCTGTTCAAAAAACCGAATACCCATAGCCGACGTTCCGGGCTCAAAACTATTCGATTTGGTTGGGCGGGTGAATGACCAAGGCGTAGTAGCAGCAATTAGTCAGGTTCAATACATTGAGTTCGAAGATTGGCTCATCTCCATAAAACCGGTTAACAACATGGCTGTGCTTCTGCTCGATGAGATTGAAGACCCACATAATTTTGGGGCTATTCTTCGAACAGCCGCTGCCGC
>SLLL01000248.1 GCA_007134085.1 Balneolaceae bacterium
TTAAAACAAATTGATGAGCTTTTTGCCACACAATTAAATCTTGAAATGTTTTCGATGGAGTTTTCATAAAATCAATTTTTGGTTGAGATTCTTTATTGTATGAGCACATTTCATCCAACTCCTTACAAAAAAAATTTTTTCCTGACTCCTGACTCCTGACTCCTGACTCCTGACCTACCCTTTCTCTTCTCCCCACGTTTTATAGCCAACTGACTGATCTTCTCTTTCTACCGGCACCTCTCTTAAAGGCTCACATACTTTCCAGCTCTTTTGCATTTCTTCCGGAAGACGTTGATACCAGGCTGTTCCCTCTGTTTTCCATTTTGCCATCTCATCAGTCACGTCTTTTACGATCTTTGCCGGATTTCCAACAACCACTTTGCGATCAGGAATCTCCATTCCTTCTTTTATAAATGCCAGTGCGCCAATTATGCACTCATTTCCAATAACCACCCGATCCATCACCACGGCATTCATGCCAATCAGAGAGTTTTTGCCAATAGTTGCCCCATGAATAATTGCCCCGTGGCCTATGTGTGCAGACTCCCCAAGAGTAACTGTTACTCCAGGAAACATATGGATAGTGCAATTTTCCTGAACATTAGCGCCATCCTTAATCACAATTTGACCCCAGTCGCCACGAATAGCCGCGCCGGGCCCTATGTAAACATCCTTGCCAATAATCACATTGCCGGTTACCGCCGCCTGAGGATGGACGAATGAAGATTCATCAATTACCGGTTTATATCCGTTAAATTCGTAAATCATTATGATGCAACATTTTCCAAAATTACGGCATAACCCTGGCCTACACCGATGCACATGGTTGCAAGAGCGTACTTTTTCTTCTGTTTCTGAAGTTCTATTGCGGCTGTTTGCAAAATCCGGGCACCACTCATGCCGAGCGGATGGCCAAGTGCAATAGCACCACCGTTCGGATTGATTCGGGGATCATCATCTGCAAGCCCCATTTTACGCGTGCATGCCAGCACCTGCGCGGCAAAAGCCTCATTTATCTCGATGATATCTATATCATCAAGTGTTAAACCGGCGCGTTTCAGTGCAATTTCAGAAGCATACACAGGGCCAATTCCCATAATTCGCGGCTCAACACCAGCCACACCTGATGACACTATTCTGGCAGCAGGTTTAAGATTATAGGAATCTAAAGCCTGCTCTGATGCCACAAGAAGTGCCGCTGCCCCATCATTAAGGCCGGATGCATTTCCTGCGGTTACGGTTCCATCTTTTCGGAAAGCAGGCTTTAGCCCTGAAAGAATTTCAGTAGTTGTAGCAGGCTTGATGAATTCATCATCACTAAAAATGAGCGGATCCTGTTTTCGTCTCGGGATTTCAACAGGGACAATCTCTTCAGCAAGGCGGCCGGTCTCACGGGCTTTTGCCGCTTTCTGCTGAGACCGTGCTGCAAACAGATCCTGATCTTCGCGGCTTATGTTGTATTGATCCACCAGATTTTCTGCGGTTATCCCCATGCCATCCGTGCCGTAAAGCTCGTCAAGTTTTGGGTTGATAAAGCGCCAGCCAAAACTGGAATCGTGCATTTCCGTATCATTCCCATACGGTCTGGATGATTTGGATATCACCCATGGCCCGCGGGTCATGTGCTCAACGCCTCCCGCGATGAAGAGCTCGCCATCTCCCGCTTTAATTGCTCTGTTTGCGTGGATAACTGCCGACATACTCGAAGCGCACAATCGGTTTACCGTTTCGCCCGGAACGGAGTAGGGGAGCCCGGCAAGTAACAGTGCCATACGGGCAATATTTCTGTTATCTTCACCGGCCTGATTTGCGCAGCCAAAAATCACGTCATCAATCCGCTCAGGTTCGAAAGAATTATTTCGATTGAGGAGCTCTTTGATTACGTGTGCGGCTAAATCATCAGTTCGAATCGTAGACAGTGCTCCGCGGAAATTTCCAATTGGAGTGCGGATGGCATCAACAATAAAAGCTGTTTTATTTTCAGACATGGAAGCAATACTTTTTTTGATGGTGACGATCAGTAAAATCGTATCAAAAATAAATTAATTTCCCTCAGCAACAATAGCTTGCAGATACCTCAGGTATCTTGGCGGCATTTCGAATGGACGTTCCTCCGGGATGGGTGGCAATCTTGGTGAGCGAAGTTCCGGTTTTCCGGGTTTCAGCTCGGGGTCCCACCGAAAATTATCGAGCCTGCGTTCTATATTTTGTGGCTCTTCAGGGAGAAACGAGCCATCAATATTTCGCATTGCCACGAGCGAATCTATGTCACCCTCGGTAAAAAACATGGTTAGCGACCCAGCTGAAATCATCTCAATAAGCCCATCGGGTTCATCATCTTCATTTGTATTGTGAAAAATGCTCTCATTGTTGTCGAATACCCTGATGCGTTCAATGTTGCCGTCATCAAAATAGGCATGCAAAGTATCTCCAGTCATTTGATGCAGGCGGCCGGTGGTTGAATCTTCCATCACAACAATTGGCTGAGTAAATGACCGCAGAAATTTAATTTCATCATTCTCGAGCAGCGCTTCAATGTAAGGCCCCGTAAGCTGCATCCTTTTCTGCCACAAAATTGGGTTCGATCGCAGAATAAATTGATCGATATCATCCCGGTAGTTGGCGGTATCGGCTATGGAGGAAAATTTTGGCGACCAGATTCTCACATTTTCAAAGGCATCCATGTAGCTGGTAGTATCCGTTTCAAGAAGTTCAATCATCTCTGCGAAGAGGTGGGTTGTGTCAGTCTCAGCCTCGTTCACTTCCATCAGCCACGCATCGCCGGTCAACAACCGGTAACCAAGTGAATCGGCATAGAGATAGTCACCCGAAAAGCGCACATTATCTTCAAAATCATCAGCATATACGCGCCCAAAAAGTTCATAAAGATCGGCTGAACGGTTCATAAAAAGAGAATCGGCTTCGAGGTACTGTGTACTGTCAGCTAGCTGTACATTCCCCCTGAAAATAGCGCTATCAACAGCCTGATAATAGAGCCCATTTTCTGCGATAAGTATCCCGCGTTCATCCTCAAATCGCACGGGAACATTGAATATGGCCAGGTCGAGTACTTGATCTACATCTATAGAGTCACTAAAAACAATATTTTGTTCTGATTGAATTATTACCCTGCCTCGCAGCCGGCTGAACTCTGTGCGGGTGTTATGATAAAGTGTGTCAGCCCAGATAATTTCGTTTTCGGTTTCTATCTGATTGTTGAAAGCCATTAGCAGGTTTCTGTCAACAAACTGGTAAACGCTGTCGGTTTCCATAAGCATTTTGTCAGTTTGTAATATTACATTGCCAAGAATTTTGCGCACATTTTGTCCGTCAACAATGCCGCCAACGGCTCGGTCTGCCTGAATGATATTCACCGTGCTTTGAGAATAGATATATTTGGGTGAAGATAAGAGGCCAGTAAAAATCAACAGGACTGTTGCAGCGAAAAACCGATTTTTCATGATTAATCCACCACCATTCTGCCGCTTGGGCGTTCAATCTCGTAATCTTCAAGGCTGGTGGTTCCATCAAAACCGCTGCCAGAGATGCTGTCTGTTTCCGTTATGATAATGACAAAATAGGGTGAGGTAATTCTGTCAGTATCCTGTGTCCATTTTAGATATTCTGAATATAAGCGGTTTCCTGTTGTTGTTTGAACCCGAACAGAGTCGAACAGTTCAAAAACGGCTTCTTGTTCAAGATATACAGCCCGATTACTCCAAGCCCGTGTTTCAACTGCTCCAAGTGTATCATAAATTTGTACGTAAACAGGGCCGCTAATATCTGTCCTTTTCCGGTCGGATGCCTGATAGTTGATTGCATACGACCCTTCAATGAACATCCTGTTTCTGCCATCTTGCATAAGCCTCATTTCAACATCCCAGCTTTCGGTGGTTACGATAAGAGAGTCGTTAAGGGTTGAGCTTACCTGGCGGGCATCGTATTCAGATAGTTCGGTACAGGCAATGGAAGAGAGAAAAATAATAAGTATAAGAGGGGAGAGTTTAATCTGTCCCAAAGTAGCGATCTCCCGCATCTCCGAGGCCCGGAACAATGAATGCATCATCGTTAAGTTTTTCGTCAACCGCTGCTGTAATGATCGAAACATCCGGATATTTTTTTTGAATTCGCTCTAAGCCTTCCGGTGCTGAAATTAAGGATATAAATCGAATATGTTTTGCACCTTGTTTTTTCAAAAACCCAATAGCATCATCAGCACTGCCGCCGGTTGCCAGCATTGGGTCAACCAGAAGCACGAGAGAGCTTCCAAGATTATCAGGAAGGTTTGAGTAGTAATCAACGGGTTCGTGCGTGGTTTCGTCTCTGTACATGCCCAGATGGCCAACTTTAGCATCGGGTACAAAGTTGATTATAGCACCGGTAAGGCTCAATCCTGCCCTCAGAATGGGTACCACAATAATTTCCGTATCAATATCATAACCTGATGTTGTGGTTATGGGTGTTTGAATCTCTTTCTCTTTTAATGGCAGGTCTTTCAATGCGGAGTAGGCAAGAATAGTAGCAATTCTGCCAAGCGCCTGCCTGAACTCTGCCGTTTTTGTGGTTGCATTGCGCAGGATTGAGAGATCCCGCGCAATGATTGGATGTTCAATTACTGTAAGTTTACTGTTTTGCATGGAGGCTCCGTTTATGAACCTTACTTCTCTTTCTGTTTGGCTAAGTATGTACGTGTAATTTTCACAATGATTGCGGAAAGTGCAATAAGGCCAATAATATTGGTGAGCGCCATAATACCCAGCATCAAATCACCAAAAGACCATACCACGCTTACTGAAACTATAGCCCCTAAAAAGTGCATTCCTACAAAGATCATTCGGTATGTAAAGATAGAGCGCTGCCCAAGCAGATAGTGGATAGATCGTTCACCGTAATAACTCCAGCTAATAGAGGTAGACAGAACGAAGAAGAATACTGCAATTACAACGATATATTGGCCTCCCGGCATAATGGGTTGGAGGCCTATAGAAAATGCAACTGCTGTTAAACTGGCCACATTCTCCACAACGCCACCATATAGGTTGGCAAGGGTGGTGCCGTCATCAGATATTGCAGTTGGCTGCTCTGAAAGGTCAATTATGCCACTAAATGGTATGGTGTAATTCACATCAACAAACATGGTGTCAACCGGTATGTTGAAACGCAGCATCTGGCCATCAACGGGCATACCATCTTCGAACTGGATCTGTGTTTCCATCGGGTTCTCAACTACATAAGCAATGTTTGGCCCCGCGGGGTTTACGGTTGTTTTGTGGTAACTATCCCAAGCGCCTGTAACAACAATTACAAGGCCGGTAATGGTACATACTACAAGCGTATCGATAAACGGGCCGATTAAGCCTACCAGGCCTGCATGAACAGGATCTTTCGTTTTGGTAGCTGCCATGGCAATTGGGGATGAACCCTGGCCTGCCTCATTAGAGAATAACCCTCTTTGAACTCCATAACTCAGGGTTAAAATAAGCGCCCCTGAACCCACACCAAGCACACCAGCCTGCGGATTGAATGCATTAGAAATGATGGTTACAAAACCGGGTATTATTTGATCAAAGTTCAATAAGAGGATAATAAGGCCACCCAAAACATAGAGAATAGCCATCAATGGCACCACGCGTGCAGTTACGGCACCTATACGTTTAATACCGCCAAGAATTACTGCAGCAACCAAACTGGCAGTTACAAATCCGGTTATGTAGAGCGGAACGTTAAATTCAGAATTTACAACATCAGCGAGTGTATTTGCCTGAATGGCGTTTCCGGTAAGGAGTGCACAGATTGAACCAGAAATTGCAAAGAGTATGGCGAGCCATTTCCAGTTAGGGCCAAGGCCTCTTTCGATATAGTACATAGGGCCGCCAGATACGGTGCCATCCTTATTTTCAACTCGATACTGCGCGCCAAGCGTACACTCTGTAAACTTAATGGCCATGCCAAAAATGGCGGTTACCCACATCCAGAAAAGAGCTCCGGGCCCCCCGATATGTATCGCAAGGGCTACACCAGCAATATTACCTACACCAACAGTTGCAGATAGAGCGGTGCTTAATGCCTGAAAGTGGTTGATGTCCCCAACATCTTTTGGGTCGTCATATTTACCGGATAGAACTTTAAATGCTTCTTTGAATTGAAATATTTGAATGAAGCCCAAACGAACTGTGATGAATATTCCAAAACCAAGGATAACGATAACGAGCAGGGGAAGGGATTCCTGTCCAAAAACAGTTTCAGGAAAATTCCATACTAATCTTTCAAGGGTAAAAATAATCTGTTCAAATCTTTCCATAGATAGACTAATTCTTTCTGGTTGAAGGCAGCTACGAATGTATAAAAGATTTGGCTAATTTTTGTGTAAAATTTAGGAAAGAGTGAACGATTGGCATCTACTTTTCCTTTCAAGCAAATGTATTGCAAATGCTTGCAATGCCACACTTAAAATAAAAAGCTAACAGTAGCAAATAGTTAACATTATGACAAAAGCTGACATAGTAGACATCATCTCATCATCCACCGGCCTCACTAAAGTTGAGACGGAAGCTGTTGTTAAAGGTTTTTTAGATACAGTAATAGATGCCATGAAACGTGGTGAAACAATAGAACTCAGGGGCTTTGGTAGTTTTAAAGTTGTAAAACGTGCGCAACGTGTGGCACGAAACCCAAAAACCAATGAAGAAGTAATAGTACCGGAGCAATTCGTGCCAATGCTGAAAATTTCCAAAGATTTCAAGAAAGCTGTAAACGAAGCGAATAGTTGACGCAATTTTGGATCGTTGTAATAAATTCGCACTATTTATTTTTTGAATTTCATTTTCACATGATTTTTTTTGCTCATCTCAATTTATGAGATCCTCGTTTGGTACTTTATTTTACAGCTTTTCATTACAGATGACATAAGAATTATCCCCAAAAACTACGTTGGTGGATTTCTTTACAGCTTTAAGAATTCAGTATCTTGATGCTGATTCTTAAGCTGTAACCTTTATTTATGCGAACCAAACATTTACTATCTCTTCTTGCCATTTACTTTCTTGCATCATGCACAAGCCTTCCTGATTCACCCTTTTATGAAGTTGATGGCATGGTTTCTATTGAGGCGGCTTCGCTCGAAGAGACAGCCGGCTGGGAGCTCAAACCTTTTCAAACATCTGTATCAAAAATATCACGCGAAAATGGTGGTACGCAGGGTTCGTTGTTATTTCCATTTTACATTCAACGGCCGGGCACTTACTCGGTATGGGTATTATCAGCTTCTATAACTGAAAAAGATTTTGGCAATAGTATCAATTTCAGGGTAATGGATGAAGAAGGAATGATGCTCGATAGGTTAAACCTTGATCTGAGCGGTACTGAAGTGCTTACTTGGAACCGGGAATCGGTATCAGGCGATATTTTACAGATTAGGTTTGAGCAACCCGGGCACTACCAAATTGTGTTTGAATCGGGTGGAGAGAGTGGGATTGTAATCGATAAATTACATCTAACCCTCAATAATGAACGCCCTCCATTTGGGTTTGGCTATCCGGAAACAGTGCGCCCGGGGATGGACCCTGTTCTTGCCAAAAGAGATCAACGTGTTGGCTTGCCACCATCCTGGTTGTTTCAGCCAGTGTGCTCTACTTTGCCGGATGATATCACCGAAATTTTTATGGCTGATCTGTCTGATGCCGCCACAGAAACTATCTGTCTGAACCCAAACCTCATTCGTACAAAAGGTTTTGATATGGATAGCCTTCTGCAGGATATGGGAAAGATGGACACTTTTTTCTCTGAAAACTTTACTGAGAAAAGAGGCCTTATTTTTGCAGAACCGAAATTCTTGCAAAACCCCGGTTTCAAACGGTTCCCAACACGATGGAGCATACAGGATTCTTTCGATTTTTATGAACAGATAGAAAAGGCTGCTAACCCAAGAAAATCGATCTATGAAGTACCTTTTTTGATCGGCAGTTCGGCTGAGGTTTTTAATCCCAGCTCAGATCTTTTTTCTGAAGAATTGTTAATACGATGGGTTCAGTTTTCGGCGTTCCATACAGTTATGTTTTTCCCGGTAGATGATGTAAGCATGCTGGGTGACGTGCTATCTGATGAAGCCTACGATCAGGTTATCGAATTGATTGAACTCAGACACAGGCTCTATCCTTACATCTACAGCCTTGCTCATTTAATTCGGGCAACAGGTGTAAAACCTCTCAGGGGATTTTCACAGCACCGTTCACAATTCAGGCTTGGAAATGCTTTTTTAATGGCACCGCACTATCAGGAAGGTATGCAACAGAGAACCATCTATTTTCCAGAGGGGCTATGGTACCGCTACAGTGACGGTGCAACATACGAAGGCGGCCAAAGCTGGTTTGTGGAAACGCCCTTGAATGAGATGCCTCTTTTTGTGAAGGCAGGATCCATCATCCCGATGATTTTAAACCCGGTTACAGGAACAGCACTGTTCGATGATCTTACTGTGAAAATTTATACCGGTGGAACCGGGAATTTCCGGCTTTATGAAGATGACGGCCTTACAAACAACTATCTTCAGGGTGGTTTTACAACTACCGCATTTCGATACTTTGAACATACTGATTATGCTACATTTACTATTGGGCGAAAGTTTCGCCATCTCGAAGGGCAGGCAGATGTGAAGAATTTGGACCTTAAGTTTATGTTCATCAATGAACCTGAATTTATTACCGCAGAGAATGAACCTGTAGAGAGGGGGACCGGCGAAAATATGTGGGAGTATGATGCTGAATCTCAAACACTGGTAATAAATTGGAAGCAAAATGTTCATCAAAAAACAGATTTCTTTATCCAGTTTTGATCTGTGCCGTACCCACGAAGCTCCCGCTTCGTGGATTTAAGATTGTGAAAACTTTGTGTGTTGAAATGGATTGGGGTGCGTTGAAGAAGTTTTGAGTTTTCGGACGGGGACGTCCGATCTACTTTGGTGTTATCAAGTTCAAAAAAGGGATGCCGAATTAGCGCACGTGAGCTACTTGTTGCGTTCTTTTGGTAGCTATGCCATTACGTATGTAGGACTTTCAGTTCAATCCAGACGCTGCTGCAATAGGAATGCCCTTGGCAAAGGCCATTATAATTCTGTACTCATGAAGCTCCCGCTTCGTGGATTTTGGTTAGTGAATAGTTTTGGGCATTGGAGTAATTTAGTGGTTTTCGGACGGGGACGCCCGATCTACTTTGGTGTTGTCAAGATCAAAAAAAAGGGATGCCGAAGTTAATCAGCATCCCTTTAAATTTTGTGCTATATCAAATTAGAAATCTATTCCAATTGAGAAGTAGTGGATTGGATTGTTCTGGAAACCTCCTCTACCATAAGGCCAGCCAACATCATATCTGAATGGTAAACCAAGCAGGATAGTTCTGAGGCCAAAACCGGCGCCTATCAGTATATCGCCATCAACAAAACTTGTTGGTATATCCCCATCTCTCGGTGGGCCATCACGCAGCAATCCAGTGTTGGGGTCAATAAAGCCTTCTTGTTTGGTGCCTATTCTCCAATCGAGCCGTGCGGGATTCTCAAAGTAAACAATTGGTTCGCCGGTTTGTGTATTCACAAAACGGGAGTATGGAATATCAAAGCCCCAGGCTGCACCAACATCGAGAAATGCCACACCTGTTATGTTCCAAAGTGGGAGGATAGGTACCGGGCCGGGCAGAACCGCTGCAAACAACGGAAACCTGAATTCTGCATTGATCAGGGCAAACTTGTCGCCAAAAATGGTATTGAACTCATGCCCGCGAAGTGGTGTAGCTGGTAAGGTAAAGAATGTATCTGCCAACCTTTCAAAAGGAATTTCTGCATCCGACCACCTTTGGTTTATCCAACCCAGCATACCACCCATAAAGAATGTTTGTGAGTCGCGGCCATACGAAACTGCACCAGACCCCCGAAGTGCGAGAGAATAGCCGGCACCTAAATCGAGGTATTGCCGATAATCACCAAGCAGTGTTGCGAATTGGGGAGTATCTGAACCTACCGGAGGGCTTGCTGCCAGCCGAACGGAGTATCGGCTTCCTCCACGCGGAGTGATGAAGCCAGGAATGGTGTAATCACCCGTAAACGTGACTTGCGGATATAAGAACCATGCTGTTTCGTTGCTCACATTTCTGCCGCCAAGCCCTTGAATTGTACTGAAATCTCTTGCTACACCAATAGCTGAAATACCATAATCAAATCGCTGGAAACGGTTCAGCGGGTATTGGAAATCAACCGTACCTCCAAAAGTTCGGAAACGGAGCAATTCACCAAAGAATGTTTGGTAGTTTCTTGCCTGGTGAAAGAATGAAGCAAAAAAGTTGGTTCTGTTTCTCAGGTAACCATACTGGAAAGTATAGTCACTGTTTCTGAGGTCGAAAACCAAATTCGATCCAAAAGATATTTGATGGTCACCAAAAAGGTCTGTCAGGGTTACAAAAGCAAAAGCGGATGTACCATAATAGGTACTCAGTTGCCCGGCAGCGTAACTAAAATCTGGTGAGAATCTTAACCTGTATTCTCTTGGCTGGAAGTAACCATCTTCGGTTACGTTACCTTCAGGCTCAAAATTCCTGGGGTCATCACGCAGGGTAATTGTGGTATCGCGAATTACGGCTTCTCCAAATTGGTAATTTCTGAAATCGATTCTTCCTGAATCCTGCTCACGCTGTTCTGCAATCTGCTCCTCAATAGCATCTTCAATATCTTCTTGAACGGCAGGCCGTGTTAGAAGCCGTGACGAGATAAAATTGCCATGCTCGCGAGCAGCAATCATCTCTTGAGCGTAACGAACAGCAGGAACTCTGTCTCCCGGGCTGAGCCTTTCACGTTCTTGTGCCCAGAAATTTGCCCGAAGTGGTTCATCTCTTCGCATACTGAATGGGGTACGCATCAAATAAACATCGGGCAACCCTCTGTTTAGTGCATTAAAAGCAAGCCGGGTTCCATCAGCTGAAACAGAAATTTGCATAACACCGGTTTGTAAATCCGTAATTGGATAAACAGAACGGCTATTGAAATCATACTCATAAATATTAGGAATACCATTTTGATCACTTATGAAAAGCATTCGGCCGTCAGCTGTTAACGTAGGCTGGCTTTCCGACCAGTTTGGTGTATTGGTAAGCCGCTGCATTCTGTTGCTGCCAAGACGTATGCTGTAGAGGTCGGTTTCATAAAAATCGTAATCCTGCATGATGGAGTAACCGGCCAGATATGTATGTGTTTGAAGCCTGTTACCTCTGTTAGACACAAAATATATGGTTTCTGAGTCGGGCCCCCAAGCAGGCTGCATATCGTTATAAACATCTCCGGTGAGGTTTACGAAGTCGTTTGTTTCAAGGTTGAAAACAAAAATATCTTGATAAGGCCCAATGTTACCGTCAAAAGCTATTTTTTTCCCATCGGGTGACCATGCCACAGAATTGATATTATCCAATTCCGGGAAGCGAATTGTGCGGGTATCCCTTGTTTCATAATCGATAAATGCAAGATTATATGACCCTTGTGATTTACTGGACAAAGCAATCTGTGATCCATCCGGCGACCAGCTGAGATTGGGATTGAGAATGTTCAACTCCTCAAACATTGGGCTGTCTGCACTGCTTACTAGTGTTTTGAGCCTTTCACCGCTATTGGCGTCTACTACCACTACATCGAATGCGCCACGTCGGTTACTGAGCATAGCAATTTTATCTCCGCGGGGAGATATGGTTGGGCTGGCATCATACGTTCTGGAACGTTGCCCTCTTGCAAGGTGAGTACCTACAGCATTTGTAGTCTGGCGGTCGCCCACTTCCGGGAAATATCGCTGCCGCCAGTATTCAAGCCAGCGCTCAGATAGTTCATCTGCTTGTAAACCCAACGATTGCACAAGTGCCTGATTTATGTTTCTTGTGGTTTTGATGCGCTGCATAATTTCAGTGATTTTTGGCCTTCCGTACTGGTCAGCTATATAGTACCAGAAAGCCTGGCCGCCCCGATAAGCAAAAAACCCTGAAAGTTGAGGAATGGGAGGAAGGTAGTTGTTTAGTACAGCATCCCTCATAAACATATCGGTTTGAGTATCCCAGCCAAGTGCCAGATACTCTGCAAGCCCTTCCTCGAACCACAGAGGAAAAACCAGCTGAATATTATTTTGAATGATCGATTGTACAGTACCGCCGTAATACACATCATTTATGTAGGCGTGCAGAAGTTCATGCTGAAGTGTTCTTCTGAAGCTCGCATAATCCCCCATAAAAGGTTGCGTCATTCTGTTTTTGAATTTATCAGTAACGCCGGCAATTCCCTGTGCGTCAACCGGGAGCTGTACAACATTGGTTTGAGAGAAATCAGCGTGGGAATCGTAAATGATTACAGGTATCCGAGCAGTTAGCTGATCGCCAATATCTTCATTTAACTGTTTAAGTGAGGATTCTACCGTTTCTGCAGTAAACTGGGCAAGGTGGTAGTTTCTCGCATCGTAGTAGTAAATGTCGAAGTGATCTGTTTCGATAAATCGCCAGTCGAACTTCTCGTACTGTACCCGGTTTTTGCCGAAAAAGAAAAATTGAGCATAGAGCTCCTGAACGGCAGTGGTTCCAATAAACAAGGTAAGAATTGCAATAAGGGTAAATTTGTATGAGAACCGCATTAATGAAGTAATTTTAGTTAAAAGTATGCAAGTGCTAAATCAATTTGTCTCTTATCAAGATCTGTCTTTACCACTTTAATGTTAATAGAGTCTCCCAGGCGGTACTTCTTGCCTTTGGATCTGCCAATGAGGCAATGCAGCTTTTGATGATAGACGTAGTAATCATCTTTGAGATCACTAACGCGAACCATTCCTTCGCAGTATATATCATCAATTAAAACATAAATTCCGTTCTCTGTAACACCACTAATTGTTCCGACAAAATCCTGTCCTAAACGTTCAGAAAGAAATTCAACCTGCTTCAATTTTACGGAATCTCGTTCAGCTTCTACGGCATAACGTTCTCGCTCGCTGCAATGTTCACCAATTTCTTCAAGTTGTGTAAATGTATATTCTGATGAGCCGGAATTGTATCTTTTAAGTAATCGATGCACTACTACGTCCGGGTAACGCCGTATTGGGCTGGTAAAGTGTGCATAATGAGGAAAACCAAGCCCAAAGTGCCCAACATTTTTCGGTGAATATTCTGCCTTAGCCATAGACCGCAGCATCAAGCCGTTTACAATGTTTTCGAGCGATGTATCCTCAATTTTTTTGAGGAGTGAATTTATTTTTTTCGGTGTTACAGAGCCGTCCAGGTCAAACTCAATACCAAGCGGTTTTACCGTTTCGCGTATGTTGTAGAGTTTCTCTAAATCGGGTTTGTCGTGAACACGGTAGAAAAAAGGATGATCGTTTTTGTTCTTTTTCCCACCTTTTTTTCGAAGTGTTTCGATATGATAAGCAACGGTTTTGTTTGCCATCAGCATGCACTCTTCAATCAATCTGTGGGCAAAAATCCTCTCTTTTACGATTACGTCTATGGGTTTTCCGGCATCATCAAGAACAAATTTTGGTTCTGGTGTTTCAAAATTTATAGAGCCCTCTTTAAAGCGTTTTTCAAGAAGAATCTTTGCCAGTGCTTCTAAGGTCTTCAATTCAGGTTTATATTTATGAGATGCGTTGCCAACAAGAATTTCCTGAACATCTTCGTACACAAAACGCTGATTGGAGTGAATCACTGTCTCCTCAATAGAATAGTTCACCAGTTTTCCATTAGGTGCTATCTCCATAAAGCAACTATAAGCCAGTTTATCTTCGTGAGGGCGAAGGCTGCAAACACCGTTGCTCAGGTGTTCCGGTAGCATAGGGATAACCCGGTCTACAAGATATACACTGGTGGCTCTGTTGAAAGCTTCAACATCGAGAGCACTGCTTCGCGGCATGTAGTGCGTAACATCGGCAATATGTACTCCAAGGTAATAGTTGCCATTGTCGAGCACCTGAATACTAAGGCCATCATCAAAATCTTTGGCATCAGCGGGGTCGATGGTGAGTACAACTTCGTTGCGAATATCACGGCGGCGGGCAATTTCCTGCTCAGGTATATCGTATGAAATCTCTTCGGCAAACTTTTCAACCTCAGCCGGGAAGCCTCCCTGAAATTGCTTTTCAGCAAGTATGGAGAGTACGTTCGCTTCGTTCGAGCCGGCATCACCTAAAATATCGAGAACCTGTGCCTGAGGGTACCCGCGTACATCTTCCCACTGCAGTAATTTAAAGGTGATCTTTTGCCCGGGCTTTGCTCCATTCAGGTCTTTCGGGTCAACGAAAAAATCAACCCGCGCAGATTTCACATCCGTTTTGATGAGAAATGTGTTTTTGGCAACCTCATCAAGTGTTCCTACAAAAATATTTGTGGACCGCTCAACCACTTCTTCGATCCGCCCGATTGGCTTGTTGCTCTTTCTGTGATAGCCCAAAAGCTTCACACGCACGAAATCTCCATCCAGTGCGGTACTCATATAGCGGTGTGAAATGCGTATATCCTGGTCGCGGCCCTCAACAATTACATATCCGTCACCATGGCTGGTAACATCGAGCTTGCCTTCTACAATTGAATCTTCACGAACTTTTGGTTCATTAAGCCGAACCAGATTGCCCTTCGAAACTATTACGTGCCCCAGCTGCTGCAAGCGGTTTACCGATTTTTTAATTTTCTGGCTGCCTTTCTTATGGCTAAGCCCAAGCGCATCAACCAACAACGGTGTTGGTATGGATGCATCAGGGTAGTTTTTTAAAATGTCTATTATGCTTTTTTCAAGAGAGCTTAGTTTATTTTTGCTCATGTAATCAGGTTAGTAAAAGTTTAATTTATTGCTACTGTTTCTGTCTCTTCATGTTCGTCATCATCGGGTTTAATTCCAAAGAGGCTTCGAAATGCGTTTGAAATTCGCCCGCGCAGATTTCCCCAAGAATTGAACTGTACCTGGGCTTCGAGGCCCACGCCGTTCATCTCCTGAGATTGCCGTGATTCCACACCGCTTGTGTAGGAGAGGGTAGGGTCCTGCCGATGGAAAGCCGACACCGAAAAGGTGCGGTTTATTCTGTAGGTAGCTCCGAGATCGCCAATATCACTCTGTTCACCGGTAATTTGTCCTTCACGACGAAGGATTACACGATCGTCAAACAGGCTGAGTGCAATGCCAAGATCCACTTCGTTGAGTGCAGTAAGGTTAAAATCTATATCGAACGTAATATCGCTTCTTAGCAGAGAATTAATCTGGTTTGAAAGCAGCGGGTTAATCACCTGGCTGGTGATTAACGGGTTAACCACAGCGGCGGTACCGGAGAAACCTTCTGCCAGCCCAAGCCCCTGCGCCGATGATGCGGGGATGAAGTTGCCGCTGAGCAGAATACTGGTAGCCTGAATTAGTTTTTCATCCTCATTTTGGTTCAGGCTGTTTATTTGTGATGTGATAGCAGGGTCAACCGTGCCTTCAATACCGGATGGTACACGGAAAAAGAAATCGTTCTCTACAGAGGTGATGGTACCGCCGATTTGCAGAACAAGGTCTATTGGTATACGCTGGCCTGGATCGGTTTGCGTTATGGAGCCCGCAGCCGCAAGCAAACTCGATATGCTTGGGCGTGCTCTGTAGATGGCTGTAACATTTAGCCCTGCATCTACAAGATCGCCCGACCAACTAATGGAACCACCCTCCTGCAGGGTGAATCTTCGGGTAAAAATATCACCACTAACAAATTGGTATTCTCCACCTGTAATGTTGAAACGCCCGAACATGCTCACATCTTGGTCTTGGAGCAATACCCTGATTTGCCCGGTACCCTGTGTGCTAAGAATATCATTTGTTACGGGATCAAAAATCAGCCGTACGCTAATGGGGTCATTCGCCTGAAATTGTAGGTCCATTGTAAAGAGTTCCATAAATGTGAGGTCAGGGCCGGTTGCCTGCTGGCCGTTAACCTGTTCGAGCTGTGTAAGCTGGCCATCCCAGAATGGTTGATCGAATGATTCCACAAACTGGATAAATCGCCGGTTTTGCTCAATTTCCACTTCCGGCTCAAGTGGAATGGAAATGCGGCTGTTCGATGAAATAACCAACGGCCGGGTTGTTCTCAAAACGGGCCCGAAATTATCACCCACAATTTGTGCCTGGCCCGTTCCGTAGATACTGCCATAAAATGGAATATCCGGGTCGAAGGAGTTATTCATGAAGAGTAAATTGTCCAGGTCGAGCGTGAGGTCGAGTATAGTTCGCGGAGAAAAATCATCGAGGTCAATCTGCCCATAAAGCTTGCCTCGGTTATTTCTGTGATCGGCCAGAATAATATCACGGAATATCAGCCCATCGGTGCGGTTAAAATCGAGCTCTCCATTGAGTGTATAATCTACATTCGTGAATGCAGGTTTAGCGTAAACATCTTCAATATTGAACGTAGCATGAAAATCGTAATCAGTGAGCGAGCCACGAATAAAACCCGTGCCGGTTGAGCTCCCTTCAACTTCCTCTAAGATTGTTGGAATGATAAATGTCACAATCCACATATCAATTTGGCGCAGGTCTGCATCAAAATAGAAAAGGTCTTCATCGGGGGCCAAGTCATCATCCGGCAGCCTGAAATATCCGGTTAACATCAGGTCTTGCCCGATGCCGTCGTTTCGGTTGTAGTAGCTTCTGTAGCGTTCAGGGTCGGTATAGATATGTATTTCGGTATCAAACCGATTGGTTTCCCGGTTTAGCACACTATTGAGGGTAACATCGCCGATTACACGATCAAGAATACGGCTGTTTTCAACGGTTAAATCTCCTTGAATAGATGGAATTTGCGTAAGCGTTTGTGTTGCGAACTCACCGTTCATGATGCCAGAGAATTGTATCCTGCCGCCAATCAAATCAGATATCCTGCTCAGGTCAAAATTTCTGATACTATATTCTACAGCATCATTAAAGTCAGCACTATAGGTGCCGTTAATTTCGATATAATCGGAATCGCTTATTAGAACAAAATTTTCAACATCCAGCGCATTACGGGCGTGGTAGCGAAGTACTGGGTTTCCATCGGTTTGCCAGTTGTACTCTTCTGTACCAAGTGTTAACCGGTCAATAATCACATCAACTGTACTATCTCTCAAAAAGCTTGTAAACCGCGATTCAACTTTCAGGTCGTCCTCAAGCCGTTCAAAGCGCTGATTTACTCTGATGGAATCGTCGCGCATGGTGAAGCTGAGGTTGCTGTCTTTAATTTGCAGGTTATTGAGCCTGGCTTCTGAAGCGCTAACCTGAAGGTCTACCGTGCTGCTCTCTTTTAGCTGGTTGAGATAACGAAAGCCTGCCGTAAACGCTGCATTGAAGTTTTGTGCGCTGATATCACCATATACAAAATTTTGATCCATCAGTTCACCGGTAATCAAAAGGCGCTCTGTAGAAACATCGATTGATGTTCTAAATTGGGCTCGGCTTTCAAGATCGGGGAGGCCCGGCAGATACATACGAAGCAGTGATAGGTCTCTTACCGTCATTCTGATGTCGATATTAGCAGAACGCGGCTCATTATCTTTGAAGATGGGTTCTTCCAGCTGTAAAGCAAATTCGGGATCAAATAGAACCTCTTCAGAAATACGTTCTCGCAGGTAGCTATTCCAGTATTTTCCAAAATTGGCAATCAGGTTATAATCAAGATTGCCTGATATTTCACCGTCAAAGAAGGAACTGGTAAGCCTTAAAATTCGGGAATTGTTTGAATTGGTGTTCAGGTCTGCGTAGAACTGATGAGCCCGGAGTGTATCCTGGTTAATTGTGGACTCTTCAACTTCAAAACTGACCCTACCGGTGAGGTCATTAATATCTTGCCATTCCATATTGGCTGAAAAACGGCTGTTGAAAGATGTTTCATCAGCATGAAAATCATCGTAGAATTTCTTAAGGTCGAAGTTCTCTACATCTCCCTCAGTTACAAAACGTGTAACGCCATCAGTAACAGCGTAAAGACCGCGTGCTGTAATCTGGAAATCTGAATCGCTTCCATCAATATTGTAGTTGAGGGTACCGCGGTCAAAATTGAAATCGGCGATAAAGGTGTCCACATCATATCCTAAAAGCATGCTTCTGCTTAGGTCAAAACGGCTGTAAAACACTGCATCATTGCCTGTACCTTCGCCATTGAGGGTAAGCCGCCCCTGGATAACACTGCTGCTCGATGTGTCAGCAAAAAATGGAGTAACATCGAGCGTATCCACTTCGAAAACAATATTATACTGCAATATATCCTCAAACTGTAAGGTTCCATCAAGAAGTAACGAACCTGCCTCAGTTTGCGCGCTGAAGCCAGCTTCAAGGGTTTCTCTGCTTCCGCTTAATTCACCTCGAATGGTACTCAGCTGATAACGCTCGAGGTTTATCTCGTTCTCAAAGTAGGTATCAGCAACCCACGAAAGTGTTGTGGGGTGGATTACCATATTATCGATCTGGGCATTGTATGAGAAGGAATCTTCAAGCAGGCCTGAAGCCCTCGCTGATACCAGCAGTGAAGATTCGCCAATATTTGCCTGCAGCCTGTCGAGGTAATAATCTTTTAGAGTTCCCTCAGAGATCATTTCGAGTTGAAGATCATCCTCGAAAGATGGGTAGCCCTGAACAAACTGTTGTACTAATTCTGTTGAAAAGGAGCTTTCTGTGATCTGAAGTTTGTACTGAGCATCCCGAAATTGGCCTGCAAGGTTTGGTTGAAAGAGATTCACCGGTGATGCCTCAAAACTGAAATCGGCATGCCCTATGCTGGTTGAAAGCCGAAAGCGATTCAGCTCGAAAAATTGATCATCATTATAAAACTGGCCCGAAAGCGTCAATTTTTCATATCGGGTTCCGGGTAGGCCTGCGGTAAAATCGGGCAGGTCAAAATAGGTTTGGGTATCGGTTACTTCCAGAAAGATTGAAAAACTGAGATTTTCCACCTCAAAAGGTGAAGGAAGCTGGAGGTTCTCAGGCAGGGATACGGTTTCATCAACCAGCAGCGAACCGTTAGTTACGGCTATCCTTGGGGCAAAAATGTTTACTCTTTTGATTAGCTGAGGCTGATCTCCATCAAGAATGGAGGGCTCCTGAAAATCTTCTTTTTGTACAAATGCTTTTGCAATAGCCAAAGAGTCGCCATCAAAGCCAAGATTAATTTTTGGTGAATCCACCTCAAAATAGCTTATCGACAGATTTTGTTGCACCAACTGCCACCAGTTTACACGAACATCAGCACTCTGGAAAGAGATTACAGGATTGATGGAATCACCCGGCGCGAAAATTTCACCATGTTTAATACCGGCTGTAAAAGGTAAAAAGCCGGTGATTGCGCCAATTTCAAGATTTCCCTCAAACTGTGCATTGAATGTATCGGTGATTTCAGTTTTGATGAAATCTTTGCTTTGAGGTAACTGCAGTAGTGCCACTAAGGCACCAACAAGAAACAGAGCGATAATGGCCAGCGAGAAGAAAACCCGCCAGAACCATTTCCAGATGTTATATAAGAATCGCAGTATCAAATTTTTGTTTTTTGTCTGTTTTGAAGCTCGCTGAAAACCGTTTGCCAGGCTGCATAGATAAGCTCTTTATCCTTAACTGTTTTAAGCGTGGGATGTTGCCAATCATCAAGCAAAACAAAACGTATGTGGTTTTCAATCCGCTTTTTATCTGCCTGCATGTGGTGTGTTAAGCTCTCTGCGTTTAACTCACCGGCGGTGACTCTGTATGAGTAGAGTGGCCGGAA
>SLLL01000020.1 GCA_007134085.1 Balneolaceae bacterium
AAAATCAGGCTAAAAACCTTAGCCCCTACAGTGCTTTTATACTCTAAGCGTCCGGGTGATATCTCGTTCAGGTTTCTCACTTTAAAATTGGAATTCGTCCGCCCGATTGGATTCCACTGTATCTGCATTGCGAGGGGGTCATCGAATTTAGAGGGGTCAAACTGCATTGCATTCCCAATGTTTCGTGCATTTTCAGCTAAGTCTTTTAATTTATTCAGCATAAAATTCTACTCAATAGGTATTTCGTTGTTATGTTTATGTTTGATTATTCTAATCAATGTATATCACGAAACTTTTCCATAAATGGCTCATAATTTTTGGTGCTATTTCGCACACACGAAACTACGAATTCAGGCACAAGTGATTTGGTTGCGTAATAAATTGTATTATTGCCACTGAACTCAGAAATATTCGGAGCTTTTAGAAAGACTCTGGGCTCTGTGGCTAATATTAATGAGGGCCTCAAGCGGCGTACTCTAACCATTCCGTTATTAAATAGTCAAATATAGTTTAATTTAATTTTGAGTTTTCGTCAATTTGAAGCATCATACTAAAGATGATGTATCTACCCGTAACCGGTAATTGAATCAAAATTTTATGGAGAAGAATCCGCATCCCAGTATCGCATCCAGCACCTCAGAAATGACCAGTAAAAAGCGAATTGCCCTGGTAGCTCACGACTACCGCAAGCGCGACTTGATCGATTGGGCAGAATACAATAAAGATATACTCAAAGAACATCAGCTATTTGGCACCGGCACCACAGGCGGGTTGATTGCTGATAAACTCGGTATTCCGGTTCAACGATTTATGAGCGGCCCACTTGGAGGGGATCAACAAATTGGCGCAGCAATCGCTGAAGGCAAACTTGATATTCTAATTTTCTTTTGGGACCCCCTGCAAGCCCAGCCGCATGATGTTGATGTAAAAGCACTGCTCCGGATAGCTATTGTGTACAATATTCCACTGGCCTGCAACAGGGCATCAGCTGATTTTTTGATCAGTTCTGAATTGCTCGACAAGTCTTACGAACGCTATCTTGTGGATTACGGCGCGCGATTGAAACATCTAAGTACAGAAGAATGAGGTTTAATTTTAAAAATATTCTAACGGGATTTCTTGTACTGATTGTTTTCGTGAGCCTGGTCAGGTTTTGGCCATTTGGAGGCGAGGTGATCTATGGCCCGGGTGTTTTTGTGCCCGATGAGCCCATTCAGCATAACATCAGCAACGCCCCGATGTTTATGCACAATGATTATTTCATTACTCCTCTCGCAACCTTTGAAGCCAACGCGCGTGTTCTCTCACGAAGAAATTACAGCTGGGGGCGAGAATCCGACCTCTCCCCCATCGATTTCGCACTGGGATGGGGCCGGATGTCGGACGAAGCGGTTTACAGCCAGATCAATATTCGTCAGAATCATCGCTTTTATTACTGGAGAGTGAGGGAATTTCCTATTCCGCGCCGAGAGATTGAAACATCAAGTGCAAACATGCATATGGTGCCCGCAAACAGGCAAATTGAACGTGCTATGCAACGCGTACGTAGAGGCGACCTTATTCATTTTAAAGGGCACTTGATCCGGGCTGAATCTGCCGATGGCTGGCGATGGGTTAGTTCACTTACCCGAACCGATACTGGCAATGGTGCTTGTGAAATTGTGTTTGTGGAAGAGTTCAGTATTGTGAGCCCTGATGAAATTTAAACCCAATGGGTTGTTGTAAATTAATTGCAAAATCTAACATCATTGAGTAAAGAGAGAAAAAAATACCAGCACCTATTAAGGTAGAAATTTGCTTTGATAAACAAGGTTACCAGCATAGAATTGAAAACTTACTGCCAAATTAACCACTGTGAAAAGTATAAGTACTGAAATTTTAAAACTTGAACTTTTTGTAGGTAGAAGTTCGAATAGCTGCTTATAGTATCTGTTCTTTGTTATTATTGAAATTATCAGATACAACGAGTAGAATAACAACAATAAAGAAATTGCATAACTCATAAGAAATGGTCAGTATTTCGGATCTATGTTAACGGCTAATTATTGAAGTAGTTAAACTGCACAGCTGTTCCAACCGGCTACAAAAGATTCCCAGCCAACGGCTAATCCAAGGGAGAAAACCAGTACTGAAGCAAGGAAAATATATCTCAGCTTTATATTGTTTTTGATCGGCTTTATGAAGGCGCCGGCTAAGCCCAAAATGAACAGTACAAACGATAAAACAAGAAGAACGTCCGTTAAAATAGCCATATTACTGATCGAATTAGGTTACAGTTAATTACACTAATAAAAGTGCCTGCTAATAAACAAAGTGAGTGAGTGCCTTAATTACCAAATTGTTTACAACCACTCCGCAAAAGATTTAATTACCGCTATGTAAATAACAAACAAAAATTTCAGGGTATATTGATCAATAAAAATTGTAGAATTCTAAATTCGTTATGCTATTATTTTTCTTTTATGTAGAGCCAAATTGGTAGCCGACCAGTAGTACATTAAAAATCAAAATGCCACTCTGATCAAATGGATAAAAGGAATATTCGGCTACCGAGCCTCTCTCCCGGATCTTAGTGATCCTGATAAGATTGTTTAGACCATTTTTATACTTCAAAGATGGCTTATAATATCTGTCTAAATTTCACATTGAAGTCATTTCGTTCAAACTTTATGGAAATAACTTTCATAAAAATAGACAGTTAATGCGTTCATATATTTTACTTCTTATCTGTCCAAAACGTTTTGCCTTGATCCTGAAGGGATCTAACATAATTAGCCCCGGCAAACTTGCCGGGATAAAATAAAGCAAATTCCAAGAGATCCGTCGGCTGACGGATCAAATAACCGGGGCATCCATCCTATCCATACAATGTATTCGACGATTTATTGAACCCCTTATCAGGGGTTTAGTTTTAGAAATTTCGTATGATCTTGCCAAATTCAACTAAGAACAACGATGTTTCTTAATTTTCAAAACGTTTTGGACAGCTGTGATTTTACTTTACCAAAACATTGAAACTAAATTTCGTTTTACATAACATGTATCGATAAAATACTTTCAAACAATATGGATACTGTAAAACTTTCTTCAAAATATCAGATCGTGATCCCTGCACGTATAAGGAAAAAACTTGGATTAAAGCCTGGACAAAAGATGCAGGTAATTTCCTATAAAAACAGAATTGAGTTTATCCCTATCATGAAAATTGAAGAGAGCAGAGGTTTATTTAAAGGGATTAATACTTCTTTTGAACGTGAAAAGGACAGAGTATGAATGTGGTAGATTCATCCGGATGGCTGGCCTGGTTTGCAGAAAAAAAAATGCAACAAAATTTGAGGGGGCAATTTTAGCAACAGATGAGTTAATCATCCCTGTTGTATGCCTCTATGAGGTGTTTAAGGTTTTATTGCGTGAAACATCAGAAACTCAGGCTCTAATGGCAGTATCTATTATGCAACAAGGTAAAGTAATAGATATAGATTCAGAAATAGCGCTAAACGCTGCTAACATTAGTAGTGAGTATAATATACCCATGGCGGATTCCATGATTTATGCTATAACAAAAAAGTACAATGCCACTTTATGGACACAGGATGTAGATTTTAAAGATTTAATTGGTGTTAAGTACTTTGAAAAAGTTGTTTAAAGCATACAAGGCTTGCATTGATTTTCGCTATTCAGGTTGAAAAAGTATGGCAAGCGTCTCGATTGGGACATTCTTTCTGAGTTTTTGAACATAAGTTTAATTTAGCTTCCTGTAAATCACTCATTACCCTCTGCTTCTCGAACAGGAGATAGTTGTTTTAGGCTTCTATTTTATCCCTTTTTGACATTCAATTTTTAAGGCAATAGAAAAACACAAGTGATATAATTGCAGAATCTTAGGAGAAAGAAAACACAAGCGGGAAGCTTGCCATATTAAATTGGGTAAGATGCTTGCGTTATTTTTTTTGATCACACCAAATCGTCTTCACTTTAGCCCCCTTTTACGATTTTCCCGTGCCAAAACCAGGCAAAGGCACCAATCAATAAACTACCCAATATCCACGAAAGCCCTTCTCCGGGGAACATTGGGTTTACAACTGAACCCGAACCGGCAATTATCTGATAAACAGCTACCATCAGGATAACCAGTGCAGTATGATAACGGAATATGAAGATATAAAACAGTAATAGCAGAACACCTGCAATTGCACCGTTTAATAAAAATGAGCCAATCGTATCAACCGAGTTTGCTGCAAACACAAAGCCACCCAAAACCAGAAGAATCCCAAAAAGTACTTTTCGCTTTTGCCACTCATTTGTAAGATGGTTCACTGAGCCAAACAGAAGAATAAACAACAGAGTTGTTGAAATAAAACCCATCATAGGGCTGAGAGCTCCAGCCAAAACAGGGATTGATGCACTTGCCATACCGACATTACCCCAGTTCGGTGCTAATTGAGGAGAAAAGCTTGAAAAAAGTGCAGCTACACCGATGACGGCTAATACCGGAAATAGTGCCGTTGATAGTAATGCAGTGGGTTTTCGCGTCAATTCACCGGAAACAGGCAAATTCAGGCTTTGCGCCAAACCGGCCACCAGGCCAAGCGCTAAGCTAACAATAACCCACCCCACTGCCGAGAAACCGATGTTTGTAAGTACCTGCGTGGTGTAAGGCTGAGCTGTGGAAAAATCAATCAGGGTATTCGGCCACATGTTATATGTGCTTATAATCATAAGCAGAAATACTCCTCCCGAAAATGCTAAAAATGCCCGAACGCTGAATTGGCCTTTAGCCCAACGTATAATGGCAAAAATGATTCCTGTAAAAAACAGAAGAAAGAAGAGAATACCGGCTGCTATTTCGATGGTATTTGGAATAGTGCGGCTGTCACGATACTGTCTCGACCACTCTTCCGGAACGTGAATAAACCTGTTGGTGCCCACTACTTCGTCACCGGCAATTCTTACTCGGATGCGCGCTTCACCTTCATCCAGTGGGTAAGCGAGAGTATCTGCGTAGATCATCACCCAATCGGTTCTTTCCGGCAGACTGGATGACTCAGCCGAAACAAACCGAAGCGTTTCTGGATCCAGGCCATGCACGTCGGTCACTGTCCGGTCAGCGATCTGTCGCGCCTCTTCTTCCTCGAGGCTGGCTCCCGGCCTGTGCTCAGGAAGCATATGCCGGAATGATTCGACACTGTCGCTCCTCGAAATAAAAACCCTGTACTCCTCGGCCCGCTCTTCTACATCGCCTTCAAATGTAACATAGCGTACATACCATTCCGGTATGCTCAGGTATGAACCAAGCAGCTCTTCATAAACTTCCGGGCCGCCTTCCTGCCAGATAAAACGATGAGACATACTGATACCCCCAAAAACACGGCTGAACACTTCCCAGGTTTCATCCAGCTCGATGTTTCGCTGATCTAATTCAAGGCCTGCAACCTCAACTGCGGTTGCCCTGTTTATCTCAACGGGTGGTGCGTCTTTACTGAAATCTGTAAAAAACACCCATAGTAATAGTCCTGCAACCCCGGCAGCAGCTGTAACTTTTAAAAATGCCGGCGTAAACACCGGTGTTGTTTCACGATCATCAGCTTCTTGCTGTTCGGGAGCTTGCTCTTCCTGTACTTCCTCCGGCTGCCATGCAGCATTCAGGGCGTCCTCGGGAACTTCGCCCAGCGATTTCGTTCTGAACCACTGGAAAATAATGATCCAAAAAGGAAGCAACCCTAAAAGGACCACCATCACCTGGCTTGAAAGTATGCCGGGAGCAGAGGTGGAAAAGATTGAGAGTGAAAACAGAACGAAATTGTACCAGAAGTGAATCAGGATGGCGGGGTAAAGGCCCA
>SLLL01000151.1 GCA_007134085.1 Balneolaceae bacterium
ATCTGGCAGCTTGGTGAAGAAGAGCAGGCTGCAATTTACGGTGCTGCCCCGGGTGATGTACGGTTTATTGATCAAAATAATGATGGTGTAATTGACGATGAAGACCGAATCATCAGAGGAGACCCATTTCCGAACTGGGTAGGTGGGTTAACCAACCGGTTTACACTTCGAAATTTTGATATGTCAGTTTTCATTTATGCTTCTCTTGGTTCCATGCATTACTCGCCAACACACTCAAGCAGCTTTAATGACTTGCTCTCACTTCAATTTGTAGCTGCACAAACCAACCAGATGAATGTGAACTACTGGATGCCGGATAATCCATCGAATGAGTATGAAAAGCCGAGATTTACTTCTCAAACCAGAACCAATATTCAGGCTTATTGGGATAGTTCATTTATCCGTGTGCGTAATATCCAGCTTGGATATTCACTACCTGTGAGTATCACTAATAGGTTAGGCCTTAGCAACGCACGCATTTATTCAATGATCGAAAATCCATTCACCTTTACAAATTTCCCCGGATACGATCCGGAAGGTGCAAGAGGATATGATCATCCGAATTACATAACAGTATATGGTGGCGTACAACTAACTTTTTAACAACAAGAAAAATCATCCTGAACTTATTGAAAATCAATAAAATGAAAGTTTTAAATAAAATTAAATTTGCAGCCTTAGTATTTGTACTGGCGTTTTCGATGAATGCGTGCGATCTCGACGAAACAATGAAAACCGGGGTAACGGCCTCCGATTTTTATTCCACCAATATTGGCTTTGAGGATTTAACCATAGCTATGTATGAGCCTTTTCGTTACTACTATGGTGATGAGCGATCCGGTTTTATAATGACCTCGAAAGGCACTGACATTTATCAGTATGGCGGTGGTGCCCGTCCGTTTTGGGCTGATTATTTTGGGATAACTCCTACCGTTCAATCGATGACGGCAAGGGGTCCGTTCAATATATGGATGGAATTTTACAGAGGTATAAATCTTGCAAACTCGGTAATTGACCGTGCAGATGATGTTGAAGGGCTTAATGAAAATCAGAAAAGAATTTGGGTAGCAGAAGCCCATTTTCTCAGAGCTCATTACTATCACATTCTGGTTCAAACATGGGGCAATATTCACCTTACATTAGAAGAAACACAAGGTGTAGAAACAACGGTAAACTACGCCCGTGCTGAAGAGGTATGGCCGCATGTAATCAGTGACCTTGAATTTGCAGCGGCAAATTTACCCCCTGTACAGGCTGAACTTGGCCGAGCTACATCTGGTGCGGCAAAACATCTGCTCGCAAGAGTACATCTGATCACTGAAAACTGGCAGGGCGCAGCAGATTTAGCTGAGCAGGTAATTAATGATTACGACTACAGGCTGGAAGAAAGTGTTCTTGATCTCTGGAATCCATGCCAATACAGGCAGGGAAGAGTATCTCCAGAAACCATTTTTGCATACACAAAAAATCAGGATTCCCGAGTGGGTGGTTCCATTCATAAATCCAGAGAGTACTCTTCAAGAACAAGAGGACAGGCGGGGATACGTGCAAGTTTCTCTATAGGCACCGAAGTAGGCAGGCACAGGCCAACACCGTTTCTTATAACGGAAGTATTTGGAAATACGCGTGAACATGCTGTAAACCAGTGGAACGACGAAAGATGGCAGCTCTTCAAAGATGTTTGGTATTTCAATGACGAAAGGGCTCTGCCTCCTGGTGTAGCTATGGGTGATACCGCAATTTACTTCCCTGTAACTCCTGAATTTCAGGAAATGACGGTTGAGGAAAGAGATGCCGCCGCAGCTGCTATTAATCCTGGTGCAAGAATACTGAGAATACAGGACTATACGGATGAACTTTTCATCAGCCTTGCATATAAGTTTCGTTTATGTGACCCCGAAGGAGCTACAATTCCTCATGATGGGCTACCCATTCAGCCTGAAGTAGGTGCAACCAACCCTGAATGGTTTGGACGAACTATGAATATCTTCAGATTGGCAGAAACGTACCTTATTGCCGCAGAAGCGATGTGGAGGCTTGGAAGAGATGTTGAAGCTGCTGATTATTTCAACGTTGTACGAGCACGAGCCCAGGCACCCGGTGAAGTGATACCACTGGTACAACCCGGCGAAATTGATGTGGATGTAATTCTTGATGAAAGAGCCAGAGAACTGATAGGTGAATATCTGCGATGGTACGATCTCAAGCGCATGGGGGAAGAAGTATTCCTTAGACGAATCAGAGACAACAATGCTCCTGCTGCTCCAAATGTCCAGGCTCATCATATGCTTCGGCCAATCCCTCAGGAGCAGATAGACCGAACCACAAACGAATTCCCACAAAATCCGGGATACTGATTTTCTTTCTGTTCACCCTTCGGCCCGAGCGTTTAGTAGGATCGAAGGGTGATTTTTTAAACTCTCTAAGGAATGAACTCAAGAAAACAATTTTTATCTACAATTGGTGGAGGCCTGGCGGCTTTCCCTTTTTCAAAAATTTTAACTAATGGCTACAGGCCGGCTGAAAAAATCTATAATGTTGTAGATTTTGGTGCATCCGGAGATGGGCAAACTCCCTCTGCTGATGCATTTCAAAAAGCCATGGATGATGCTGAATCCAATGGCGGAGGTATCGTGATGATACCGGCCGGTGAATATATCCTCGAAAAAACACCCCTGATTGGTACTAATGTGCACTTAAAAGGTAGTGGGAATGGTACGGTTCTCATTGGTGAGCGAACCGGAAACTTCCGGGGTGCAGCGCTAATCAGTAATAAAGGGCAGCAGGCAAGCGGATATGAAGGGGCAAGCGACTGGAGCATCAGTAACCTTGCGATAAACAGCCCCAAAGCAAACGGTATTGTAGTTACACATGCAAAAAATGTGTACATCTCTAATATTTACGGAATAGAGGCATATCACCATTTTATCGACACTGCCGGCCTGAACATACTTTGTGAAAATCTTTTTTTAACCGGCCACAGCGGCACCAGTACATTTCAAATCGATTCGCTTGGTAATGCACAATCAATTTGGGATGGAAATGAGGCTGTATCGCCAAATCTTGACGGAACTCAGACCAAAAATCTAATCCTCAGAAGTTCCATAATCACGGCAACTGCCGGTACCGAAGGCAACAGGCCCCGCCATGATACAAGTGTACATTTTCACGGTGAAGTATCGGAAGGGATTATTCTTTCTGATCTTATTCTGGGCGGTGCAACATATGGTATTTATATGGATGATGGCCTGAGCTACAGCAACATGCAGTTCAGTAATATCACATCCTACAATCCCGGACGTGCTGTCTGGTTAGAACCAAGCCCTATCCGCCAGGAGCAATTATCCGTAAAAGGGTTTATTCATCAGCCTGAAAAAACTTCGAAATCAGAAACCGGCTATCGGGGAATTACGATTCATGCAACGGATAAACTCACACTAAGCGATATTCATCTTAAAGTTCCTGAAGGCATGGAGTGTGAGCATGCCATAGAGCTGTTTTCCTGCAGAAAAACAGAGCTTAACGGTGTAAAAGCAGATGCAAAAAATGGTACCGGCATTTTTATTTCTGATGGTGTTTTGAATGAGGATGAGCCGGGCAAATATGTACAAATCCATAGTTGTATACTCGATGGTTTCGAGCATGGTTTAACCAACAACACACAACACGGTGAGGTTACTGAGTGGGGCAACCTGTTTATTGATACAAAAAATCACCTGAATGGATCATTCAAATCACTTGGAAACAAGTAACATTTCATTCAAAAATTCAAACAATGACAAAACTTAACTCTCTGATTACATTTGGCCTGTTGATTTCTGTTTTGCTGGTAATTGCAGGCTTTCGTACTGCAATTGATGATGTTTCCATCGTTGCACATCGCGGTGCCATGAATCATGTACCGGAAAATACAATGGAAGCGTTTAAACTGGCAGTAGAACAAGGCGCCGATATTGTTGAAATAGATTTGCGAACAAGTGCCGACGGCGTGCTCTACATTTTACATGATGATACGCTTGATCGTACAACAAACGGAACGGGTACAGCTTCATCATTTACACTCAGCGAATTGCAGGCGCTTGATGCAGGATCCTGGTATGGGGAAGAATTTGAAGGCCTCCGAATACCATCATTCAGGGAGGTTTTGGAATGGTCAACAGAAGAAGACATCGTATTGCTGCTCGACCTGAAAGAATCTGGCCGCGAGTTCGCAGAAAATGTATCAAACGAAGTTCTTCAATACGGTAAAGTTGAAAACATGGTTGTTGGAGTTCGCTCACCGGAACAAGCTGCCGAATTCAGGGAACTGATGCCCGATGCGCTTCAGCTCGCATTTATGAGATCGCCGGACTTGATAGAAGAATTTGCCAGCCAGAATGTGGATGTTTTGCGGTTGTGGCTGCGATGGCTTCACACCGACAATACCCTTGCAGACCGGGTTCACAAAACAGGGAAAAAGCTGATGATAAACGGCACAGTGGGAGAGCTTGATGAAGCGGAAGAAATTCTCTCATACAATCCCCACTGGATATTGATTGACGATGTTCCCCAATTGCGCGAGTCACTGAATACCATTTCAGAAAAAAATTAAGTAACTAACCGGAAGAACTTACCCTATGAAAAATCTACAGTGCAGAGCCTTCAATATTTCAGGATACTATTATTCACTCTTTATAATCATGCTCTTGATGGTTTTCACCCTACAGGGATGTGATGAGGGAGGCCAGTCTTCTAATTTGTCAGAACAAAATCACGATAAGGCGAGGCATCTTGTGATTGTTGTAGATGGCCTTCGCCCCGATTATGTTACCCCGGAGTTAATGCCTAATGTGTACGCTATGGGCCAGAACGGAGTTGTTGGAGTAAACTCCTATTCTGTATTTCCATCGTTTACGCGGCCAAACAGAACAGCCATTCCAACCGGAGTGTATCCGCATAAACATGGAATTATTAACAATGGAATGTTGCACTCCGATCTGGAAGAGCCTGTTCATACCGGCAACTTTGATGACATGCATGCTTATGCAGAAGTGTCGGGAACGCCCATCATAACCAGTAAAATGCTTGGTGAAATTCTTGATGAAAACGGCTTGAATATTCTTACAATTGGCCATGGTTCATGGCTGCAAAACTATCAAAATCATGGAAAAGGATGGGTGATGGCCGGCAATTTTTCACAAAGTGAAGAGGAACAACAACGAATTTTGGATGCAGTAGGGGTGGCTCCCGGCGGTGGACGAACTGCTGCGAGAACAATATGGGAGACAGACCTGTATCTCCACGACTCTTTAGGTGAAAATCCTGCTGATGTAGTACTGCTCTGGTTTGGTGAAACCGATGCGGCAGGCCATGAATTTGGTGTGGGCGCACCGGGTACATTAGAAGCAGTTGCAAGTGTAGACACGCAGATCGGCCGGATTTTGGCAACACACGAAGAGCACGGGCTTACTGATAAAGTGAATATCTACATTACGAGTGATCACGGATTTACCCAAAATCTTGGAAATTTCAGAATAGCAGATTATGTGCAAGAGGCAGGATTAGAAGACAGAGTGGAATTCGTTAGAAATATGATCTATATGCCCGATGCCAATGATGATGAGATGAAAAGAATGGTGGAGGCACTGCACAGAAATGATCAGGTAGGAGCCGTTTACTCTCTGCCGGGTGAGGCAGGTGGTACTGAAGGAATGATTCCCGGTACATTATCTACGGATTTGATCATGTGGACTCATGAAAGGAGCTCTGAAATTATTGTTTCACCAGCTTGGAGTGATGATGAAAATGAGTATGGCTGGCGTGGTATTACAACCCGGAGCGGCG
>SLLL01000016.1 GCA_007134085.1 Balneolaceae bacterium
AGGTCAAATTCAACTCCCTGGAGGGGTGAGCCGTGCAGGTTAATGTTCTTCAACTGAGAGGCAAGGTGCCTGAAATTCAGCGTGAAGTAGATCGCAGAAATGATAAAGGCTCCCACGATAAGAATGAGCTGTGTGCTTCGTAATACCCAGAAAACGCGATCGTAGCCAAGTTCTTTAAGCCAAAGCCATTCAAAGATCCAACTGGAGGAGATTGACAACAGAATTAACGGTATAGCGATCAGGAGTACGAGTTTAATAAGGCGTGACGACATAGAGAATTGTGCTAAATGAATTTATTTACAGACTATTAAAATACGAAGATAGTGAGTTAAGCTCGACTGATATTTTGATGGAAAGGTTTTATGGATTTGAATATCCACAACTTTACGAAATGGTGAAAATTTTCCGATGCAAACAGATCTTATAGTTAATCATCTTGATGAAGTATTCACAATACTCAGTAGGTGGCGCAGCAAGACTTTTTGCCACCTGATAGCTTTAAAAGTGGGTTTGATCGCTTTAATTTTGGAAAAATTACGGAGAATAGAATGCCAGAGTATATTACAGCAGTTCAGGCATCGGCTGAGAAAAATTATGAACCTATGTACAGCTTTTCAGGATTTTAAAGAAGTAGAACCGTTTTGAAACTCTAAAACAACTTCCCGACGAATAAGCTCAGCCCGTTCTTTGAATATATTCATTCCTTCAATGCGAAATGAAACTCTTTGTGCCTCCATTGCCTTTCGTGAAATGGAGTCAAATTTTTTCTTTTTTGAAATTGATCTCATGCACATAAAGTACAAAAAATTGAGCTTAAACTGTAGATACTGTATGATATTATGACACTCAGGAGATATTCATTCCATGGGAGCGGAGAGTAGAGATGTGTTGCTAAAGATGCAAAATCATCAACTGTTCAACTATTTTTGGCATTGCTATAGATATTGGTGAATTTTTATGACCAATATTTACACATTAAAATAAGACCAGTAAACCAAACCTATGAAAACAAAAGAGTGTCCGGGCTGTGCGATGGATGTGGATTCCAAAGCTGAAGAGTGCCCGATTTGTGGTTATGAATTTCCACGCCAGTCAAAAGCTTTGCAGGCAGCTGTATGGGTATTTATTCTGTTGATGTTGTTCTGGGTATTCTTTTGATTCAAACGAAGGTAGTGTGTTGATTAAATATTAATAATCAATAACATATGGGCTGATATTAATTAAGCATTAAAAAATCTGCTTTTAAGGGTGGATCTTGAATCTATCCTTCGTCTTGCTACTCGATACTCAATCCTTTCCTAATCTATGCAAGGAAACTCTTTATGGATAGTTTTGATTAATGAATTGTTAATGAAATTTTGCATTCTAAAAAAACACAAAAGGCACGTTTGGGAGATATTAAGCGTTTCTTGCACGGTAATCTAAGGTTCATTCGAATTTTGAATCTTTGTCAAACCTCAAATTTTTGAGAAACTAAATTAAACTTACAATGACATCTTTTTTAATTTCAACTTTATTAATGATTTCCATGAATACAACAGGAAGTGATTCTAACAATAATGAAACGGAAGTGGCGGTTTTTGGCGCAGGCTGTTTTTGGTGTGTTGAGGCTATCTATCAGCGGGTGAACGGGGTAGTGGCGGTAGAGTCTGGATATGCCGGCGGACATGTGGTAAACCCGACATATCAACAAGTAATTACCGGGAAAACGGGGCACGCTGAAGTAGCGCGGGTTGAGTTTAATCCATCCGTCATTTCATACGAAGAGCTTTTGGAGGTATTCTGGCATACGCATGATCCAACTACACTGAACCGCCAGGGTGCGGATGTGGGCACCCAATATCGTTCTGCTATCTTTTATCTAACCCCGGAGCAAAGAGATATCGCCCTGAATTCACTCAGAAAAACCAATGATTCTGACCTTTGGGATGATCCAATCGTAACTGAGGTAACCCCTTTAACCAATTACAGTACAGCTGAGGATTATCATCAAAATTACTTTAACAATAACCCCAACGCTGGATATTGTTCAGTTGTAATTGCGCCTAAACTGGCAAAGTTCAAAAAAGATTTTCCACATTTACTGCAAGAGTCGTTATAATTGCAAGCAAACATTAACTAACCAACTCCCCATACATGAAAGCTATACTTACATCACTACTGATTTTTATCGCAACACTGTTTATTTCTCAGGCAACGTTTGCCCAGGAGCGAACAACCGACCGGGTTTGGGCAAGCCCGAATGCTTCCGTTGCGCAAACCATTGGGTTGACAGAAATCTATCTCACTTATGGCCGGCCATCTGTAAATGAGCGTGAGATTTTTGGTGGGCTTGTACCTTTCGGTGAGGTATGGAGAACAGGGGCGAATGAGGCTACAGCTATCGTTTTTTCTGATGATGTGCTTATAGAGGGCGAGCTCGTGCCTGAAGGAACCTACTCGTTATACACTATTCCCGGGCAAAATGAGTGGACAATCATCATAAATAACAAACTTTCATGGGGCACTCAATATGATGAAGCTGAAGATTTTTTGAGGGTTACCGTACAATCCAAAGAGTCTTTTCATATGGAGCAGATGATGATCTATTTTGAAAATGTAACCGATCAGGATGGACATCTGGTTATTCATTGGGATACCACAAGAGTACCAGTTCATATTCAGCTGGCAGATTAAATTTCATTGTTTAATTATATCATAAAAAAAGCGCAAACCTCAAATTTGCGCTTCTTAGTAGTTTTATAGGATAGTTTCTGATCAACTTTCTTTTCTAATCAAAACCCTACCTTCAGGTTCAGCATAAAATTGCGTTCGGCCTGGGGAAAGTAGTAGTTAAAGTGCTGCTGCTCTCCACCGGAAATCCAGCCGAATGTGTATCCGTTTGATACATACCGCTCATTCAGAATGTTGTTCAATTGCAGAGAAGCTGTAACACTTCTTGCAAATGGGAATCCGGTTATATTGTACGATAAAATCAGGTCGTTCACCCAATATGGATCAATCGAGCGGCTCTGAGTCTGTGTGTTATCAAGATACTGGCGCGAGATGTACTGCGAGTTCCAGTCAGCACGAAAGCTTCCTGTTTGATAGGTAAGCATCGACTTTGCGATGGTACCTGGCGACATGGCAATATCTACATTCTCAAGTACCTGCAGCTGCTGCCCGCCCTGATCAAAATCATCGAGGAAGTAGTTGTAGAGATCTATCTTGTTACGGCTGAATGTTACATTCCCGGCCCATTGCAGCCGGCTACTTAATTGTACTCCTGCCTGCAGTTCAATTCCCGCGCGATAGCTGTCGGGTACATTTTCACGGACGGTATTGCCTACATCATTCACTTCGCCGGTAAGAATCAGCTGATCTTTATACAGCATGTAATACAGATTTAATCCCAATGAGAAGCGGTTGAACTGTCCGGTGTAGCCAAGTTCATAGTTGTATAGCCTTTCAGGATCGGGACGGCTGTCGGTACTGCTGTCCACATAATCGCGTCGTGTGGGTTCTTTGCCGCCCACACTGAACGATGCAAACGCACGCTGCCCATCAGCAAAACGATAAACCAGGCCAACTTTTGGATTCAGAAAATTCAGATTCTCCTGCTGGGTGATATCGCTTACATCGCCCGTTTCACCATCAACCCTAAGGCCAAGAAACCGGTATGAAACTGAACGATACTGAAGATCGGCATACGCATTAAGCTGCGGGGAAAAATAGTAATTCAGTTTTCCGTAAACGTTGAAGTCTGTTTTAAAGCCGTTGTTATCGTAATAACGGTCACCCAGATCGCTGTCACCTGCAAACCGCGCCCATATAACTTCACCAAAGTGGTCTCCGTCGTACTCGTTGTAACCGCCGCCAAGGGTAAACTGCCACTCACCGGGGCGCTCTATCTCCGTTGAGAAAATTGCGCCATAAAAATGATTGTCGAGCCAGCGTCTTCTTACCAGATCACTACGGGCGATAACTTCACCACCTATGGATATAGGGCTAATGTTGTAAGTACTCAACCTGTCATTCAGCCGAAATTGCTCAAAATAACCCCGTCCGTACGTGTAATGGAGGGATGCGTTTGCAATCCAGTTATCTGTTACACGATAAGAGTAGTGCAGCTGGTAGTGATCTTGTTGGTAATTGTCTACCTGATTGTCGTACGTGTACTCGTTGAACTGCCTGTTGCCGATGTTGCTTCGCCAGTGTGCAGCAGAGCCTTCATCAAGCCAGAGCTGATTGATGTAATTTTCGAGTTGGGCCGAATCGTTTCTCAGAATCGGTTCGGGCACACCATTCCACGCCTGGTAGGTTACCTGCTGTCCGGAGAATACATCAGCTTTCAGGAGGCTCCGTTCGCCATGCCGCGAAGCTGAGAGATAGAATGACCGCAAATCCGATTCGGCGCGATCCATATACCCGTCAGAGTCAATTTTTGAAAGGCGCCCCTCGATCTGCCAGCCGTTATCCATCAGGCCGGTGCCGAGCTGTACATTTGCTTTTTGAGTTCCGTATGAACCCACACCAAGTGTAACATCTCCGTAGGCATCGGGGCGCATCATGCCGGTTTGGAGGTTCATGGTGGCACCGAAAGCCCCGGCACCATGAGTGGATGTACCCACACCTCGCTGTATCTGGATGTTCTGTGTAGATGATGCAAAGTCCGGCATGTTCACCCAAAAAACACCGTGCGATTCGGAATCATTAAGCGGCACACCGTTCACCGTTACGTTGATACGGGCCTGATCCACCCCTCGGATTCGCATATCGGTATAACCGATTCCGGCACCGGCATCTGATGAGGATATTACCGAAGGAGCGGAGCTAATCAGCACAGGAATATCCTGCCCGAAATTTCGGCTCTCAATCATATCCCGGCTGATATTGGTGTAGGCAATTGGCGTGGAATCATCAACCCGAAGAGCACTTACAAAAACCTCGCCGGAAAGAATTACCTGCTCCTCAAGAGCAATCTCGAGTGTTTCGTCGAAATCACTGATAGGTACATGAGCAGTTCGGTAGCCGATAAAACTCACGGTGAGTTCGTTCACATCGGTTGTAATGGAGAGAGAAAATGTACCATCAACATCGGATGAAGTGCCGTTTGTAGTGCCTCTTTCTATGATGGTAGCACCTTCGAGAGGTAAACCGGTTGATGCATCCGTAACCACTCCGTGAATGGTTTGAGCATGGGCTGAAAAAGAAAACATTCCCAGTAAAAGCGGGATCAGAAAAGATAAATAAGTAGTTTTGAAAAGCATGTTGCCTCCGTCAATAAGATTGAAGGAGGGGGAGGCTTGCAAATTGTTGCAAACGCTCAGATCGGTTTCCCTACGCCGGTATTACCCGGGTCAGGTTCACAGGGTATGATCTCAGTCCCGAAGCTATCGGGACACCCCCAACCTTTTGATTGGTTTGAAGTTTAAAAATAGGCAGGAAAGCCGTATGCTTCAAGAAAAACTGAATATCATATGTTTCGTTTAACAATGGTTGTAAACCACTGCATGGTGGTGTTTTTAGCTATTCTTCTTCTTCAGGGATGTGACCTGTCATCAGAAAAAAAAGCTCCTGTTACCTTTCTTCATGAGCATGTTGAGTGGCTTGCCGATGATGAAAGGGAGGGGCGTCTGGCAGGTTCGCTTCAGGAAGCAGCATCTGCAAATTATATAGCTGATTATTTTCAGCGCTCAGGACTGTTGCCGTACGTAGATTCAGAAACCTATTTGCAGCAATTTGTTTTGAACGGACCGATGGTGCAGGCGATGGGGAAGGAGAATCACATTTCAAGAAACGTAGTGGGCGTTGTTGAGGGAA
>SLLL01000023.1 GCA_007134085.1 Balneolaceae bacterium
GCTGGCGCGAAGATGGCAACACAATCCGCCTTGAAGGCATGAACCCGGATGAGATGCCAACTATTTATCAAGTAGGTGAAAACAGATTGTTTCAATTTGATCTGGAGGGGAACAGAATAACAGGAGATCTTGCCGATAAATACATTTTACACAGGCACGATAATGATTTACAGAACACATACTGGCGTCTGATTGAATTAAGGGGTCAAGAGGTAGAAATGAATGAACAAAGAGATATTCATCTCATTTTCCACGTAACCGATAACAGAGTAACCGGAAACGCAGGTTGCAACTCATTTTTTGGCGAATACACTCTTGAAGATGGCTACCGGCTTTCTATGAACAGGCTTGCCTCCACAATGATGGCTTGTGAGAATATGGAGATAGAAACCGAACTGCTGCCGCTTCTGGCACAGGTTGATAACTTCACTATTAGCGAAGATGGAACCCTGTTATCCCTGAACCGCGCCAGAATGGCCCCACTTGCAAGATATACGCGGGTGTTTTAACGATATACATGAAGCAATTCCAGCTCACAATAATCAATCTCCCCTCCGCTGAATCTCTTTATAACTCTTTACAAGATCAATGATCGGCCGGGGATAGTCCCGGCCGATGATCACTTCAAATAGTTTTTGCTGATCTTCGCTCATTCGATGCGGTTCATGAATGATCTCCGCGGGTACGTGTTTTAGTTCGGGAAGCCAATGCCTTACGTACTCACCTCTTTTATCGTACCTTTCGGCCTGATTTAAAATATTGAAATACCTATTCCGTGGATCGTGCCCCACCGTAGCATTGTAGGCCCAGTTCCCCCAGTTGCTGCAAACGTCGTAGTCAATCAGCTTCGATTCGAAATACGCTGCACCCCATCGCCAGTCGAAGTTAAGGTTTTGAGCCAGAAAGCTTGCCACATTCTGGCGCCCGCGGTTACTCATAAAGCCGGTGCTGTTTAGCTCGCGCATATTGGCATCTATAAATGGAATACCTGTCTCCCCATTTGCCCACTTCCAAAATGTGTTCTCATGCGTGCTTTTATTCAGATCTTTACCCTGAATTCCGCCCAAATGAAAAATCTTATCTCCATACTTCATCGCCGAATAGCGAAAGTAATCGCGCCAAATCAATTCAAACTTCATCCAATAGGTGGATTCATTTTTATGAACCTCTTTTTCATATCTCTCAACTTCATGATGAATGGAACGTGCCGAAATGCACCCATGAGCCAGCCACGGAGAAAACTTTGAGGAATAATCAGCCCCCAGAAGCCCGTTTCGGGTAAATTTATAGTTTTTGATAGAGTCTGATTCAAACAAGTAATGGTTTAGCCGTTTCCACGCCTCATCTTCACCTCCTTTGAAATTGATGGCGGCCCGCTCATCATCTGGCAATTCTTCAAGGCCAAAATCTCCAACAGAGGGTATCTCTCCCAATTCTATTCCGGTGATTTCTTTCGGCAGCTTTTTTAGTGCTTCAATAGGAGGGCGGACTTCCGATTTCTTCTCCACTTTTTTTCGGAATTGAGTAAAAACATCGGGTATCTCATCCTTTGAAAACGGCACATCATCCGGATGGTAGAGAAGCTGTCCTGAAAAGGTATGATGTGGGATATCGCACAACTCCCGAAGTTTTATTTCAACATTTATCTCCTCTGAGGTATGCTCATTTTGATACCAAAGAGCTGAAATACCGAGTGACTTTGCGAGCTGAGGGATAATCTCTTCGGGTTTACCTACCCTAACAATTAATCTGCCGTTCAGCTTTTGCTTGAGATTTGATACAGACTCTATCAAAAATTGAGCGCGATAAGCGTCTGTTTTTGGAAAATCATAACGATTTACTTCAAAGTGACGCGGATCAAAACAGTAAATGCATGTTACTTCTCCCGAATTAAATGCAGCTGATAAAACCGGGTTATCAGTAACTCTAAGATCATTTCTAAACCAGACAAAATTCATTTTTTCTGTTTTAAAATTTTTAATCCCAATAAATCATTCCCGAAACATATTTATTGAAATTTAAGTGGACATAAACCTGTGATTTTTTAAGCTTATATTTTTCAGAAAATTTGCAAAAAATGTGACAATATTCATTTTAAATTTTTATATCACAAGCCTTAACAATAGTTTATATTTAAATGAATTTTCTAAAACACTCACATCAATACCTATTCATATTTCCTCATACTTCGTAAGTCATTAATACTTTGCATTTGGCAAATCTTATTGGTTTCTTCTTTTCAGGAAAATTTGGAGAAAATATATTTATATACTCACTTTTTTGAAGCCTTATTGCTTTTATACAATCAAATATTTTTAACAAAAAAACCATAATTAATGTGATTAACTATCGAGATACTTTTTTACTAATTTTTTTCTTTTTCGCATCTATCATCATATCTCTTTTTCCATTTTATCTGCTTGCTCAGGATTCGGAAGATGAACCTTCACTGCATGTTGGCGGTGCATTACGATATAATGTAATTCTTGAGAGCTATGAAAGTGATATTGATGCTAACAGTTCTGCATTCACGATGGATACCTGGCGAATTAACGTAGTGTATGATAACCCCGGTGGAATAGGGTTAAATTTTGAATACCGGTTTTATCCCACATTTGGCACACATTTCATCAAGCAGGGCTGGCTCGATTATCACTTCAATGATCGAACAGAACTGCAGCTTGGTGTAACTCAGGTACCGTTTGGCAACATCCAATACAATTCAAACAACTGGTGGTTCAGCCTGCCGTATTATGTTGGGCTCGAGGACGATCACGACATGGGCCTTAAGCTCACTCACCGCACCGACAATTTTCAGTGGGATTTTGCCTATTTCTTCCAACCGGAACCTGAAGGCCCACCGGAGGCATTTGGAACCGGAGGATCAGGACGGTACTCCTACGATGTAGTTCCTGAAGGTAATGCATCTCTCACCGAAAGAAATCAGTTTAATATTCGGGGAGCTTATCAATTCGATACCGGTGAATTTGGAGCATCACTCCAATATGGACAACTCTACAGCACCGCACTCGATCAATTCGATAGTCGCTACGCATTTGCCGTGCATGCTGATATCAATTCAGGCAACTTCAACATCAAACCGCAATTTCTCTATTACGGAATGAATGCATTTGACGATGACGGGCAAGAACTGAGTACGGTTTTTATGGGAGCCTATGGCATTCCTTACCAGGTATCAACCGAGGCATGGATTGCCACCCTCGGGTTGGCTTATTCTTATGCTGTGGAGTGGGGGCCTATTACAAACCTGCTGTTTTATAATGATTTCAGCTATATGCAAAATACGGTTGGTGAAGGCACTACACAACTGGCTGATGGTTCATCACTAACACTCGACAATCATTTCCAATATACGGTACAAAACATAACAGGGATTCTAATGTCTGCCGGCCCTGTTTTTACCTATTTCGACATCGCTCAGGGCATTAACCATCCCTGGTTAACTGAAAGTTTTGGCACCGGTGTTGGACCGGGACACGAGGACCTGGGCATTGGGGAATCGGAGTACAACATCCGCTTTAACATTAACATAGGTTTTTACTTCTGATGAAGAGTGCCTCTTCATGTATCATGAACACCAATTTAAAATGATCAAACATGACTGCTGAAAGAAACGAACCAGCCAGAGATAATCCCACCGAACGAAATAAATTATTTGAAATCCACGGGCCCGTATTCTGGCCTTCAGTTTTATTAATTGCATTCCTCATTATTGGCACCATCATTGCCGGTGATGCAGCCGAAGAGGCATTCAATACTGCAAGGGTTGCGATAACCGATTGGGCAAGCTGGCTATTTGTGGCCGGCGTAAATATTTTCATCGGTGTATCTCTCTACTTTGCTTTTAGTAAATTTGGAAATATTCGCCTTGGCGGCCAGGATTCCGAACCTGAGTTCAGTACAATGGCTTGGTTTGCTATGCTGTTTAGCGCGGGTATGGGTATTGGCCTGATGTTTTTCGCCGTAGCCGAGCCAATGTGGCATCTGCTCTATCCGCCACATGCAGAGGTAGGCTCAACCGGTGCTGTACGCGATGCAATGGGTGTAACATTTTTGCATTGGGGTTTACATGCGTGGGCTGTTTACGCCGTTGTGGGACTTGCGCTGGCATTTTTTGCCTTCAACCGGAAGTTACCCCTATCCTTCCGTTCCGTTTTTTACCCTCTGCTGGGTGAGCGTATTAACGGGTGGATGGGTGATGTAATTGACATTCTCGCAGTACTTGCAACCTTGTTTGGGCTGGCCACATCGCTGGGTCTTGGCGCTGCACAGGCCGGTGCAGGAATGGAATATGTGTTCGGTTTCGAAAATACTGTAACACTACAGGTAATCATCATTGCAGTAGTTACCGCGATTGCTGTTGTTTCAGTAATGCTTGGAATCGACAAAGGCGTGAAAGTATTGAGTGAATTTAATATTCGTTTAGCAGCTCTCTTTCTCTTATTTATTCTCATTGTTGGCCCTACCCTCTACATACTCGGAAACTTTGTTCAAAGTACCGGCCATTATCTACAGAATTTTGCATCATATGCCACCTGGATACAGGTTTTTGAAGAAGGCAGTTTTATGACTGACTGGACCGTATTTTACTGGGCCTGGTGGATTTCATGGTCGCCTTATGTGGGGATGTTTATTGCGCGAATTTCCAAAGGGCGAACTGTTAAGCAGTTTGTGCTGGGTGTACTAATTGTACCAACCATGGTTACGTTTTTATGGATGAGCGGATTTGGCGGAAGTGCCCTTTATCTCGAAACCGGTGGTATTGCCGAAATAGCGGCAGCTGTTGAAGCTGACCAAACTACTTCGCTGTTCATTCTTCTCGACCAGTTTCCTTTGGCCATATTTATGTCCGTTTTGGCAATTATTTTAGTACTTAGCTTTTTTGTAACCTCATCAGACTCGGGTTCACTGGTAATAGACGGACTAACAAGCGGAGGAAAAATACATTCTCCTGTTGGCCAGCGCGTATTTTGGGCAACAACGGAGGGTGCAGTTGCTGCCATACTTTTAATCGGTGGAGGACTCGGTGCACTTCAGGCAGGAGCCATCAGTACCGGTTTGCCTTTTGTAATTATTCTGATAATTATGTGCTATAGCCTGCAGCAAGGCCTCAACCGCGAATATAAAGAGCACCTCTCGAAAGAGAGAGACGAGGAGCGCGAATCCTACAAAGACCTGGTTCAACGTTTAATTTCAAAACAGAAAAAAGAAAATTGAGGAGACTATTATGATGAATTCAAAACACTGGCTTGTTTGCGTAGACCTTACAAAAATGGATAACGTGTTGATTGGCTTCACATCCTATCTTGCATCTGTCTCACAACCCACAACTATTACCTTTCTGCATGTTGTTGAATCAGGCCCTGAAACACTCGAAATAATTGGTGAATTTCCAGAAATTAACACGAAAGAACAGTTTTTTGATTTATTACGAAACGAAATCAACGAAAAGCTTGAACAACATACTTTTGACGAGCAAGTTGAAACCCGCATTGTAATTAAAGAAGGTAAGCCCACCAGCACCATTATCGATTTTTCCGGTACACTTGAACCTGATCTGCTTATAGTGGGCAAAAAAGTTGGTTATGCAGGAGAAGGAATTTTACCGAAACGAATCCTGAAATATGTAGCCACATCCATACTGTTTGTACCTGAAAATAGCCGCCATCAACTTGAGAGCATTCTGATTCCAATTGATTTTTCAGAACAATCTGCTAAAGCAATTAAAGCAGGTGTTGAACTTGCCGGCCGTA
>SLLL01000087.1 GCA_007134085.1 Balneolaceae bacterium
TTGAATGAGCGATTTTTATCAATTATATCTCCTAAGCACCACTGTTTCACAATAAATTAGCAGCCCGGAATTTCGAGCAAAAAAAAACGCATTTGATTTTGCAAATGCGTTCTTCAAGCAATTTCTACTCAGATAGCTTAATTAAGCGGATGAGATTCTGCTCTTCTATTTTTCTCACAGCCAGGTGTGTCTCTGTCCATCTCGGCTTCCGAACATGGAATTGGAGCTTTACCCAAGCCTCTGGAGTCGATGCGTGCTTCATCAATGCCATTTTGTACATAGAAATCTACAACAGCAGCAGCCCTTCTGAGGCTAAGCCTTAAGTTATACTGATCTCCACCAATGTGGTCAGTAAATGCATCAACGCGAACCCGGGTGGCCGGATTCTCGCGCAATTGGGCTACGTTTTCTGCGAGCAGGAATGCAGCGCGGTCTGTAATGTTATACATATCGAAGCCAAAGTTGATTGTATGTAACTCTTCAACAACAGCTACTTCTTCAACAACTTCTTCTTCAACCGTCCAATCTTCCTCTTCAACCGGTTCTTCAGCAACTACTGGCTCGGGTTCGGGCTCAACAATTTCTTCGGCAGTTCGGCATGAACTAAACAGAATGCCAAGCGATAAAAAGAAGATGATTAATGAAAATTTATTCACAGTGATATTCATAGAGCATTTGATTTATAATTTGAATATGGAGAAAGGAAAATCTCAAATGGTGGATTTATTTGCAATAGTATTTGCTCTTATTAAAAACTTTTTTTTGAGAAGAAATCAGGACGAATCTTGAACAGTAAAATGACTTTATTTTTTCAATTTATTTTCCATTTTACAAAATGTCTATTACCAAAAAGCAATGTTTAAATGAAAGAGAGCAGGTTTTTTCTGAATTGATGCTATATTTTTTTCATTTCAGAGAATCGATTTGAAATGTAAAAAAAAGTTAGAAAAACAGGCAAAGATTAAGAACAAACCTTTTTAAAGCAAAACTTCTAAATAAATATCGCTGTTAAAAAAATTTTTTTTGAGAGTCTGGCTACAAAGCCACCCTCGAATTTAAACGTTCATATCTCTCAAGGCCTCTGTCCAGAAAGCTCTCAAAATCCGGAGCTCTTGTAAATCCGATCAGTTGATCTAATACCGTACCGGAAGCAGGGTCCACTATTACATACGTTGGAAGAGCAAGTGTACCTGTGAGCTCAAACTGAAACTTCTGATTCTCAGCAGCATTTTGGCCACCATCAGTATAGAGTTTTACTTTTTCCATTTTCTGAAATCTTGCTACAATATTCTCACGTGGAAATACCGTACTCTCCATTGCCCTGCAATTTGTGCATGTATATCCGGTAAAATCGATAAATATTGGGCGGTTTTCGGCAATGGCTCGTTCTACTGATTCTTCATAATTACTCGACCACTGATCACCCTCTGAAACAACTCCACCTGATGAAGTAATAGCCCTTACTACACTTACATCAGTTGCCTGTCTTGCAGGAAGCCATGCATCCCATATCCCCAATGATGCTCCCATTAATCCGGGTAACAGATAGAAACTGAACAAAAGAAAAGGAATAGCCAGCAATAACCTGCCGGATGTTATGTATTTTGGCTTCTCATCTCCATGAAGGGCGTATGTACCGAGTAAATAGAGGCCTGCAAGGAAAAACAGTGTAATCCAGATTGCAATACCAAGAGGCCTGGTGATGAAGCCCCATTCCCAAATAATGTCTGCATTCGACAAGAATTTTACCGCTGCCGCCAGAATGATGAAACCAAGAATTACCTTAACAACATTCATCCAGGAACCACTTTTTGGCAGTGATTCAAGGTATCCCGGGAACATCGCAAAAAGCACAAATGGGCTGGCAAATGCGGCAGAAAAACCAAGCATCCCGATAATAGGGTAAAACCATTCACCTCCTGTTGTAGCAGCCAGTATTGCCCCAACAAATGGCGCAGTGCAAGAGAAAGATACAGCGCTGATGGTAAAACCCATAAACAGCGTACCCACTATACCCCCGCCTTCATTACTTTTCCTGTTGAGCCAGTTTGTAAGCCTGTAAGGCAGGCGTAACTCGAACATACCAAGAAGGCTCACACCAAAAACTACAAACATCAAACCGATGATCAGATTTACCCATGGATTCGACGCAAACTGGCTTACACCGGCTACACCAAGGATTAATGCGAGTAACGCACCTATAGCAGTAAAAATCAAAACAATAGAGAGCCCAAAAATAATGGCTTGCACCCAGCTCGTACCCTTTTTGCCTTCCCCACCTTGATTGGAAAAATATGAGACAACAAGGGGGATCAAAGGGAACACACACGGTGTAAGAAGTGCTGCGAGGCCTGCTGTAATGGCCAGCCAAAGAAAACCCCACACATTATCAGACGGCACGGTTGCATCGCTTGTGAGCTCAAAGGTTTCTACCCTTTGTGCAAACTCGGCTTCATCAGGAAAATCATCAAACGGAGTATCAGAAACCCCTGCAAGCACAATTGTGCCTTCTATTGATTTGGTTTTAGGAGGAAGGCATGAGCGGTCATCACAAACTTGATATAGAACTTCCAGATGCACAAGTTGTTCACCCTCAAGATCGGGACGAAATGCTACGGGTATAACGAATTCAGCCCTGTTGGAATGCCAGCCTAATTCTGTATTAAAATTGGGGTCAAAAGCTATCACTGCTTCGGTTTCAGTAACATCCCCGGCAATAGCCATCTGTGGAATAGCAGAAGAGAATGTTGTTGGGTATGGGCCCGCATCAGGATCATTCAGCACAGAGTAAAGATGCCACTCACCTTCTATTGTTGCCTCAACCTTTACTTCAAAGATTTCACCGGCTTTAGCAGATTCCGGTATTTCTATAAACCTGTAATCTACCGGATCAAGTAATTGTGCATAAACAAAAAAAGGGGACAGCACAAAAAGTGCAATCCCCATAATGAATCCTGATTTTTTCATTCTCAACGATAAAAAATTAATCGAAAGGAGTAGTTACTTACTCGTCTTCTTTAACTACCCAAACTTTTACCTGTGGATTTAAATCACCCATCAAGTTAACGGTTGCAGTATATTCACCAAGAGTTTTGATATCCTGATCTACAGTGATCTTTCTTCTGTCGATAATAATATCGCGCTGCTCAAGTGCTTCCGCAATCTGAATGTTTGTAACGGTTCCGTGGATCTTATCGTCTTCACCAACTTTCACAGGAATTGTAAGTGATGTGGCACTTAACTGAGTTGCGAGTTCCTTGGCTGCTTCCACAGTAAGCTCAGCTCTGAGTTCTGCTTCCCGCTTAAGGTTTTCGTATTGCTTAATTGCACCCTCAGTTGCAAGAACTGCTTTAGCCTGAGGAATTAAGTAGTTTCTGCCGTATCCCGGTTTCACATCAACCAAATCGCCTGCAGAACCCAGTTTTTCAACGTCTTCTTTTAGTATAAGCTTCATTAATCTCTTACCTCAGGTTTTCGGTTACGTATGGAATAAGGCCTAAAAATCTCGCACGCTTCACAGCAAGTGAGAGCTGTCTCTGATGCTTGGCACTTGTGCCGGTTACTCTTCTCGGCAGCATTTTACCCTGATCGTTTATAAAACGCTCGAGAATATCGGTCTGCTTATAATCAATGTATTCAAAGCCTGCCTTTGAAAATTTGCAGTCTTTACTTTTAAGATGGCCTTTCTTGGGGTGTGATGGATTATTAATCATAGCTAATCTCCTTAATTATCGTCTTCGTTTGCTTCTTCTGCCTCTTCCTCAAAAAGAGTTGGTGCTTCGCCTTTTTGTCTCAGCTCAAAGTAGCGCTTCATTTTAGCATCGTACTTAAGGGTAAGATATCTCATGATGTCATCATGGATTCTCATGTTTCTCTCTACCACTTCGATAGCGGTACCCGGAGCATTAAAGTACATGTTTACGTAAAAACCGGTACTCTTCTTGTCCATTTCGTAGGCAAGCTTTTTCACTCCCCACTCGTCAACTTCAACGATATCACCACCGTTGTCTTCGATTAGCTTATTAACAAAACTTACCATTTCTGAAAACTTCTCTTCATCGAGAACGGGATTCAGAATGTAAGTCATTTCATAAAAGTCTTTTTTCATTCTATTTGTTCTTTGGTTGTTTTCCTTTATTGGAAACAGTCATCGTACGTTATGCCGATAACAGAGCCTTAAAAGATAAGGATTAGATTTTTAGATTACAATGCACGCAGGCAAATTAGAAAGCATAGTTTACTTCTGATTACAACTCTCTTTCGAAATGAAACCCCGTCAACAAGTTATTCGCTTAGAGTGCGTAATATGAGTGTATTAACTCGATGAGGCCGGATGTAGGCAGTACTGGTTCAATTCCGTAGTAGATTGTGAGAACTGCCAAAAGAATCAACGTGGTTTTGAACAAGAAACCCGGTTGTTTGAGTGTGTACTCTTTATGTGCTTCTTTAAAGTAGAGATATACCATTATCCTAAGGTAGTAATAAACACTTGCGGCACTGGCAAGTACACCAATTATCGCGAGAGGTATTAAACCGGCCTGTACAGCAGCTGCAAACACATAGTATTTGCCAACAAACCCTACAAGCGGTGGTATACCTGCAAGTGAGAAGAGAAAAACGGAAAGCATTACACCCATCACAGGCATTTTGAAGCCGAGGCCGGCATAGCTGTCAATTTCAGTAAAATCGAGGCCGTGGTTGCGCTCGTAGTAGGCTATCACTCCAAATGCACCAACATTCATCAACGTGTATGCAAACAAGTAGTAAAGAACTCCTGAGTAACCGGCAGCAGTGCCTGCGGCAAGGCCTACCATCAAATAACCAGCATGGGCAATACTTGAATAGGCAAGCATTCGCTTAACATTATCCTGAGCAAGTGCAATTAGGTTACCAACAATCATTGTGATTACAGCAACAACCTGAAGTACGCTTGTCCAGTCACCTGCCTCAGAGTCAGGAAGCATTCTGGTTAGTACCAGAATAAAAGCTACGAAAGTTGCAGATTTTGCAGCTGTTGCCATAAAAGCAGTGAGGGTGGTTGGTGTTCCCTGGTACACATCCGGGGTCCACATATGGAATGGAACCGCCGCAATTTTGAAGAAAATACCAACAAGCAGAAGCGCAGAACCCGCAAAGAAAAGTAAGGTTGGCTCAGCTGCTGCTGCGATTTCAACAAGATTTGTTTGACCCGTTGCACCATAAATAAGCGCTATTCCATATAGCAGAAACCCGGTTGAAAATGCCCCTAAGAGAAAATATTTAAGAGCTGCTTCAGCACCTATCTTCTCATTTTTCATCAGGCCTGCAAGTACATACAAACAGATCGACATGGTTTCGAGGCTGATAAAGAGCGTGATCAAATCATTAGAAACAGCAAGCCCAAGCATTCCGGTTACAGAGAAGAGCACCATTGCATAAACTTCACCGGTGTGCAGCTCAAGATCTTCAAGATAATCTTTTGAGATAATTACACAGAAAAGAGCTCCTAACAGAACAATCACGGTACCGAATGCACCGGTTCCGCCATAAACAATCATTCCGGAGAAAGCCGTACCGGAGTCACCAAAAAGAGACTGTATCGCAAATAATGCGGCAATACCCAATCCAAAAACTGCCACAGAATATGAAATAGCAATAGACTTTTTGAAGGCATCGAGCATAATCACTGTAAGGCCGGCAATGGCAACAATAATACCGGGCAAAAATGAGTGTAAGTCGTGTAAATAATCCATCAATTGTTTGTTTTAAA
>SLLL01000196.1 GCA_007134085.1 Balneolaceae bacterium
CTCAATGCCTCTGCGAAACTATCCTGTGGATAGGTTAAAAAGTGGTCAAGAGCTTCATTTTCCACATTAATCTGTTCTTCGAAAAGGGAGTACATCACAATAGCTGATGCCCCCGCATCTTCCATTTTCTTTACGTTATCCACTTCACTGGATAGCGGTGATGCTGCAGGAACCAATGGATTCTTTAGGGTAAGCCCCAGATATTTAGTCTCTAAATTCATGATAATCTCGTTAGTTTTGGGAATTTTTTTGATGGATGAACTCACCCGGCCAATTCGTTAATAAGCCGGGCGTTTCGTTACCTACTCTTCAGGCTCATACACTTTTTCAAGCTGCTCGTACACTTTCCATTGATCGTGTACTTCTTTTTGAGCCCTGCTCATCAGTTCTTTCGCCAGCTTTGGCTTCGCTTTTGCCAGCATCAGATATCTCATTTCGTTATACGCATAATCTTTGAGATCTATCTTTGGTGCTTTCGAATCGAGCTGGAATGGATTTTTGCCTTCATCCGCTTTCATCGGGTCAAACCGGAAAAGCGGCCAATAACCGGCATCTACCGCAAGTTTCTGCTGGGTTAAACCGTCCTTCATGTTGTAGCCGTGTGCAATACAGTGGCTGTACGCTATAATGATGGATGGCCCCGGATAACGCTCTGCTTCAATGATGGCTTTCATCGTCTGCATATCGCTTGATCCCATGGCTATGCGTGCAACATAAGCCTTACCGCTGTTGATGCTCATCAACCCGAGATCTTTCTTGCCAACGCGCTTACCGGCAGCTGCAAATTTTGCAACGGCACCAAGTGGTGTGGCTTTCGAGCACTGCCCGCCTGTGTTGGAATATACTTCTGTATCCATCACAAGAATGTTTACATCCCGGCCGCTGTCTAGTACGTGGTCGAGGCCGCCGTAGCCGATATCATACGCCCATCCGTCGCCGCCAAATATCCATACACTTTTACGCACAAGATAGTCGGCAACGCTAAGCAGCATTTTTGCTTCCCTTGTACCTGCACTTTTCAGAGCTTCTTTAAGTTTGGCAACCCGCTCGCGCTGTTCAAAAATGCCCGGCTCGGTGGTTTGGTCAGCATGTAAAATATCTTGCACCAGTTGTTTATCCACTGCACCATTCATTCTAACAAGCATCTCTTTGGCTTGCTCGGTGTGCTTATCAATCGTAAGCCTGTAACCCAGGCCAAATTCCGCATTATCCTCAAACAGCGAGTTTGACCATGCCGGGCCAAGGCCCTGGCTGTTGGTTGTGTATGGTGTTGACGGCAGGTTACCTCCGTAAATGCTGGAACAGCCTGTTGCGTTGGCAATCACCATTCGGTCGCCATAAAGTTGTGTTATAAGTTTGATGTATGGTGTTTCACCACACCCCGCACATGCTCCTGAAAATTCAAAGAGTGGCTGCAGGAATTGGGACCCTTTCACGGTTTCCTGTTTGATCTGTGACCTGTCGTACTCGGGCAGAGAGAGGAAGAATTCCCAGTTTTCAATTTCCTGCTCAAGAAGCGGGTCAATCGGTGCCATATTCAGTGCCTTACGGCCAACGTTCGTTCTGTCTTTTGCGGGGCAAACCTCAACGCAAAGTACACAACCCGTACAATCTTCAGGTGAAACCTGAATGCTGACTTTGGTATTATCCGGCCACTCACGGCCTTTTGCATCCATGTATTTAAATGTTTCAGGTGCAGCTTCGAGCAGTTCGCCATCAAATGCCTTCATACGAATAACCGCATGCGGGCAAACAAACATACACTTACCGCACTGGATACAGATATCAGGTTCCAGAACCGGGATTTCCTGTGCTATATTTCTTTTCTCCCACTGTGTGGTTGAAGTCGGGAACGTTCCGTCGGGCTGGAATGCACTCACCGGAAGTTCATCACCGTTACCGGCAATAATTTCAGCAATCACTTTCTGCACATATTCAGGTGCTTCTTCCGGCACAGGTGGCCTCATCTCTATGGATGAACCGGCCTGCTCAGGCACCTCAATTTCAAACAGATTTGCCACTGAATTATCCACAGCTGCATAGTTGCTCTGCAGTATCTTCTCACCTTTGCTGCCATACGCTTTTTTGATGGCGTCTTTAATCAATGCAATGGCCTGTTCTTTCGGTAAAATTTCGGAAATAGCAAAGAAGCAGGTTTGCATTACCGTGTTGATGCGGGTGCCCATTCCATTTTCGCGGGCTACTTTATATGCATCAATGCTGTAAAGCTTTAGTTTTTTATCAATAATCTGCTGCTGCACTTTTTTAGGGATGTTATCCCAAACCTCATCCGGCCCATAGGGTGCATTGAGCAGGAAGGTAGCTCCCGGCCGTGCTTTTTTGAGCATATCAAGCCGGTTCAAAAACTGGAACTGGTGGCAGGCAATAAATTTCGCCTTATCGATAAGATAAGCAGACCGGATTGGGTTTGGCCCAAACCGCAGGTGGGAAACCGTTGTTGCGCCCGACTTTTTGGAGTCGTACACAAAGTAACCCTGTGCATAATTATCTGTGTTATCACCGATTATTTTGATGGAGTTTTTGTTTGCACTCACGGTACCGTCGGCACCCAGCCCATAAAAAAGGCCTTCAAAAACATCGGCATCCATATCCCAGCCATCCGTTGTATAATCGAGATGGGTATGGGTAACGTCATCATTTATACCTATGGTAAAGTGATTTCTCGGTTTTTCTTCTTTTAGTTCATCAAAAATTCGGCTTACCATTGGCGGTGTAAACTCTTTCGAAGAAAGCCCGTACCGGCCGTTCACAACTTTAGGTTCGGCGTTAAAGGTTTTCCAGCCTTCGGTTCTGTTTTCGAATAGTGTTGAAACCACATCGTTATAAAGCGGCTCGCCTACACTGCCTGACTCCTTGGTGCGGTCGAGTACAGCGATTGATTTTACTGAATCCGGCAGTGCCTGTATCAGGTGCTTCATACTGAACGGACGGAAAAGGCGTACTTTAATCAGTCCAACTTTTTCACCGCGCTGGTTCAGCTTCAGCACAGTTTCATGGGCGGTTTCTGCACCAGAGCCCATCAAAATAATCACTCTTTCTGCATCTTCATCGCCAAAATACTCAAACAATTTGTACTGGCGGCCAGTGTGCAGTGCCAGTTTATCCATTGTGTTCTGTACTATATCAGGACAGGCGTTGTAATATTTATTGCCCGCTTCACGTGCCTGGAAAAACACATCAGGGTTTTGTGCCGTACCTCTTATAATCGGCTTATCGGGAGTTAATGCCCGCAAACGGTGATCTATCACCCAGTCATCATCAATCATCTCTTTCATCACCTCTTCAGATATCTGGTGAATTTTTTGAACCTCATGTGATGTGCGGAATCCATCAAAAAAGTGAATAAACGGTATTCGCGATTCAAGCGTGGAAGCATGCGCCACAAGCGCCATATCCATCGCCTCCTGTACACTATTAGAGCTAAGCATTGCTACCCCAGTAGGGCGCATGGCCATTACATCACTATGGTCGCCAAAAATGGACAACGCGTGAGTTGCAACCGTTCTTGCAGCCACATGTACAACTGCCGGTGTAAGCTCACCTGCTATTTTATAGAGATTCGGCATTTTGAGCAGTAATCCCTGCGACGCCGTAAATGTAGTAGTAATGGCGCCGGTTTGAAGCGCCCCGTGCATGGTACCCGCAGCCCCGCCTTCACTTTGCAGCTCGGCTACTTCCGGTACAGTACCCCAAATATTTTTTTTGCCAGCCATCGACCATTCATCACTCCACTCACCCATGGGCGATGCGGGTGTAATGGGATAGATAGCAATTACTTCGCTAAGTTTATGGGCTATATAGGCCGCGGCTTCATTTGCATCAATGGTTACCTGTTTTTTCGACATGGACAATTCCTCCGGGAATATTGATTCTATTTTTAAAATGGTTATGCTTCTGTTCCGCTGCCTCTACAGGCCGGAACGCAATTTCTTTTATTCTATCTGGCTTATTGAGATGATACTTCCACCGTTCTGCACTTCTTCTTTTAGAGCTTCCAGTGTTTTGGTACTGAACAGGTTGTTCACACGCTCTCTGATTACTTTATAGTCGTGATGAATTGGGCAGGGATTTTGGTCATCACACGATTTAAACCCAATGCCGCATTGATGAAAAATGTCGAGCCCGTCAATGGCATCTACAATTTCAATCAGTGTGATCTCATCAGGTGCCCTGGTAAGCCTGAATCCACCTGTTGGCCCTTTCATGGAATAAAGAAGTTTCTCCCTAACCAGAAGCTGCAAAATTTTACTTAAAAAGTGTTTTGGTATATCCTGTTCCCTTGCAATTTCTGTAAGTTCTACATTCTTATCACTTGATGAGTGAAGAGCAATGTAGAACATGGCTTGCAAACCGTAATGACAAGAAGCTGAAAACATATGGTGTCAATTTTGAGCCGGCAGCTAATTAAAAATCAACCTCTTGCGGATGATATTCTCACTGACTGTTACTACCCGCCCACTTACCGGTAATGATGGTTATTCTCTATTTGAGATATTTAGATAAAAAACTCTAATTAAATGTAATAAAAAAGAATCCTGTGCACAAATTGTATTTATAGAATCAAGGCTTTTAACTCGTGCCGTTGTATATCAGAATAGCGAGTATTGAGACACATGATTTCAAATATAAAATCTCAAAATAACAGCGATTGCCTTGCAGAGTTATTTAACAGTGGAGGAAACTTGTAAAAATAAACTGTTCGTTATGTTTCTTTTTTTCCAAGGCTGATGATGCTCTCTCCTCTTTTCACATCTTCTGTAAGTTCGTGCAATGTTTTATTGCTGAATAGCTTTTCCACCTGGCTTCGAACTTTCTTGTATTCATCGTGAATTGGGCAGGGGTTTGCATCATTGCACTGCTTAAAACCAATACCACATTTTGTAAATACACCCAGGCCATCAATAGCATCGATCACTTCAATTAACGTGATATCATTCGCATCTCTGTTCAGCCTGAAACCGCCGGTTGGGCCTTTCATTGAAACAAGAAGATTATTCTTTACCAGCTGTTGCAGAATTTTGCTTAAGAAGTGCTTGGGTATATTCTGTTCGTCCGCAATCTGTTTCAGGTCAACATTTTTTTCATCAGTGGAGTGCATTGCAATGTAGAGGATACCCTGTAGGCCGTAATGACACGAGGTTGAAAACATACCTGTAAAGTTATTATTCGATAAAATTAGTTAAAACAACGTGCTGCCCTTATTTACTGACAGCATACTCCGAAATCAGCAATGAAGATACGAAATTAGAGCGCCTTTTTTATAACGCAAGTTGTATTTCAAATAATAACAGTTTTTCCCTGCATTCACGCAAGGCACTCAATCAACTGGTTTTTTCCTTAACAATATCACGTACCTGTTCGGCAAGATCTGCACAGTAGCTCACCATATCAACACTGGTGCAGTGTACAATCTCCTCATCAGGATCTTTGAGCACATCGTTGCATTTGCAATAGAGATTTGAAAAATCCACATGCTTCAGTTTTTTATTAAACTGGCTGCAGAATGTAATGAGCTGATCGATGGTAAGGTTCGGCTCAAGCATAATCTTCTTCTCCTCAGCGTAGATTTGCGCAAGGCCGTGCAGGTATTTGTAGAGCGAACGCCTTGAAAACGTGCATGCTGAAAAGCTTACAACATCCTCCGATGGCCTGTAGAGTTCATCATTAGCTCGTTTGAGGTCAACTTCGGCCTCTTCAAAAAGTTTTGCGGCTGTTTTAGTACTCATGGTTTTGGTATTTATTGATTGATGAAATTCCTGCTAAGTATCAGTTTTCGGGCAAATTTCTCATTGTCTTATCGACATGCAATTGCATGTGATTAGTACGCCCCGATAAAATCAAAGAACTAAAAACCGAACATCAGCATAGAATTTCTCGCAAACTCCAGAACAGGCTGGAAGTAGAGGCCTGTCAACAGTACGGGCACCAACAGTGCAAACAGAATTACTTTTGATGAAATATCAAACTCAATTCTTCCGGCATCTTCATCCGGTTTAAAGAAATACATATTTCTAACCACCCGGATGTAATAAAAGAGGGAAATAATTGTGGTAATACCGGCAATAGCTGCAAGCCAAATCCATCCCCCGCTTATGGCTGCTCCAAAAATATAGAGCTTAGCCACAAAACCACCTGTTGGCGGCAGTCCGGTTAACGATACCAGAAAGATGGTGAGTGCTGCACCGGCAAGCGGAGCTCTGTGCCCCAGCCCCTTGTACTCTTCGATAGATTCCGTGCCCGCTTTGTTCATAAAAAGCATCGCCACATAGAACGCACCCAAATTCATGAACAGATAGATAAAGAGATAGATCATGATGGATGTGAGCCCTTCGCTCGACATAATCACCAATCCCATCAAAATATATCCTGCATGCGCTATGCTCGAATATGCCAGCATTCGCTTGATGTTATCCTGCCTAAGCGCGGCCAGGTTTCCAACAATCATCGCGAGTGCAGCCATACCACCCAGCAGAAGGCCCCAGTGAATGCCTTCAACCGAACTCCAGGTGCCTGTTGTGCTCAACCCTGATGCATCTATGAAAGAGACTGAAAAGAGCCTTATCAGCATGGCAAAGGCTGCAATTTTTGATGCAACCGCAAGCAGCGCGGCTATGGTTATCGGTGCACCCTCGTACACATCTGGTGCCCAGAAATGGAACGGAACCACGGCGATTTTGAAACCAAGCCCCACAAGTATCATCAGTACAGAGATATTGAGCATCATTGTTTGCTCCACACCTGCAGCAATGGCTTCATTTATGGCGTTGATGTCAGTAGCGGCTGTTACACCAATCAACAGTGAAATACCGTAAAGCATTACGCCTGACGATACCGCGCCGTAAATGATATACTTCATCGCGGCTTCGGATGACCGGAGTGACCTCTTCGTAAATCCTGCCAGTACGTACGAACTGATACTTGCTATCTCGAGTGCAAGGAACATCAGCAGCAGGTTGGTAGCGCCAACCATCATCAGCATTCCAAGCATCATGCCGGAAAAGAGCATGTAGTATTCGCCCATTCGGGATGAATACCCTTCCAACTCTCTGTTTTTCATCGAAAAGAGCACCACAAATATTCCTGTAAAAATCAGCAGTACTTTAAAAAATGTGGCAAATGGGTCAACCGCTGCCATTCCAAAGAAAATGGATTCAACTGTGCCTGCCTGCAACATCACAAAGATTCCTGCTGTTGCAAGCCCGCCAAGCATAATCCAGGCCGAAGCGTGTTTCTGATTTTTCAGAACGAGATCCGCCACAATGATAACGCAGAGTGTAACCACAAGTACAATCTCGGGCAGGTATAGGCTGATGCTATGTAATGTATTTTCAACCATGTTCAGGTGCAGATTCTACATTCAGGGTTCTATTTTCTTCAATTGGCCGGCATGATTGATGCATTCTAAACCACTCATCTACATACCTCCGGCGTTAATGAATTCTACCAAGTGGCTCAGCGAGCTGTTCATCAGTTCAATTGCAGGCGCCGGATAAATTCCTAGCAGTATGATCAACACGATGAGCGGTACAAACATCAGTACCTCGCGCGGTGTGAGATCTTTGAGATCGGCCAGCTTCTCGGGTGTTTTACCCAGATACACACGCTGGATAGTCCATAGTATGTACCCCGCAGTGATGATAATTCCTGTTACAGAAATAATGGTGATCCACTTGTACGCTTCGAATGCCCCCAAAAATGAGAAGAGCTCACTCACAAAGCCATTGAGCCCCGGCAAGCCAAGCGCAGCAAACATACCGATCATTGCGAGCCCTGTGTATTTTGGCATCTGTGTGGCAATACCGCCAAAGTCGTACAATCCCCGCTTTTTGGTTCTGTCGTACAGTACTCCTACCGAAAGGAAGAGCACCGCAGTAATAATACCGTGATTGAACATTTGTAACACACCACCAACCATTCCCTGCGTGTTGAGGGCAGCAATACCGAGCACTACTATACCCATATGGCTTATGGACGAATATGCAATCAGTTTCTTAAAGTCGTCCTGAGCCATGGCACAAAATGCACCGTAGATAATGCTGATCATACCCAGTGCTGCCATAAAGTAGATGAAGTACACCGTGGCATCGGGGAAGATCGGGAAGTTGATCCGCAGCAGGCCATAGGTTCCAAGCTTTAGCAGAACACCGGCAAGAATTACGCTGATTGGTGTTGGCGCTTCCACGTGGGCATCGGGCAGCCAGGTGTGGAACGGGAACAACGGTATTTTAATCGCAAAGTTGATGAATAGCGCCATCCAGGCTACATACCGCCAGGTAGTATCCACTCCGGAGAGCAGGCCGCCATCCACATAATTTGCGGGGTTCATCATGTGCAGAATGTTGAATGTATGCACGGACTGCCCCGTTGCCGGATCGGTGTAAGCCACGCTGAAATAGAGTGCAAGCATGGTGAGCAGCATCAAAATACCGCCAACAAAAGTGTAGATAAAAAACTTGATAGCCGCGTATTCTCGCCTTGGGCCACCCCATAAACCGATGAGGAAATACATAGGCAGCAACATTACTTCCCAGAAGATGAAGAAGAGGAAGAAATCGAGCGCTACAAACACGCCCATCATGCCGGTAACCAGCAGCAGATAGAGAGCAAAGTAACCCTTCACCATCTTATCGATATTCCAAGAGGATATAACCCCAATAAATGCGATAAGCGAGGTAAGGATAATCATCAGCACACTTAATCCGTCGATACCCAGGAAGTAGTTAATCTCAATCCGGCCAACCCATGGCACAGCTTCAACTGTAATCCAGCTGTATTTCTCCATAAACTGGAAACTTTCCGCATCGTTTATGCCGAGTTTGGCACGATCGAAAACCGCAAAAATGATACCTGCAAGCACCACCTGTATTCCTGTGGCTACGGCTGCGGTCCAGCGAATGGCATTTCGGTTTTTGTCAGGAAGCAGCAAAACGATAATCATACCCACTATCGGGATAAACACTATCCAGGTAAGAATACCGATGCCAAATATGTTAAGTTCCATAGGTTTACGTTCTGTTATGTATTAATAAATCGTTCAATTTCATACTCTCTCATTCTCATAAAAACAGGATAAACAGTACCACAAAGCTGAACAGTACGAACAGCAGATATGTCTGCACTTTGCCGGTTTGGATGTGGCTCAAAAGCCCGCCCGCCCTGTTTGCTGTTGATGCGGTTCCGTTCACAAGCCCGTCCACAATGTTGGTATCAATCCACCCGCTGATGGATGCAAAAAGCTGTGTTACCGTAGCTGCACCGTTTACAATTCCGTCGATAATGGTTTCGTCGAACCAACGCAGTGCCTTCATGATTACATGGCTTCCGTTTACAAATACGCGGTTATACATCTCATCGAAATACCATTTGTTTGTTGCGCCTTTGTAGAGGAAACCGGCACGCTGAGCCAGTTTTTCTGCGCTGATTTTCTTCTGCTGATAAACCATAAAAGCAAGATAAACCCCTGCAACCGCAATAATGATGGAGAGCACCATCGCAATGGTGTGAACACTGCTTACAGCCTCATAAAACACCGGGTATGCTGCCGGTTGAAGCAGTTCAGGCACCATACTCGCCGGACGCACAACCGCGCTGTAAAACCAGCCTGAAGAGGCGCCAAATGGATTGAAACTGTAGAAGAAAAAGAGCGAGAGTGCTGCAAGAACCATCAGCGGAATGGTCATCACTTTTGGCGATTCCATCACTCCTGCCAGTATCTTTTCATTCGCCGCTTTTCCGTGGAACGTGATTATAAACAGGCGGAACATGTAGAAGGCAGTGAGGCCGGCTACGGTAAATGCAACGAGCGGAAGCAGCCAGTGCCCGTTAATTGTACTGAATGCCAGTGTACCGGCAAGAATTTCATCCTTGCTTAAAAAGCCTGATGTAAGCGGAATTCCGGAAATCGCGAGTGTAAAAATGAGGAATGTCCAGTAGGTAACCGGCATTTTGGCTTTCAGCCCTCCCATATTGCGGATATCCTGTGCATCCGTATCATGATCGTGCAGTTTGTGAAGGGATGCGTGCATCGCGAAAATCACACTCCCGGCTCCAAGAAACAGGCCTGCTTTAAATGCGGCATGGGTCACGAGGTGCATAAAGCCTGCCGTGTACGCTCCAACTCCCAAAGCCATGATCATATAGCCGAGCTGACTGATCGTGGAATAGGCAAGAACTTTTTTAATATCGAACTGCGTGATAGCGATGGTTGCCGCAATCAATGCTGTGATAGCGCCGATGTAAGCAATCACCATAAGTGCATCTGCTGTTAACATCGGGAAAACACGGGCAACCAGGTACACACCTGCCGCTACCATGGTTGCAGCGTGGATGAGGGCACTAACCGGTGTTGGGCCTTCCATGGCATCGGGCAGCCACACATGAAGCGGGAATTGGGCTGATTTACCAACCGCTCCGCAAAAGATCAATACTCCGGCGGCGGTTAACCACCCTTCACTGCCAAACGGCAGCTGGCCGGCAGAAATAGAATCGAAAATAGCTTCGAATGTGAAAGAGGAGAAGCTGATGAACAGAATCATAATCCCGATAAACATCCCGAAATCACCAACTCTGTTTACAATAAACGCTTTGTTTGCTGCATTGGAAGCCGATTTCTTCTCATACCAGTGGCCAATGAGCAGGTAAGAACTGATCCCCACAAGCTCCCAGAAAACATACATCAGCAAGATGTTGTTTGTGAGTACAATGCCCAGCATGGAGAAAGAGAAAAGCCCCAGGTAGGCGTAATACCGCGAATAACGGACATCCCCTTTCATATAGGCGATAGAGAAGAGATGAACAAGCGTGCTCACCAGCGTAACAACCACCAGCATAATCGCTGCAAGGTTATCGATCATAATACCGAAACCGATTGTTTTTGAGCCGACTACAACCCAATCGAACGATGAGGTAAATACCTCAGCCGAATGTGAGCCAACCTTGGTAATAAGCAGCACAACCGATAGTACCAGTGTTAGTGCCATCATTCCTGTGGCAAGCCAGTCTCCTTTTCGGGGCAGTTTATTCCCGAAAAATATCATCAGGATAAATGCCAGCAGAGGCAGAAGCAGAATAATAATGGGAAGATTCGTAAACATGCTTTTTCCTATCGTGATGGTTTTAATTCTGTCATCGTTATCCCTTCAGCAGGTTAATTTCATCGAGATTGATCGTCTTGAAGCGGTTATACACATTCAACACAATGGCTAGTGCAACAGCCGCCTCAGCAGCCGCAATGATGATCACAAAAAGCCCGATCATCTGTCCGTCAAGAGAAAGCTCCGTAAACCGGCTGAATGCTATCAGGTTGATGTTTGCCGAGTTTAAAATCAGCTCTACCCCCATCAGCACCATAATGACGTTTCTCTTAGACAGTACTGCCATCACCCCAAGTGAAAACAGCAGGGCACTCACTACTAAAAAGTGATTTAATCCGGGTTCAAAAATGGCACTGCTCATCAGTATTTCCATGATCAGCTTACTCCCTCATTTTCGGCAGAAAGCCGTGTTGACATTAAAATGGCGCCGATTATCGCAATAAGCAGCAGCACTCCAACCGCAATAAATGGCAGGATGTAGTCTCCCATCAGCAGCATTCCCAGATCGTACACGGTATCTGTGCGTTCAGCCACTTCGCTGATAGTCCAGTCTGTGGTGAGAAATGCAAAAATCAGAAGTGCAGCTATGCCAACAGATATCAGCGATGCCGGTATCAGGTTAACCGTGATGGTTTTAAAACTTAGTGTATAGCCCTGCGATGTAAGCATCACACCGAAGAGTATCAATATCAAAATGCCGCCTACGTACACCAACAGCTGGGTAGCGGCGAGAAAATCTGCATAGAGCAGCACATAGAGTGCAGCCACACCCATCAGCGTAAACATCAGGGCAAATGCAGAGTGGACAATATTTTTTGAGAACACCATCGTAGCGGCTGACCCAAGGGTTACCAGTGCAAAGAGGTAGAATAAAATGGTAGTTAGTTCCATAGCCTATTCCCCTCCGTTCTCTTTTTCATTTTTTGTTGCTTCTTCATCCGCCTTCTTTTTTTCTTCGAGCTCTTTCTTCGCTTTCTCTTCTGCTTTTTTCCGCATCATCTCTTCGCGTTCGCGTTTCTTCTGTTCTGCTTCCTGCTCAGCCTTCTCTTTCACCTCAGCCACCATTTCGGGTTCAAGATTGCTGAAGTGGTACACAAGGTTGCTTCTGTCGTACTCCGAGTATTCATACTCCGGAACCATATAGATGCAGTTGGTTGGGCAGGGATGCACACATAAATCGCAGTACATACATTTTGCCATATCTATATCAAAGCGGGTAAGCCAGAAGCGCTTGGGGTTTCCGGTTGATGTTTTGCCAAGATCCACATCCTTCGTTGCCGCCACCGTTTCGATATCTATGCAGTTTACCGGGCATGCTCTCGCGCAGAGATTACAGCCGATGCAGTCATCAATATTTACAAAAAGCCTGGCACGTGCCCCTTTAGGCAGCTCCATTCTCTCCTCAGGATACCGAAGGGTAACAGACGGCCCGAAAAAGTGCCGAATGGTAACGCCCATCCCCGTAAAGATCGACTTAAATGTTAACCAGCTCTGTTTTACGGCATTTAGCATCGTTTTAGCATCTAATGTTTAAAAAATCACTTCCCAGAGGGCTGTGAGCACAAGATTAATGAATGAAAGTGGAATCAAAATATTCCAGCAGATGTGCATTAGCTGATCCACACGGTATCTCGGCAGTGTCCATCGTATCCACATCATAACAAATACAAGCAGCAGGCCTTTCAGCATAAACCAGAAGAATCCCCATGCCGGGCCGCCCATAAAATCCCCGAACGGGCTGTTCCAGCCGCCAAAGAATAGTGTTGCACCAAGCAGTGAGAGAAGCAGCATATCAGCGTATTCCGCGAGCATAAACATGGCCCATCTCATGCCTGAATATTCGGTTTGATAACCACCCACCAGCTCCGATTCTGATTCCGGAAGGTCGAAAGGCACCCTGTGCGATTCGGCCAGAATAGAGATAAAGAAGATGATGAAAGCCACAATGAGAAACGGATTCTGGAAGATCAGCCAGTTGGGCAGAAAGCCCAGGGTGTCGTTACCGGCCTGCATTTCGGTTACAGTCATCAGATTAAGCGATCCAGCTACCAAAACTACCGTGAGTACAGTGGCAATTGTTGGCACTTCGTAACTAACCATCTGCGCTGCACTACGCATACCGCCAAGCAGCGACCATTTATTGTTTGATGCCCACCCAGCCATAATTACACTCAGTGTAAGAATTGACGTTACAGCCAGCAGATAGAAAACCCCGATATTTATCATACTGCCGATGTAAGCACTGCTGAACGGGATCACAGCAAATGCAGCATAAGAAGCTGCGAACATCATAAACGGAGCAAACTTGAAAAGAAACCGGCTTGCATTGGTTGGAATAATGTCTTCTTTCTGAATGAGCTTCAGAAGATCGGCAATGGACTGCGCCCATCCGTGCCATCCGCCAACCCTCATAGGGCCGAGGCGATCCTGTATGAAACCGGCAATTTTCCGCTCACCCCAAATGGCAACCAGTGCGTAAACCAAAATTATGGTTAGTGGAATGGCAGCATGTATCAGAATGGCTGCCATCGGGTGTATGTTTGTTGCGTATTCTGTCATTTCAATTTCTGTTCACTCGTTTATCGGTCCACTTCTCCAAGAACTATATCAATGCTGCCAACAATGGCCACCATATCGGCAATTAGCGAACCTCTTGATATGGCCGGCAGCAGGCTTAGATGCACAAAACTCGGGGCGCGGGCTTTTACCCTGAACGGGCTGGCCGATTTATCACTCACAATGTAGTAGCCGAGCTCACCACGAGGCGATTCCGTACGTACATAAATCTCTCCCTCTTTTGCCCTTATTCGTTTGGGAATAGCCGCCATCACATCACCCTCATCGGGCATGCCGTCGAGTGCCTGTTCAATAATTCTGAGGCTCTGTTCCATCTCTTTTACGCGCACCATGTAGCGGTCCCAGCAGTCGCCAAGTGTGCCAACTTCTCCTGTCCCTACCGGTATGTCGAATTCAAATCTGTCATAAATGGAGTATGGATCGTTTTTGCGCAGATCCCATTTCACGCCGGACCCCCTCAAAACCGGGCCTGATGCCGCATAGTTAAATGCCACTTTCTCAGGAAGAACACCAATGTTGGCCGTGCGCTGGATAAAGATTTTGTTGTAAGAGAGAAGGTCGTTCAGCTCTTTAATTTTTGGCCGGAACGTCTTAACAAATTCTGCCGTGTCGGTTTTAAACTCCGGATGTACGTCGCGCATCAACCCGGCTACAGCAAAGTAATTGTAGAGCAGCCTGGCGCCGGTAACTTTTTCAAAAATGTCGAGAATTTTTTCGCGCTCGGTAAAGAGATAGAGAAACGGGCTGAATGCACCAAGATCGAGGCCAAAAGCGCCGATACCCAGCAGGTGGCTCGCAATTCGCTGTAGCTCGGCCATGATCACACGGATATATTCCACTCGCTCAGGCACTTCGAGTTCAAGCATGCGCTCAAGGGCAATCACATAGCCATGCTCCTGGTTAATCGCCGAAACGTAATCCATTCTGTCGGTGTAAGGAATCACTTTGGCGTAGTCGTCCATCTGCTCGGCATACTTCTCAAAACAGCGGTGAAGGTAGCCGATATGCGGGCGCACTTTGGTGATGATCTCCCCATCAAGAACCAGCTCAAGCCGCAACACACCGTGGGTTGACGGATGCTGTGGCCCCATATTGATGACCATCTCTTTGTTGCCGGTTTCTTTTGAAATTACTTCTATCATAACATCTGTCCCTTGCTGTTAAGCGCGTGTAGTTACACCCCTGTAAAATTCCTGAGGCACATAATCCTTTCTCAGCGGATGGCCTTCCCAGTCATCGGGCAGCAATATTCTCTTGTGATTAGGGTGCCCCTCAAATGTTACCCCAACCATATCGTACGCTTCCCGCTCGTGCCAGTCGGCTGTTTTCCAGATGGCCTCTACGGATGGTACTGCCGGTTCATCAATCGGCACTCTCACTTTTAACGTGATGGTTTGATTCAGCTCAGTTGAGTGCAGATTATAAACCACGCCCAGCTCTTCCTCTTTTGGGTAGTGTAACCCGCTGAGGCACATCAACGTATTGAACCGCATCCCGGGATCATCCCTCAAAAACTTTGATACGCTTTTGATGGAAGCCGCATCAACGAGAATCCATGGATCGCCAATATCACCCTTCTCAAAAGTGAGCGCATCTTCACCAAACTCATTTTTCAGATACTCAAAAATCTCTTCCGGTGTCTTCATCTCGTTTATTCTTGCTCTGATTCTTTTTTCTCGAGAATTGTCTCTCCCGTAATTTTTTCCTGAAGTTTCAGGAACCCTTCAAGCAACGCCTCAGGCCTTGGCGGGCAGCCGGGAACGTATACATCAACCGGCACTACCTTATCCACCCCTTTCAGCACATGGTAACCGTGCTCCCAATATGGGCCGCCACAATTTGAGCACGAGCCCATACTAATAACATAGCGTGGTTCCGACATCTGTTCGTAAAGCCTCAATATTCTTGATGCCATTTTCATGGTAACCGTACCGGCTACAATCATTACATCGGCCTGGCGCGGCGAAGAGCGTGGAATAATTCCAAACCTGTCGAAATCGTAGCGGGAGGCTGCTGTTGCCATCATCTCAATTGCGCAGCAGGCAAGGCCAAACTGCTCGTACCAGAGCGAGTTTTTTCGCGCCCAGTTCAGGGCACTCTCAAGGCCCACTATAATGATGTTACTGTCATGGTATTTTTTATCAAGCATTCCCATAATCGGAGACTACACCCTCAATTTTAATCTGCCTGCAGTGCAGGTTCGTTTACTTTCTCTTCTCTGTAATCATCATCAACCACACCCACTCCCTCTACATATCTGGGTATTCTTGGTTTTGGTATATCCCATTTCAGCTGGCCTTTACCGAGTTCGTAGATAAACCCGATAAAAATCAGAAACACAAAAACAAACATTGCCGCAAAGGCAAACCAGCCAATCTCTTTGAATACAACTGCCCAGGGGAACAGCAGTAAAATTTCCACTTCAAAGATCAGAAACATCAAACCTATAATGTAGAAGCGGTTGTTGAACTGTACCCTTGCATCGCCAAACGGAATTTCACCGCATTCGTAGGTCATCAGCTTAATCTCGTTGGGACGGTCAGGCCTCACAAGTTTTGCAACGAAAAGTGCCACCCCTACAAAAATGGCCCCGGTAACAATAAAGAGCAGGATATAACCGAAATCTGTCAGCATATTCTCAGTGATTTAGTAATTACAAATCATATTACGATATTTATACCTATTTATCCAAAATAATTCTAAAATTTTGATCACCTGTTAATTAACGCGAGTTCGATATAACAACGTAAGCCTAACTAACCCCCCTTTTCCCAATAGGATCTCGATGGAAGAAGGGGCAGAGTCCGCCTAAGGCGGACGAAGGGGATGACCCGCTGAGTGTTGATTTGACTCTGATATTTCACAAATGAGCTTAAAATCAAATCTTTTCATTCCCCATTGCTCCCCCTTCAAGATGCTGTGAGAATATTATCTGCAAAATCATTACAACCGTAATTATCACCACGAAGACTCGAGGTCGCGAAGGCGCACGAAGTAGAATAATATCAATTAACTGAACTTCGTGAATCTTCGTGACTTTGTGCCCTCGTGGCCTAAAAAAGTGGATTATAGTATAGTTGCTTGGCAATTTTCTCAAAGGCTCTCAAAGAGGACACTCTTCAATAAAATCTTATGTCAAACTCACGTTAATTAAACACTTTGACATAATTTGGGTTAAAACCCCTTTTCTGACTCTTCCACTATGTGATCTCAAAAATCCATTGTATAATTACAGTGAACAAAATAAACGGATATGGTTTATGTAGTGATGGGTGTTTCCGGCTGCGGAAAAACTACCATCGGGAAAATGCTGGGAGAAGTGAAAAATCTCCCTTTTTATGATGCGGACGATTTTCACCCTGATGAAAATGTGGAAAAGATGAGAAACGGCATCCCCCTGGATGATCAGGACAGGCTTCCATGGCTTACCATTCTGGCTCAAAACATTTCTGAATGGAACCGCAGCGGTGGTGCCGTTCTTGCCTGCTCGGCACTAAAGCAGAACTATCGGGATATTCTTACATCAACATCGGGTGACCGTGATGTACAGTTTATCTATCTGAAAGGCTCGAAAGAACTTATCTCCGGCCGCCTCAAAAAAAGAAGCGGACACTACATGCCGGCTGATCTGCTCGATTCACAGTTCAACGATCTGGAAGAACCGGAAGATGCGGCCACCGTATCTGTCAGCGCCGATCCTGGCACCATCCTCAAAGAAATACTCAACAAAACAGACAGAGAAGCATGAAAAAATCTCACATTGGAATCTACGGCCTTGGCGTGATGGGCAGAAACCTCGCCCTCAATTTTGAAGAGAAAGGGAATCGTGTTTCAGTTTTCAATCGCATAGCACCGGGCGAAGAGAATCTTGTTGACAATTTTTTGGCCGAAGCCGGGCCTGAGAAAGATTTCTTCGGCGCAAAACGTGCAGCATCGTTTGTAGAATCACTCGAAAGGCCCAGAAAAATTATGATGATGGTAAAAGCCGGTGCCCCTGTGGATGCTGTTATCAGCGAACTGGCACCACTTCTGGAATCCGGTGATATTTTGATTGATGGCGGCAACTCCAACTTCAACGACACCGAACGCCGCGTAAAGGAGCTTTCGAAGAAAGAAATCCACTTTATTGGGATGGGTGTTTCAGGTGGTGAAGAAGGGGCAAGAAACGGGCCGTCTCTCATGCCCGGTGGTGATGTTGCTGCATGGAGTTCCGTCCGCCAAATCTTTGAAACCTCAGCAGCAACAGCTTTCGATGGTTCGCCATGCTGCCGCTGGATTGGAGGTGGCGGAGCCGGGCATTTTGTAAAGATGGTTCATAACGGAATTGAATATGCCGATATGCAACTCATCGCTGAAGCTTATCACCTGATGAAAGATTCAGCAAATATGAGCACAGCTGAAATTGCAGGCCAATTTTCTGCGTGGAATGAAACCGGCCTGAACAGCTACTTGATGGAGATTACCGCCCTCATTCTCACGGTTGTTGATGAGAACGGAAGCCCTCTTGTGGATAGCATTCTCGACAATGCCGGCCAGAAAGGCACCGGAAAATGGACAGCCATCACCTCTCTTGATCTGGGCATACCACTCCCGGGAATTACCGAAGCTGTTTACGCGCGATTCTTTTCATCGCTGATAGATTTGAGGGCGCGAATATCATCAACAAAACCGAATAGCAAGCCGGCGCTTCCTGAAAAATCTCTGAAGATCAAAAACCTGGAAAGCGCCCTGCTTGCCGCCCGAATTTTGGCTTATGCTGAGGGGTTTTATATGATTGCTGAAGCGAGCCGTGAATTTGGCTGGGGAATTGACTTTGCATCCGTGGCAAAAATCTGGCAGGGCGGCTGCATCATCCGCTCTAAAATTCTGAAACCCATCGAAAAGGCGTTTACTGAACAACCGGATCTTAAGCACCTGTTGCTGCACCCGGTTTTTTCAGAGAAGATGGAAACCTACCAACTTGGCCTTAGGGAAACGGTTAAAAACGGGATTGATACCCAAATTCCCCTCCCCTGTTTTTCTGCCTATCTCGCCCAGTTCGATTCACTCCGCTCCGGCCGGTTACCAGCAAACTTAATCCAGGCCCAGCGCGACTATTTCGGGGCACATACCTACGAGCGGGTTGACAGTCCACGGGGGTCGTTTTTTCATACTAACTGGCAGGAGAATTAGTAACTGAGCAGCTTTTCATGCTCGCGCCACTCGGGCAGAAACTGATCCATCAGCCTGTAGAATCGTTTGCTGTGCAGGCGTTCAAGCAGATGAACCATTTCGTGTACAACAATAAACTCGAGGCAGGCGGGATCTTTTTTGGCGAGCTCAAGATTTAACCAGATTCTCTTTGCGCGGATGTTGCAGGTTCCCCATCGGGTTTTCATCTTCTTCACGCCAAACTCATTCACAGAAACGCCCATTACAGGTTCCCACTTTGCAATCAGCCCGGGGATTTCTCGTTTCAGTTCCATTCGGTACAGGTTATCCAATACCTTTTCGCGGGTTTTAACGGTGTCGGCAGGTTTTACCCTCAGGTGAATCTCTTCATCATTCAGAACGAAAGCTCTTCGCGGCTTTTTGGATTTTGAAACTACAAGAATCTTCTTCTCTCCCCATAACGAGTGAATTTCTCCGGTTACAAAACTCAGCCTCTTCGATGATGTTTTTCGGGGTTTTTCCAGATGCTTTTTGATCCAACCGATTCGCTCTTCGGTGAATTGAAGAATCTTTTTGTGTGATAACATCGGGGGGCAGCTGATAGAAACCCTGCCATCGGATGGATA